>CAZZZG010000164.1:0-7924 GCA_964658525.1 uncultured Edaphobacter sp.
AGCTCCCGCACCGCCGCCAATAATTGCCGCCGAACGCTTACCCTTTCCTTTTTTCGTCTGCGTCAAATCCGACGTATCCAGTGCATAACGCGTCCCGTTTAGCGTGAGATAGGTAAGCCTCAGCTCCAAAATAGAAGACCCTTTGAAGTGCCCCCGTCTGTGCGAAGCCACAACGACCCCATTCACCGGCGCGCCCTTCGGAATCACCACACGATCACCCCGTCCAACCACCGGCTCCACCACCTCTCCGGTAAATCGGTCTCCCGCATGGCTGGTCTTTACGCTGATGTGTTGATTGATCCGAATCACCAGATTCGTTCCCGCAGCCACCTTCACATCCGCCGGCCGCACAATCGGCGCTTCCCCAGGCGCCGGCGCTCCCACCGGCTGTCCCGAAGAATCCACCTGACCCGCCGTCACCGGCGCTCCAGTCATCGCTTGTCCCGAGTCTGCAGGCGCGGGAGCACCAGGTGCAGTAGCAGGCGTATTCGCCGCCACGGGCGCTGCTGCAGCCGCCGGCGTCGTTGTCGTCGTCACAGCCTGCGTTGTCTGCCCCGGTGCAGGCGGCTGCACAGTTGTTGTCGTCACATTGCCGTTGTTGTCGGTGGAGACCACCTGCTGCGCCTGTCCCGTGGCGGCGGCCTGCTGCTTCGCCTGATCGAGCGCGGCATCTTTCTTCGATTTACAGCCACTCAGCATCACCAACGCAAGTACCGTCGCGCTGGCAATCTTCCCTGCGTTTTGAAAGGTCATCATTCCGTCCTCGTTCTGAAATCAAAAGGTTTGCCGCCCACAAACGGCTCTTCGCAGACAGCTCACCTCCTAAGATGCTGATTCCGTTCCAGAGACCGCCCAGCCACAAAAGGATTAAGATATATTCATGTCCACCGCAGCCGCCAAACGCCCCCAGCTTGCCCATCTCACCGCCCAGCTCGACGATCTCCGCGAGCGCGGCACCTTCTTCAAGCTGCGCGTGCTCGACGACCAGCAGGCCCCCGTCTGCACCTACGACGGCAAGCACGTCATCAACCTCGCCTCCAATAACTACCTCGGCCTCTGCAATCATCCCAGGCTCGAGGAAGCCGCGATCACAGCCACCAAAAAATATGGCGTAGGCTCCGGCGCCGTCCGCACCATCGCCGGCACCATGCACATCCACATGGAGCTCGAAGAAAAGATCGCCGCCTTCAAGGGAGTCGAGGCCTGCGTCGTCTTCCAGTCAGGCTTCGCCGCCAACGCCGGCACCGTCTCCAGCATCCTCGCCAAAGAAGACTTCATCCTCTCCGACGAACTCAACCACGCCAGCATCATCGACGGCGCCCGCCTCTCCAAGGCCAAAATCAAAGTCTTCCGCCACAAAGACATCGCCCACGCCGAACAGCTCCTCCAGGAAGTCCAGAACGAGCCCGGCCGCAAACTCCTAATCACCGACGGTGTCTTCTCCATGGACGGCGACATCGGCCCCGTGGACAAGCTCGCCGCCCTCTGCGAAAAGTACGGTGCCATCATGATGGTCGACGACGCCCACGCCTCAGGCGTCCTCGGTCGCAACGGACGCGGCTCCGTCGACCACTTCCACGCCACCGACAAAGTCGACGTCCAGGTCGGCACCCTCTCCAAAGCAATCGGTGCACTAGGCGGCTACGTCTGCGGCAGCCGCGACCTCATCGACTACCTCTATCACCGCGCGCGTCCCTTCCTCTTCTCCACCTCGCATCCGCCCTCGGTCGCCGCCACCTGCATCGCGGCCTTCGATATTCTCGAAAACGAACCCGACCGCATTCAGCGTCTCTGGGACAACACCGCCTACTTCAAGCAGCAACTCACCGACGCAGGCTTCGACGTAGGCGGCAACACCACTCCCAAAAGCGAAACCCCCATCACCCCCATCATCATCGGCGACGGCCGCCGCACCATGGACTTCTCCCGCGCACTATTCGAAGCCGGCGTCATGGCCACCGGCATTGCTTTCCCCACCGTCCCCGAAGGCAAAGCCCGCATCCGCACCATCATGACAAGCGAGCACACCCGCGAGCAGATCGATCAGGCACTCGAGACCTTCGCTTCCGTCGCGAAGAAAACAGGGGTCTTATAGCCCAAACCCTAAAACTTCAACTGTGGAGAAGAGCAGTATCGATCGAGACCCCTCTCGCACGAAACAGCCAAATTTCACCAATCACACGATCCCGCGAGACTATTCTCAAAAACATGCGTCTTAACAGTATGCCCCTATTGCAACTCCGCCAATCCAGGCTTGACGGCCTGGTGCTTGGCATAGCGCTTTTCTTATCACTTTCCGGGGCAACTTCCACCCTCCAAGCTCAGCAGCAGCCTCTCTCTCCCGGCGGCCCCGCCTCCAGCAGCTCAGACGTGGTCCCCGCACTCGACTCATCCGCAACCGAATCCTCCAGTCTAGACCTCAACGACACAGACGTCCCCGTTGTTGCAGATGCCCCCGTCACCGTGGCTGCCGCCGACCTTCCCGACGCGCCCAGCGCTCTGCTCTACCCGCAGCGCACCGCCCCTCCGCCCGTCCAAAGTGACAACCCCGACGCCGTCAGCCCCAACGGAACCCAGCAGACCAAGCGCATCCTCGGCATCGTACCCAACTTCCGTTCGGTCTCCGCCGACACGAAACTGCCGCCCATGAGCCCCAGCGAAAAGTTCATCATCGCCGGCAAGGACACCTTCGACTACTCCTCCTTCTTCATCGCCGGTATCCAGGCCGGCTTCGCCTTCAACAGCAAATCCTATCCCGAGTTTCATCAGGGCGTCGCCGGCTATGGCCGCTATTACTGGCATACTCTCGCGGACACCATCGACGAAAACTTCTGGGTAGGTGGCCTCGGCCCTATCATCTTCAAGCAGGACAACCGCTTCTATACCCTTGGCCACGGCGGTTTCCGCAAGCGCACTCTCTACGCCGTCTCCCGAGTCCTCATCTCGCGCAAAGACGATGGAGATGCCACCTTCAACTTCTCCGAAGTCATTGGCTCAGGCGCAGCCGCCGGCATCTCAAGCCTGTATTACCCAACCACATATCGCACCTGGACGAAGGTCGGTCAAAAGTGGCTTACCAGCGACATCATCGACGGCTTCAACTTCTTCTGGAAAGAGTTCTGGCCCGACGTCAATAAATCCGTCTTCCACACCCACTAAACCAACTCGCGTTTTACTCTCCCCCCACGCAACACCGTCATCTCGACCGAAGCCGCTCACAGTTTCATCGTGAGCGGCGCAGTGGAGAGACCCAATCGATTGTGCGGTTGCATCCCGTCTGACACTCACTCCAAGCTGCTGCCCCACACTTGTCTGTTCACTTCAAATTCCTATCAAAGAACTTCACTCCCATCTCAGACACTGTCGTATGCGCCTTCTCCCGATCGACCCCCTCAGCATCCCCGCAATACACCGGAAGCTTAGCCTTCCCCGCATCCGTGCAAGTATCTAAGAACGTGTAATGCGCCACACCACCCGGCAACACCGTCAGGTGCGCATTCGGCATCAACGCCAGAAACCTCCCCGCATTGGTCGCCACCGGAGCAATCCGATCCGCTGCACCCACCACCATCGACACCGGAATCGTCACCTCGCGAAACCCATCCGCATCGAACGCCTGCCCCACCGCCGGAGCGATCGCAAACACCGCACGAATGCGCTGGTCCCGATAGCTCGCACCTCCACGTGCCATCGACTCCGCACTGCTCGCCCGCACCTTCGCCAGCATCCGCTCCGGGTCACCCATGTTCTTCATCTCCGGCACCACGCACTTGTGCAGCGTAGGATCAGTCTCGCAAGCCTTCAGAAACCGCTCCTGATCCGTCCGCGCACCCGCCAGCTCCAGCACCGTATATCCGCCAATCGAGAACCCCGCCGCCCCAATCCGGCCCTCATCCACATGCGGCCCGAACGTCGGATCGCTCAGCAGCGCATCCAACGCATCGCTGATATCGGTCGCCCTCTCCCACCACAAAACAAACCCCTCCGCGGTATAAGGCTCAAGGGCATTATTCCCAGGATGATTCACCCCAACCGCAATATACCCATGACGCGCCAGCACCGTACCCAGCCACGCCAACTGCAGCGCCGACCCACCCGTCCCATGCGACAGCATCACCACCGGAAACTTCGCCGGCGCCGCCGCAATCGGAGCATCCGCCGCCGCACTCCCCGCCAAAAATAATGGCCCTTCAGGAGGCCCAATCACAACCGGCTCTTCATGAACCGCCACATCCACACTCACCGGATACCAGATCGTCGTAACCAGCGCCTCAGTCTTCGCCCCTCGCCAGTTCCGCGCATGCGCAGGCTTAAAAACCCGCGAACTCATCCCCACCTCATACGTCGCACCAAACCCGGGCCGCCCAACTACCATCACCGTCAAAACAAGAATCAGCGTCGCCCACCGCAAAGTTCTCATGCGTCACTATACGAAATTGCTCTCACTCCGTTCCAAGCTTCTCCGCCATCAACGATTTCGTTGACCCCGCCATCATCCCGTTTTATGTTGAATCTGTCCCTCGCGAGGCCGGATCCGCCGGTCTCTACCTGCCCCGCTAACTACTCCGCGGCGGCGCAGATGGAGGAATCAGCGACGCGTATCTCCGCGAGGACAACGATGCCTAACTTAAAAATCGTCTACTTAGAGCTACCAGCTCAGGAGCTGGCTGCAACCCGGGATTTCTACGCCAACCTCTTCGGCTGGTCCTTCCAGGACTACGGCCCCACCTACGCCGCATTCTCCGACAGCGGCACCGAAGGCGGCTTCAACGCCGACCCCGCCGAACGCACCAAAGCCCCGCTACCAGTCATCGAATCGCAAAATCTCGAAGAGACCGAGCAGAGCATACTGAAAGCCGGCGGCAAGATTACCCTCCCCATCTTCAGCTTCCCCGGCGGCCGCCGCTTCCACTTCACCGACCCCGCGGGCAACGAACTAGCCATCATGCAGCGTGAATAATCTGACGGCGATCTAACCGTTCTCGATTGGGCCAGTCTCGATTTCTTCAGACCCTTTTCCTGGTTCAGGTGTCGCTGCGTATTGGAAGCTCTGACAGTATTGGCTGGCACCAACGAAGATAATCGTCGGCGTTGTCCTCCCAAGGATAAACAGCAAAAGTATTCGGCCATAAGAGTTGCACAGCGGGAAAATCGGTGCCGTCATAGAACCAACGATCCGCAGCGAACCAATCTCCATATACAGCAGGCTCAATTGTCTTGAAGAAGCAAACATAACCCCTCAGAATGTCCGTGGCGGCGGTACCATCCGTATAAGTTTGTTCTTCGTCTCTGATAGAGATGTGTAAATTGTCGAGTATGATTTCGGCCAGCTTGTAGTCGAGGCCGATGAGAATTACCTCGGGAAGTTGATACTTATGCCACAGACCGATGGTGTATGACCAGCCGGGCGTGTCTGGATTTACGCCCGGGGCTACGTGCATGATCGAAACTCCTATCTCTTCGATGTATTTGAGATGATTTTTTTGAAAATCATTGACACATCGCTTAGGATCCATCCGCTCTTCAGCTGTCATCAAACTTCTTGCGTCTTGAAGACAACGCGCCCTTCGCTAATCGTAGCCACGACTCGACCGAGCATGGGCGCGCCATCAAACGGAGTATTCCGCGACTTCGATCTCGATTTCGCCGCCGCAAAACTCCACTCCGCCGCCGGATCGAATATCACCACATCCGCAAAACTATCCACCTTCATTGTCCCGCGCCCCTCAAGCGAAACAATCCCAGCCGGCTGCGTACTCATCAACTCAATCACCCGCGAGATCGGCATCCCGTTGCCCTTATGCAACACCCGCAACGCCAGCCCCAATGCCGTCTCCAGCCCCGTAATCCCATTCGGAGCCCGCTCAAACTCCTGCTCTTTCTCAAACAGCGCATGCGGCGCATGATCGGTCGCAATACAATCCACCGTCCCATCCATCAACCCGGCGATCATCGCCAACCTATCCGCGTCATTCCGCAGCGGAGGATTCATCTTCGCATTCGTGTCGTACTCCCCAATCGCCTCATCGGTCAGCGTAAAGTGATGCGGTGCCACCTCGCAGGTCACATGCAACCCGTCGCGCTTCGCCTGCCGAATCGCCTCCATCGCCTTCGCCGTCGATACATGCTGCACGTGCAAATGGGGCCGCAACCCGTCATGCTGCTCGATATCCTTCAGCAGACGAATATCCCGCTCCACAATCTTCGACTCCGCCTCCACCGTCATCCCACGCAACCCCAGCCGAAACGCCACCGGCCCAGCATTCATGCTGCATCCGCCCGTCAGCCGCGTATCCTCAGCGTGCTGCGACACCGGAACGCCAATCCCCGCCGCCGCCACCAGCGCGGCCCGCATCACACGGTCAACCAGCACCGGCTTCCCATCATCCGTAAACCCCACCGCCCCAGCCCGCTGCAGCTCGTGAAAGTCCGTAATCTCCTCGCCCATACTTCCAAACGTCGCCGCCGGCATCGCAAACAACTTAACGCAAGCCCCACGCGCGGCATCCAGCATCCACTCCAGCCTCGCAACCGTGTCATTAACCGGCACCGTATTCGGCATCGCCACAACACTCGTAAAGCCGCCCGCCGCCGCCGCCGCAGTCCCTGTCTTAATCGACTCCTTATAAGTCTGTCCCGGCTCCCGCAGATGCACGTGCACATCCACCAGCCCCGGTGCGACGATCATCCCCTTCGCG
The DNA here is from genome assembly GCA_964658525.1 of uncultured Edaphobacter sp. GTDB lineage: Bacteria > Acidobacteriota > Terriglobia > Terriglobales > Acidobacteriaceae > Edaphobacter. The sequence continues at coordinate 6,699 of CAZZZG010000164.1, forward strand.
TCAATCGTCTCCTTCGCCTTCGCCACCCGCAGAGCCCCGGGCATTTCCACCGCAGCCACCCGCCCATGCCGCAGCAGCACATCCCGCTCCGCATCCAGGCCATTCGCTGGGTCCACAAGACGCCCGTTCAGAATCAATATGTCACTCATACCGTTACACTCTCAAATCCGCCCGCGCCCAACGCCCTCACCAGCAACGCCGTCCTCACCGCCAACCCATGCCGCACCTGATCCTCAATCGCCGAGTTCGGCCCATCCGCCACCTCACCCGAGATCTCCAGCCCCCGAATCATAGGCCCCGGATGCATCACCAGAGCCTCCGGCGATCGCGCCGCCAACCGCTCCTGATCCAGCTGATACCGCGAAATATAATCCCCCAGATCCAGCTCCAACCCCGCCAGCCGCTCCCGTTGAATCCGCAGCATCATCACAACCTGCGACTGCTTCAAAGCCTTATCAAAATCCCGTTCAATCACCACGCAGCCCTTAGTCCCGCCGACGCCCAACCCCAACGCATCCTCCGGCAACAACTCCCTCGGCCCACACAGCACCACCTTCGCTCCCAGCTTCGGCAGCAACAGCGCATTCGACCTCGCCACGCGGCTATGCAGAATATCCCCAGTAATCACCACCGTCACGCCATCCAGCGTCTTCCCATTCACCAGCCGTCCACCCACCTCAGGCAACCGCGCCAGCATCGTCCGCAGATCCAGCAGCGCCTGCGAAGGATGTTCATGCATTCCATCCCCGGCATTCAGCACCGGCAACCCCGTCGCCTTCGCCAGCAGATACGGCGCGCCCGAATTCGCATGCCGAAGAACAATGCACTCAGCCCCCAGCGCCCTCAGGGTCAGCCCCGTATCCTTCAGGCTCTCACCCTTCTCAATCGAAGAAGACTTATCGCTAACCAGCGTAGTCATCGCCCCCAGCGACTTCGCCGCCAACTCAAACGACGTCCTGGTCCGTGTGCTCGACTCATAAAACAGAAGCGCAATCCGCCGCTCCGCCAGAATCCTCACCCGCTCCGCCACAGCCATTCTTTCCAGCCGGTCCGTCGCTGCCAGAATCGCCGCCACATCCTCCACCGACAGGTTCGCCACCGTCAGCAAAGAACCCGCAGCATACTCAGAACTCTTCATCACACGAGAGCTTTCCCCTACCGTCATCGAAGCTCAATCCACCAGCTCAACCAGCAGCACCTGCTCCTGCCCATCGACCTCGTTCAGC
>CAZZZG010000165.1:0-7894 GCA_964658525.1 uncultured Edaphobacter sp.
ATAGAAGAGAAAGATGCAGGTCAGCCCCGAGCCAATCACCCAGCCAAACAAAATATTTCACAAAACCGTGGCGTATTTTTTGAGCCATAAAAAGTGACTGCCAAAACACCACATCAGCCACGCAAAACACCACATCTTCACCACAAAAAACCACCACCAAAAACACCAAAATCCTCAAAACCCCCTGCAAAAAGACCACTTCGATTACTCAACATTTTTTTCCCGCAGAACCGTCCGAATTTAGGAGAGACTTGTACGTATCCATGACGAAACAGAAGAAACAGACCAAAAAGCAAACCACCCAGCCCACCCCTGAAAAACTCCGCATTGGCATCCTCTTCGGCGGCCGCTCCGGCGAACACGAAGTCTCCCTCCTCTCCGCCGCCTCCATCCTCAAAGCCATCGACCAGACAAAATACGAAGTAATTCCCATAGGAATCACCAAACAAGGCCAGTGGCTCACCTCCACCGATGCCCAGCACCTGCTCGCAGGCGACACAAAACCCGCACCAATCCAGAAGAAACGCACCACCACCAAATCCGTCGCGCTTCGCGCCAGCACTGGCCACGAAGCCCTCGCGCAACAAAACGGCTCCTTGGCCCAGTCGCTCGACGTAATATTCCCCGTCCTCCACGGCACCTTCGGCGAAGACGGCACCATCCAGGGCCTCTTCGAATTAGCTGACATCGCCTACGTAGGCTCCGGCGTCCTGGGCTCCGCCACAGGCATGGACAAGTCCGCCATGAAGCAACTCTTTGCCGCTGCGGGCCTCCCTCAAACCCCGCACGTCAACCTCCTTCGCAGCGAGTGGAAGGCCGACGCAAAGCGCTGCACAAAGCGCATAGAAAAGAAGCTTACCTACCCGGTCTTCGTTAAACCCGCGAATCTAGGCTCTTCCGTAGGCATCAGCAAAGTTCACGACCGCAGCGAACTCGCCCCCGCCATGGATCTCGCCGCCAGCTACGACCGCAAGCTCATCATCGAGCAGGGCGTAGGCGGCCCCGGCGCCAAACCCCGCGAACTCGAAGTAGCCGTCCTCGGCAACGACTCCCCCGAGGCCTCCGTCGTCGGCGAGATCGTCCCCGGCGCCGAGTTCTACGACTACAACGCCAAGTACCACTCCGACGCCTCTGTCCCTATCATCCCCGCGCAACTCTCAAAGTCAGAATCAAAAGAAATCCGCGAAATGGCCATTGCTGCCTTCCGCGCGTGCGACTGCGCCGGCCTAGCCCGTGTCGACTTCCTCATGGAACCCGCCCCCAAAAATAAAAAGGGCAGGGAATCCAAAGCCCGCATCTACCTCAACGAAATCAACACCATGCCCGGGTTCACCAGTATCAGCATGTACCCCAAGCTCTGGGAAGCCTCAGGCCTACCCTACACGCAACTCATCGATCGACTCATCTCCCTCGCCACCGAACGCCACCAGGAAAAGCAACAGACCACCTTCACCCGCGTCTAAAAAGAAGCGCATCTGCAGTTACATCATAGAGAAAGGAGCAGATTAAGCATGGACACCATCGGCAAGCCCATTGCAGTCCAGCGTCGAACCCCGAACTACGCCATAGCTTCCTCTCTCCTGCATCTGCTCCTCATCGCCGCGCTCATCCACCAGCGCGCCTCCTGGGTCGCACCCATCCGCCTTCCCGGCGACCCGCACGGTACCAACCTGCTTCTGACGTATTCCCCGGGCAAAGCCCCTCTGCAAACCTCCACGCCAAACCCAAAGGCCCAGCCTAAGCAGGCTGTATCCACCACTCCGCTACCAATTCCACCAACGCAAAAGCCAAAGGAATCCACCACTTCCCCTAACACGAGTTCGCCGGCCTCCACGCAGCCGGACTCTGCCGCTGGCGCCGACTCCCTGGGGTCCGGCAACATCAACATTGCGCTACTAAACTACTTTCCCACGCCTAAGCCTGACCTCTCCACCCTCCCGCACGGCACCAAAGGCGACGTCATCCTCGATATCGTTATCGACACCACAGGCAGGATTGCGGACATTAAAATGACCAGCGGGCTCGGTCACGGAATCGACGAAACCGTCATCGCAACCATCCAGCAGTGGACCTTTCATCCGGCTACGAAAGACGGCCAGCCCGTAGCCAGTGAGCAGGAACTACATTTTCACTACGAAAAGTCCTGACCTACAGGATCTCTGCGAAATCTAGATCACTTGGCTGTATCTGTAACCTCCAGCCGTCATCGCTGCTAGCAACTCCTCAACCTGCTCGCGCCCTCGCGTCTCCATCGTAATGTCAATCGTCGTATCGCCAAGATTCACCCCGTAGTACGCACGATTGTAGAGCGTGTCCACGATATTCGCCCGATACTTTGCGATCAACAAAGTCAGCTCAGCAAGCGCCCCGGGCTTATCCAGCAGATGAATCCGCAGCCGGATCATCCTCCCATCTTGCACCAAACCGCGTTCGATGATCCTGCTCAACAACGTCACATCAATATTTCCGCCGCACACCATCACCGCCGTATGCGCGCCATTCAGCGAGGTCTTTTTCTGTAGTAACGCCGCCAACGCCGCGGCTCCCGCACCTTCGGCCAGCGTCTTCTCCCGCTCCAGTAGAACAAGAATCGCCGAAGCAATCTCGTCCTCATCGACAGTCACAATCTCATCGACATAGCGTTCGACCACAGGAAAAGTCGTATCTCCAACTCGCCGCACTGCGATACCATCGGCGATGGTTGTCGAAGGCTCCAATGTCACCGGATGTCCGGCCGTTCGCGCCGCCACCATCGAAGGCAGCCTAGAGGTCTGCACTCCAACCACGCGAACATCTGGACGCGACTCTTTGATCGCGCAGGCAACACCGCCAATCAACCCGCCGCCTCCGATTGGAACCACCACAGCCTCCAGTCGAGGCACTTGCTCCAACAACTCAAGCCCAATCGTGCCTTGCCCGGCCATTACCACTGCATCGTCAAACGGATGAATAAACGTCATCCCCTCCGCCACGCAAAGCCGAGTAGCCTCCTCGCAAGCCTCGTCGTAGTTCGCGCCGTGCAGAACCACCTCCGCGCCAAATCCCCGGGTCGCCGTTACCTTTACCAGCGGTGTCGCAAGTGGCATCACGATCAGCGCGCGAATCCCTCGCTTCGTCGCGTGATACGCCACACCCTGCGCATGGTTCCCCGCGCTCGCTGCAACCACGCCACGCGTAGCCTGCTCCGGCGTCAGCATCGCAATCCGGTTCAGTGCACCGCGCTCTTTAAACGAGCCGGTCATCTGCAGGTTTTCAAGCTTCAAATACACCTGTTGCCCCGTCAGCGCCGACAGCATCTGTGAATGTGGGCAAGGCGAATAATAGATCGCTTCACGAACCCGCTCTCGCGCAGCAATGACGCCGGCAAGGCTGACACTCAGTTGGCTTATCGAATCCTTCACAGGCATCATGATCTTTCTTCAAACTCGTAAAGTATCAATTTCACTGTCCAACGCACGAATCATCGCCGCTGACGAAACCGATTGGCCAGGACAAACTCATCCCGCAACTCAGGCGTCCGTAGATTCTCCCGCACGTGCTGCAACCGTTGCTCCAACGCCAACAGAGTATCCCCGATTGGCCCGGTGTTCGTCATCGCTACATCTCGCCACATGCTGTAAGGACTGGCTCCCAGGCGTGTAGTTTCGCGCAAAGCCCGTCCACCAATCGCAGCGATCTCCGGAGCATCACCAAACTTTTCCTCAAGCAGCGCAGCCAGTGCTGTCGAAAGCATTTGTGGCAGGTGGCTCACCCAAGCGCACAACTCGTCATGCCGTATCGCATCCATGTCCAGCATCCGCGACCCGAAACAACCCATCCACCCGCGCCAATCTTTCTCGATCCTTGTCATTTCGGTTGAAACAGGTGTAAACAACCACATTGCGCCATCGAATAGCCTGGCCTCCGCCAACAACGCGCCGCCTGATTCCTTGCCCGCCATCGGATGCCCCGGCAGGAAGACTGCGGTTGTATCTCCAGCAAACAACTCCCGCGCCAACTCCACTATCTCAAGCTTGGTGCTCCCAACATCGGTCACAAGTTGCCCCGCACTCAGCACCGGCGCCAGCCGCTGCATCCAGTCTTTGATCGCAATCACCGGAACTGCCAGCACAGTTACATCTGCCAACCGCGCCAGTTCGAGAGCATTCTCGCGACTCGCTGCTCTGCCGTCGATTGCGCCCATCTGCAAAGCAGAAGCCATTTCAAGTTGGCTCGCATCCCACCCATCGATGCGCCCGCCAAATCCAGCCGCACGCAGCGCCAGGCCAATCGAAGCCCCGATCAATCCCGTCCCGATGATGAAAACCCGCTCCATTATGCCGGAATCCTCGCTCTAAGCCATGATCCTGTTCACAACCGGCGCCAGCAACTTCAGCTGCGCCATCAATTTTTGTAGCTGTTCCGGATACAAACTCTGCGCGCCATCGCTCATCGCCTTATCCGGATTCGGATGCATCTCCATCAACAACCCATCCGCACCAGCAGCCACACTCGCCAGCGCCATCGGAGGCACCAGATCTCGAATCCCAACGCCATGCGACGGATCGCCCAGCACCGGCAGATGCGTTAGCTTCTTCAACACTGGAATCGCCGAGATATCCATCGTATTCCGCGTATACGTCTCGTACGTCCGAATACCCCGCTCACACAGCATCAGGTTGTAGTTACCGCCCGACAGGATATACTCCGCGCTCAACAGCACCTCTTCGATCGTCGCTGAGATTCCCCGCTTCATCAGAACCGGCTTCCTCACATGCCCAAGCTCACGCAGCAGGTTGAAATTCTGCATATTACGCGCACCCACCTGGAAACAATCGATATACGGCAACATCAACTCGATCTGCGAGATCTCCATCACTTCGGTGATGACCAGCAGCCCTGTCTCATCGGAGACCTCACGCAGCAGCTTCAGCCCATCGAGTCCCATGCCTTGAAAACTGTACGGGGAGCTCCGTGGTTTAAATGCCCCACCCCGCAAAAACTTCGCTCCTGCGGCAGCAACCTGCTTTGCGCTGGTCAGAATCTGCTCCCGCGATTCCACCGAACACGGTCCAGCCATCACCACAACTTCCTCGCCGCCAACGACGACTCCGTTCGGAAACGTAATGGTCGTTCCCCCCGGCCGGAAGCTTCGCCCCGCCAGCTTGTACGGCGACGAGATTCGATACGCATCGTAAACACCGGCCAACACCTTGAACTCGGCAACCTCAAAATGTTCCGGGGTCCCGACCCCAGCGAGAATCGTCTGTGCTGCCCCTGTCGTCCGGTGAACGTTGAAGCCAAGCTCCACCATGCGTTCGATCACCTGTTGTATATTTTCTTCCGTCGCCTCGCCATGCATCGCAACTATCATCGTCTTCGCGTCACTCTCTTTACGTAACCAAATTAGATACAAAACCAAAAGATCAGCTGTCCCGGCCAACGCTGAACGCTAAAGATCCCGCCGCTGCAGCGTTCGCATCACGTCAATGATCCGCTCATAAACATGAAGCAACTCAGCGTCGGCCAACGGTCCGGGATTCGCCTTGCGAACACGGTCGAAGACCTCTTGCTCGCGGCGCGGTTCATAGACTGGCAAATCTGCGGTCTTCTTGAGCTCTCCAATCGCACGCGCAGCTTCCGCACGTTTGTTGATGAGCCGAACGATTTCGACATCCAGCTCATCGATCTTCTGTCTCCAGTCGGAGATATCCATCTATTCTCCTCGCAATGCAACGGCACCCACGCAAGCGCAGTTCGTTGCAGACAATTTTGTACAGAGCCATCCTGTATAGACAATGATAAACGCCGCATCGTGCCGCTTTGCCCTGCATTGCTGTAAGCGTTCATGTTCGCAACCCCGCGATGAACTGCCCAATAGCAGCCGCTGCTTCCTTCGCCGGACTTTTCTCGATCAGCGCTACCAACGCGCTCCCGATGATTGCCGCGTCCGCAAACTCACCCACCGCCCTCACGTGCTCTGCATTGGAGATCCCGAATCCCACTGCAATCGGCAGCTTCGTAAACTGCCGCAGTCGCGTCACCAACTCCGAAGCATCTCCGGCCACCTTCTGCTGCGTCCCAGTGATCCCAACCCGTGAGATCGCATACACAAACCCCTGCGACACCCCCGCAATAGCCCTCAGGCGAGCATCGGGACTCGTCGGCGCCGCCAGGAAGATTGGCGCCAGCCCATGGGCTTTCATCTCCTGCAGATACTCACCCGCTTCTTCGACAATCATGTCGGTCAACAACACTCCATCCGCGCCAGCCTCCGCAGCCCGCGCGCAAAATGTCTTAATTCCCATTCGCACCACAGGGTTCAGATAAGAAAACAGCACCAGCCCCGCTGCCGGCCTTGCCGCACGCAGCTCCTTCGCCAGCTCCAACACATCGGTCAGCCTCACTCCTCGCGCCACGGCTCGTTCGCTGGCCCGCTGAATCACTGGACCATCCGCCAGCGGATCGCTAAAGGGAACACCTAACTCAATCACGTCCGCGCCGTTGTCGATCGCAGCCAGCGCAATGTCCTTGGTCGTCGCCAGGTCGGGGTCGCCAGCCGTCAAATAAGCAACAATCCCCGGCTTCTTTCTAAACTCAATTGCCATCGCTCTGTCTTAGCCTTTCACTCTCTCGCTGCCATTCAAATCAAGCTCCCGCGCCAGGATCCCCATATCCTTATCGCCGCGTCCCGAAAGGTTCACCATCAATACATCGGTCTTTGCCATCGTCGGAGCCAGTCGGATCGCCTCTGCCACCGCATGAGCGCTCTCGAGCGCCGGCAAAATCCCCTCGGTTCGCGACAAGGTTACCGTAGCCTTCAATGCATCGTCGTCCGAACAAGAAACGTAGCTCGCCCGTCCAGAATCATGCAGCATCGCATGCTCCGGCCCCACACTCGCATAATCCAACCCTGCAGAAACTGAATGGGTGCTGCTCACCTGCCCGGCGTCATTTTGTAACACATAAGAGTATGTACCTTGCAGGACGCCCGGCAAGCCACCACCAACCTTCTGGAACCGCGCCGCATGCTCACCTAACGCCGTCCCGCGCCCACCTGCTTCAACGCCAATCAGTTGCACATTCGCATCCGGCAAAAACTCATAAAACGCACCGATCGCATTCGACCCACCACCCACGCACGCCACAATCGCAGTCGGCAGCTTACCCTCCTGCTCCAGCATCTGCGCCCGCGCTTCACGGCTGATCACACGATGAAAATCCCGCACCATCGTCGGATAAGGATGCGCGCCCAGCGCACTCCCGAGAATGTAATAGGTAGTCCGAACATTCGTCACCCAATCCCGCATCGCTTCATTGATCGCGTCCTTGAGCGTCGCCGATCCAGCCGAAACGCCGCGCACCTCCGCGCCAAGCAGACGCATGCGGTACACATTCAGCTCCTGCCGCCGCATATCCTCTTCGCCCATGTAGACCACGCACTCCAGGCCCAGCAGCGCGCAAACCGTTGCCGTCGCTACCCCATGTTGCCCCGCGCCGGTCTCGGCGATAATCCGTTGCTTCCCCATCCGCCGCGCCAGCAGCCCCTGTCCCAGCGCATTATTGATCTTGTGCGCCCCCGTATGCAGCAGGTCTTCGCGCTTCAAATAAATCTTCGCCCCACCCATCTGCTCCGTCAGTCGCTTTGCAAAATACAGCGGAGTAGGCCTTCCGCAGTAGTGATGCAACAGGTCATCGAGCTCAGCCTTAAATGCCGCATCTTTCTGAGCCACGGCATACGCCTGTTCCAGCTCTTCCAATGCAGCCATCAGCGTCTCCGGAACATATCTCCCGCCGTACGCGCCAAATCGCCCCGCTACCGTCGCCATCACACCTATTGAACTCGCACTCATCGGTCACTCCTGCAATCTCGTAGCACACAAAACAAAAGCCGCGACTTGGAAGGGTCGCGGCT
>CAZZZG010000166.1:0-7739 GCA_964658525.1 uncultured Edaphobacter sp.
TCAGGAACACCATGCCAAAGTTGAAGACACACAGCGGCGCAGCCAAGCGCTTTCACAAGACCGGCACCGGCAAGTTCAAGCGGGGCCAGTCCAAGATGCGCCATATCCTCACCTCCAAGGCCACCAAGACCAAGCGCAAGCTCGGCGGGTCGGCGCTCATCTCCGAGGCGGATCACAAGGTTGTCGCCCGTATGATTCCTTACGCCTGAGTAACAGGCAGGGAAGCATGAGTTATTCAGGTCGAGCCGCTCAAAAGCAAAGGGCCAGCAAAGCGTTCCGGCCCCTGGAAACGCGTTAGCGATTCCACCGAGACTTGAAGTTGCATAGCGAGTGAAGAGGCAACCTTACCTCCAGCCGCTTAAACGCAGTACGCAAAAGGAGAAGCAAGATGCCCCGTGTAAAACGGAGTACAAAGCGCAACGATCGCCGCAAAAAGATCCTCAAGCGCGCGAGTGGTTATTTCCTCACTAAATCAAAGCTCTACCAGGCCGCTCAGGAAGCCGTCGAGCGCGGACTCAAGTTCGCTTACACCGGCCGTAAACAGAAGAAGCGTCAGTTCCGCGCCCTCTGGATCGTCCGTATCAACGCAGCCTGCCGCATCAACGGCATGAGCTACTCGACCTTCATCAACGGCCTCAAGCTCGCTGGCAATCAGCTCGACCGCAAGGTCCTTGCTGACATCGCCGCTAACGACGCAGCTGGTTTTGCCGCTCTTACGGTGCAGGCAAAGTCAGCCCTGAAGATTGCAGCAGACAAGCACGCCGCAAATCGCAGCACTGCTGCTGCCTAAAAACATCAGCCGTTTCAAAAGAGGCACGGCCCACGCTGTGCCTCTTGCTTTTTAATCGCACCATCGCCGCGAACCAGTATCCTGTCCTTATGCCAGATCCAACCTCAACCGAGGAAGCCCCTCACGTGCAAGCTCCCTTCGAATCCTGGGGCCGCTACCCTACCTACGCCGCAAAGCTCCTCCCGCTCCACTGGCAGAGCGATTTCCCCGCCCTCACCGCCGACCTCCACAACGGTGCGCTCCCCGTTGGCATGGGCCGCAGCTATGGCGACGTCTGCCTCCTCAAGGACGGCAACCTCCTCGTCACCACCGCGATGAATCGCCTCATCGACTTTGACGCCGAGACCGGCCTACTCACTGCCGAAGCCGGCGTAACCCTCGCACAAATCCTCGACTTCGCTGTCCCCCGTGGTTTTTTTCTCCCCGTCACGCCCGGAACAAAATATGTAACCCTCGGTGGGGCAATTGCCAACGACATCCACGGCAAAAACCATCACACCGCCGGAACCTTCGGTTGCCACATCGCACAGTTCGAGCTCGTTCGCTCCGATGGCTCCCGGATGATCTGCTCCCCAACGGAGAACCCCGAGTTCTACTCTGCAACCATCGGCGGCCTTGGTCTCACCGGCGTTATTACCTGGGCCACCCTCCGTCTCAAACCCGTCGTCTCTCGCAAGATCGACTACGAAGGCATTCAGTTCCACGGCATCGACGAATTCCTCGACCTCACCAACCAGGCGCACGATGTCGAGTACACCGTCAGCTGGGTCGACGTAACCTCAACCGGACGCAACTTCGCCCGCGGAGTCTTCATGCAGGGCGATCACTCAACGAAAAAGGACGACCTCAAACCCTCACCCAGGCCAAAGCTTGTCTTCCCTTTCGAAGCCCCTGGCTTCGCGCTCAATGCTCTTTCCGTCAGCCTCTTCAATACTGCCTTCTTTCACAAGCAGATCCACAAGCGCGTCGTTGCCCTGCAGGACTACGAGCCCTTCTTTTATCCACTGGACAAGGTCCTCCGCTGGAACCGCATGTACGGCAAGCGCGGCCTTCTTCAGTTCCAGTACGTCATTCCGTGGGAGCACGCCAAAGAGGGAACCATCGCTATCCTCCACGAGGTCGCCAAATCCGGCCTCGCCAGCTTTCTCGCCGTCCTCAAGGCCTTTGGTGACGTTCCATCTCCCGGCATGATGAGCTTCCCCAAACCCGGCATCACGCTCGCCCTTGACTTTCCCATCAAGCCCGACAAGAGCTTCCCCCTCTTCCAGCGCCTCGCCGACATGACCCTCGAGTTTGGCGGCCGTCTCTACCCCGCGAAGGACGCTGCCATGACAGCCCCTCAGTTCCAGGCCTTCTACCCCCAATGGCAGCACTTTGCCCAATACCGCGACCCCCTCCTCACCTCGAGCTTCTGGGAGCGCGTCACCCAAAATTCATAAGGCCGGACAACAAGCTATGAGCACGACCCCGCAAACCACAACACCACCCCGCAAGATCCTCGTCCTCGGCGCCACCTCCGGCATCGCCGAAGCTACCTGCCGCATCTGGGCCTTCCAAGGCGCAAGCCTCTTCCTCGTCGCCCGCAACGCCGAAAAACTCGCTGCAGTCGCCGCCGACCTAAAAACCCGCGGCGCCTCTCACGTCGAGACCGCCGTCGCAGATCTCGACGACACCGACCAGCACCCCGAGCTCCTCGCCCACGCCATCAACTCGCTCACGGGCATGGACATTGCATATCTCGCCCACGGCATCCTGGGCGATCAAACCGAAGCTGAGCGTGACTTCAACACCGCGGCCCAAATCCTCCACACCAACTTCGTCGCCCCCGTCTCCCTCCTCACCTGGCTCGCCAACTTCTGCGTTCAGCGCCGCGCCGGAACCCTCGCCGTCATCTCCTCCGTAGCCGGCGACCGCGGCCGCAAATCCAACTATCTCTACGGCTCCTCAAAGGCCGGCCTCTCAGCCTTCCTCGGCGGCCTGCGCAATCGCGTCGACCGCGAAGGTGTCACCGTCCTCACCATCAAACCCGGTCCAGTCAAAACCGCTATGACCGCCAACATGCCGAAGAGCGAGAAGTTCGCCGACGTTGAATCCGTCGCAGAGTCCATCGTCAGCGCCATCGACAAGCGCAAAGACATCCTCTACGTCCCATTCCAGTGGCAGCCGATCATGTTCATCATCCGCAACATTCCAGAGCGCATCTTCAAAAAGCTGAATCTCTAGTCGTTATCCTGCTGCTGCTGCGCCATCTGCTGCTGCCGGGTTGGTGGAGGCGGCTGTTCTGGCAGTTGCGTCGCCTTCTCCACGAGAATCGACCAGTCCTCAGGCACGGGTAGCTCTTGATCGAGCGACGGCGTCCCCAAACTCGGCGTCACCCTCACAGCAACAGTCAGCTCACTCGCCGCGCGTCCGCGGAAGATCCCATGCGTCGGCGGCACATCGGAGTAGTCTCTACCAATTGCCGTCCGAATATGCCTGTCTCCCGCCACCAGCCAGTTTGTCGGATCGAACCCAACCCACCCCAGATGCGGAATCAACGCCTCAATCCATGCATGCGTCGCCGAGCTGATCGACCGGTCCATGTCGCTCTCACCATGAAACAGATATCCGCTCACATACCGGCACGGGATCCGCAGCTTCGACCGCACCAGCGTAATCATGATATGTGCGAAGTCCTGGCAGACTCCAGCTTTGGTGCCTAGCGCCAGGTCGATCGGCGAATCGACGTTAGTCGAATTCGGCTTGTAATCGAAGTACTCATAGATCTGCTGGTTCAAATGATGAAGCACCATCAAAGGATCGTCTCTGCGCCGCACATCGAGCTCCACCGCCAACGCGTCCAATGCCTGCGTCGGCGCAGTAAACTCACTCGGCAGCAACATCTCCCAGTAGTCGCCCTGCTCCACCATCGTGTCCAGATCCGCCCACGCGTCCGGAGCCAGAAACGCTGGAACCTGCGCCGCCGGTTGCACCTCGACCAGAGACTCGGCAACAATCACCAGCTGTCCGTGCATCCCCGGAATGTCAAAGTGGTGAACATGATTCGACAGATGGTCGCGATAACTGAAGACTCTGCAGCGCGGGCTCACCGAAAGGTGAAACGTCAGGCAGCGCTGATTCTGATCGCTCCGCGGGTGCATCCGCGTCTCCATCATGCTCTCGCTGACCTGGTTGCTGTACAGGAACTTCGTCAGATGGCGAATCGAATAGTACATAGCCTCCCCTTCGACATCGGGATTGCAGCGTCTGCTAAAACGGCCAGTGGAAGAGCCAGCCAAGCCGCCATCGGTCCTGCTGATACCAAACAATAGCAGGTAGCACAGTCGCGAACGCCGTCGGTAGCAACAATTGCAGCCATAGGTTGTTCGTATGAATGAAGTTGGTCAACACAACTCGAGTAGCTCCCTGCGCGAACGAACTCAATAGGAAGATCCCCAGCGACGCTTGTCCCACCCACACTAGCGCGTCGCCTACCCGATGCTTCTCAAGCAGTCGGGCAAGCATAAAAAGCGCTGCTGTCCCTGTCAGGCCCATCAAAATATAGTTCCATCGACCGACATAACCATAGAAGTAGATCACCACCGCCTGGAACGTACTTAGCAGTACGAAGCCAAGCGCCGCCTTCTTCCTCTCGAGCTGCTCCAGCGCAAAAACCTGATTCCCGACCCACATCCCCGCCGCCACAAAGCAGAACTCCCGCAGCACGCGGTCTGTAATGTACGATCCGTAGATCGGCGACACCCCAGCTACCACCGCAAGCGAAAACCGTAGCCAATTCGGGATCCGAGCCGTCAGCAAGGCCAACAGTAGACAGAAAAACAATGTGAACAGAAACCAGCTAATGCTCCCGTCCGCAACGTTCGCCAGAAACGACTTCCAGTGAAACGGCGCATACGTGACCTGAAACCGTCGTGTAAAAGGTCCCAACGCCGCCGTGATAATCGCGAACAGCAGATACGGATACAAAATCGTCTTCACCTTCTCGACGGTGAAGTTACCCGCCCCACGTCGGCGAATGCTTCCCAGAACAAACAACCCGGAAACAAAGAAAAATGCAGGCATGTGGAAGCTGTAAATAAAGGCTTCGGAGAACGTCGCCCCCGGTCCGGTCCACCAGCCCCGATGCTCTACCCCCTGTGCTGTATGGCCATACGCTACCAGGATGATCGCGATACCCTTCACAAGGTCCACAAGATTTGATCGCTTCCCGCTGGTGATCGGCTCCAGTGTTGCGGCTGCTGTCTGTCCCTGTTCGATCATCTATCCTGCCAGTGCCGCCTGAATGGAATAGTCCACGTACAACTCGTAGATCGTCTCATGAATCGCTCGGCACTGAGCCTGGATGCTCCCCAGGTACGCCACCACGTCCTGATTCAAAATCTCGTCTACACTGCTGTAGTTGAGCGACGACTGCAGCCGCCCGCTCAACCGCCGCAAGCCCTCAGCACGGCTCCTGCCGCTGTCCCCCTGAATCTTCTCGAGCGCGCACTGAAGACTGTCGATCGAAAATCGAACTGAGTGCGGAAACTCTTCATCGAGCAGAAGAAACTCGAAGATCTGCTCTGGTGTCAAGTCGGCCGTGTATACCTTGCAGTACGCTTCAAACGCGGTCGCCGAACGCAACAGCCCCATCCAGTCCAGGTATTCATTGCCATCGGACACCCTCTCAGTGTGCCCCCAAAGATCAACGTGGTACGCCTGAAGCAACAACGCCGTCGCGCACGCTCTTTCGATATACCTCCCCACCTGAATAAACTGCCAGCCCTCGCCGTGGTTCATCGTCGAATCAGTAACACCCTGAAACTGATGTGCCGCCTCCATCACCGATTGCAAAAACTCGCTCGGCTGCGTCATTCCCGCCCCCAGAGCCTCCGACAGCGTATGGTGCTGTAACTCCGGCCGTGTCACCTGCAGGTAAAGGCTGTTCAAACGGTGCCACTGCTCTGTCGAAATCTGCTCCCTCACATGCCGCGAGTTCTCCCGCGCCGCAATAATGCACGACAGAATTGAAGCCTTGTTCTCCGTGTCGAAAGTCAGCGCCTGTGTCAGCGCATAAGGATCCCCCGTCCACTCGATGTTCTTCGGCCTGCCCAGAGCATCCAACACACGCTGCCATCGCCGCTCTGCGCTGATCGGGCTCTCATCGAGCATAAGGTTCAGATTCACATCCAGCAGCCGCGTCGTATGTTCCGCCCGCTCGAGATACCGGCTCATCCAGTACAAGCTATCCGCAACCCGTGACAGCATCGGCATCTCCCTTCACTGGCTCAGCACCCACGTATCTTTGCTCCCGCCGCCCTGCGAAGAGTTCACTACCAGCGATCCCTGGTTCAACGCAACACGCGTCAAACCGCCCGGCACAATCATCACTTTATCGCCGTACAGCACATAGGGTCGCAGATCCACATGACGCGGCTGTAGCTCATCACCGATCAAACAAGGCGCCCGCGAGAACGAGATCGTCGGCTGCGCAATATAGTTCCTCGGATCCGCCTCAATCTTCCGCGCGAACTCCTCCTGCTGTGCCTTAGTCGACTGCGGCCCAATCAACATCCCATAACCACCGCTCTCACCCACCGCCTTCACCACCAGCTTATCGAGATTCGCCAGCACATGCTGCCGCTCCTTAGGTCTGGTCAACAGATACGTCTCGACGTTCTTCAGCACTGGCTCTTCGCTAAGGTAGTACTTGATGATCTCCGGAACATACGCATACAGCGCCTTGTCATCGGCCACACCCGTGCCGAACGCATTCGCCAGCGTCACATTCCCCGCGCGATATGCATTGAACAATCCCGCTACCCCAAGAATCGAATCCCCACGAAACGCCAGCGGATCAATGAAATCATCGTCCACGCGCCGATAGATCACGTCCACCCGTCGCAGCCCAATCGTCGTCCGCATGTACACGACATTGTCATGCGTCACCAGATCGCGCCCCTCCACCAGCTCGATCCCCATCTGCCGAGCAAGATACGCATGCTCAAAATAAGCCGAATTAAAAACCCCCGGCGAAAGCAGCACAATATTTGGCTCCGGCCGTCCCTCCGGCGCAAGCGACCGCAGAGTCCCCAGCAGCAGCTGCGTGTACTGCTCAATCGGCCTCACGTTATAGCTGCGAAACAGTTGCGGAAAGATTCTCTTCATCACCCTGCGATTGGTCAGCATGTAGCTGACCCCACTCGGCACGCGAAGATTATCCTCCAGCACCACAAACTCACCGCTCTCCAGCCGAATCAGGTCCGTCCCGCACACGGCGATATAAACATTCCGCGGAACCTGCAGCCCCATCATCTGCCGTCGATAGTGTTTGCAGCTATACACCACCTCACGCGGCACGACTCCGTCATCCAGAATTCGTCCCTCGTTATAGATGTCCCTCAAGAAAAGATTCAGTGCCGTAATCCGCTGCGTCAGCCCATGCTCCACCGTCTCCCACTCGGCGGCTGTAATGATTCGCGGAATCAGGTCATACGGAAAGATCTTCTCCGTCCCCTCTTCGCGCCCATACACCGTAAACGTGATGCCTTGATTCAGAAAGCTGAGATCGGCCGCCTGCTTCCTTCGTTGCAACTCCTCGGAGGGCAGCGACAAAAAGTGATCCAGCAAAGGCTCACAGTGCCGATGCAGATCGCCCTGCCCAAGGAACATCTCGTCATAGGCATGGTCCAGCAGATAGTTTTTCAGTGCCGCATGCTCGAACTGGGATGACTGAGTTGGATGCATTAGGAGCCTTGAGTATAGCGGCACATCTCCACGCCACCAAACGCAATCTCTACTTCTCCACCAGCTCTCCATCCCTGCTGAAGTAGCTCAACTGCCGTCGATAGCACCGCTGCTTCTCCAGATCGAACGCAATACACGAATCAAAGGGCTTAGAGTACACATGCAGGCTCACACACCCGCCCTTCCCAGCGTTCTCAATCTGGTGAATCGTCTGCAGCTTATC
>CAZZZG010000167.1:0-7714 GCA_964658525.1 uncultured Edaphobacter sp.
CCTTCGGTATCGAGTACCCCATCCGAATCCTGACCAGCCTCGTTGTCTGCGTCATCGCGATCATCACCAGAAACCGCCGGACGCAGCTCACGCTTCTTACTTTGTATGTCCTCTATCAAATCTCCTTGATCGTGCGTGTTTACGCCACTGAGTAGTGCAGGGGATCACTCTTCCTGATCAGGCCCGCAACTTCCGACGCGCCATCACCAACAGTCCAGTCAGGCCGGAGCCAAGCAGAATGAGACTGGAGGGCTCAGGTACAGGGCTCTCGTTGATCGTGATGCTGTTGATGACTAGAGGATCTGGGTCATTTATCACATTGGGAAAAACAACCGCATCGATATTGGTCCAGTTCAGGATAGGGTCTCCGGTTACTGGATCGACATCTGTTCCCGTATTGCCCTCATCCACAAGGACGCCTTTTCGGTATCCATAAAACTCAATACCCGGATCCAGTTCAATATTCATGGTGTTCAACGTGAAGGTTGCGCCGGATGTGGAATAGAACTCAGCAGTGTCGGGCGAGTAAGGAAGATTGTAGGGATAAGGAGGAGGCTCGAATGGATAGTATCCGGCATAGATATATTCGGTTCCGGGAATGATCATGTTGTTTTGGTCGGTTAAGCCCGTGACGTAGAAGTCGTAAAAAGTCAGGGGACCAACAGGAGAAAAGAACGGGTTCGCGCCATTTGGTGTCGCCAGCCCCACAAACGTGATCTCTTCTGACGAACCGAATCGGCTGGCGAGGAACACCACAAACAAGATGGCGGCGAGGCGCGCGCTCTGGTCATGTTTCTTCTCCTTTTTTCAGAAGGCGAACCAGACACCAGGACAAGTGCTGCAAAGTCAAAGCGTATGCCTAAATAGTTTCTTATCTGACCTCGAGTCTCAGGGCAAGGCCAACTGAACTCGCGCTGATTTTAGACTGAACCGGGCCGAAAGACCATGTGCTGAGTGTGCAACATGCTGAGCACTCCTTCTCTGCAACCTAGCTCAACGTCAAACAGCCGGAACAACACACGATACAATCAAATAGCAGTACCGACCGCGATGAGCAGATCCGCAGTCAGAAAGCCGGAAACATCATGACGAAGTCCCCCTCCGTTCCGAAGCCCGACACAAACGACGAACCCAAAGGCGACCGCCTCCAGAAGATCCTCGCCCAGGCCGGCATTGCCAGCCGCCGTAAGGCCGAGGAGATCATCCTTGAAGGCCGCGTTCAGGTTAATGGCGTCATCGTCAACACGTTGGGCACACGCCACGACGCACTCAAAGACCACATCCGCGTAGACGGCAAGCTCCTCCACGGTCCGGAGCAACAGCGCTACTACATGCTCAACAAGCCGCGCGGCTATGTCACCACGCTTGATGATCCGGAGAAACGCCCTACAGTCATGCAGCTGATGGCGAAGCAAAAGTCCGGCCCACATGGAGACAACGTTCGCCTCTACCCCGTGGGCCGTCTTGACTATCTCAGCGAAGGTCTCATCCTGATGACCAACGACGGCAACCTCGCCAACGCGCTCTCCAAGGCTGCGGCCGGAGTTGAAAAAACTTATCTAGTAAAGATCAGCGGCACGCCACCTGCGTCGGGCCTCGACCAGATCCGTCGTGGCATCATGATCGACCGCGGTCGTCTCGACGAAGTTCGCAGCGGTCGTCGCGATCGCATTATCACTTCGCCCGCAAAGGTGGAACTTGTTCGCGGCGGGGATAATCCCTGGTATGAGCTCACCCTCATCGAAGGTCGTAATCGTCAGATCAGAAAAATGTTTGAAGAGATCGGCCATCACGTCGAAAAGATTCGTCGCATTGGTTATGGTGCATTACGCCTTGACGTCCCTCCTGGCGAGTTTCGTGAGCTCACTCTCGG
Organism: uncultured Edaphobacter sp.; assembly: GCA_964658525.1. GTDB lineage: Bacteria > Acidobacteriota > Terriglobia > Terriglobales > Acidobacteriaceae > Edaphobacter. Next base: position 1,874 of record CAZZZG010000167.1, read on the forward strand.
CGAAGTTATGGCGCTCGATCGAGCAGCCAAAGGCAAGAAGGTCGTGCCAAAAAAGAAAACGCCCGAGTTCGCGCAGCTTAAGTCCCCAGCAAAAAAGAAGTTCTCAAAGCCACGACGACAGCCTACCGGAACAAAGTCTGCGAGCCGGCCTCGCCGTCCGAATTAGCCTGCCGTCCATACGGGGTTCACTCTTTCGTAATCATATTTCTGCAAGCTTCGTCTATAGGAATACGTGTCGTGTACTCCGGAGTTTCTAACACCTTTGATCGCTTGACACATCTCTCTCGACACGCTCAGAATACTCGCGCTATTAACCTTTCGGGTGATGACAATTGCAACCCGGGAGCATCCAATCATGAGCAACGAGGATGTAGTCAAGGAGCAGTAGAGTGGCAATCGAAAAAGCAACTTTTGGAGCAGGATGTTTTTGGGGAGTTGAGACCCGTTTCAACGAGATCACAGGTGTTATCGACACAGCCGTAGGATACGAAGGCGGCACACTTGAACACCCAACTTATAAAGAAGTCTGTACCGACCGCACCGGCCATGCGGAGGTCGTACAAGTTACCTTCGATCCATCCCGAGTCTCTTACGAAACGTTATTGGACGCCTTTTTCGCACTTCACGATCCCACCCAGGTTAATCGCCAGGGTCCGGATTGGGGCACCCAATACAGAAGCGTCATTTTTACCCACACCAACGAACAATTTGCCCAGGCCCGCGCTAAGATTGCGGAGCTTAGTGCTGCGGGCTCTTACCGCAAACCCATCGCAACCCAGGTGGTTCCTTCGACAACTTTTTGGAAGGCCGAAGAGTATCACCAGAAATATCTCGAAAAGCGTGGCATGGTGAGCTGCCACATCTAGCCTCATTCAACTCAATTGAAAACGGCGACAACGATTCCATGATTTCGTTGTCGCCGTTTTCTCTTTCTGGTGATCGGCCAGAAACTTATTCCTCGCGCAGGGCAGTCGTCGGACTAACCGAAGACGCACGTCGCGCAGGCACAATCGACGCAACCACAGCGACCACGGCAATCAGCAAAACCACACCGGCCAGCGTAAGCGGATCCGCAGAGGACACTCCAAAGAGCTGACTCCGCAACAATCGCCCCAGCAATACAGAGCAGGGAATCGCCAGCACAACCCCAATTCCCGCCAAGCGCAGTACATCGGTCAGCACGAGACGCGATACACGCAGTCGCGAAGATCCGAGTGCAATGCGAATGCCTATCTCGCGTGTGCGCTGCGCCGTTGAGAACGCAAGCACGCCGTAGAGGCCTACTCCCGCCAGCAGCGTCGCAAGCAGACCGAACGATATGGCCAGCAGCTCAATCATTCGCTCGTTCGACAGTGTCGTATCGATCTGTTCGTCCATTGTTCTCAGTTGGTCGACCGCGAGGCCCGGATCAATCTGTTTCATCGCCTGCCGCACCATGGGGAAGCTCTGCTCGGGAGGCGTTGCAGTCCGAATATAGATATAAAGCTGGTCCGCAAATTTACATTGGTTCAGTGGCGAAAACAGTGTCGGCGTGACTGCGTCTCGCAGATTCGCATGTTTCGCGTCTCGGGTAACGCCGACGATGGTCATATATTCCCCCGGCTTGCCGTCTCCACCCACGACGCGCCTTCCCACCGCTGCGGCAGGGGTAGTGAAGTAGTGCTTCGCAAAACTCTCGTTCACAATTCCTACCAGCGGATGCGTCGCATCATCATCCTCAGTGAAGGTGCGTCCGGCCAGCAACGGCTCTTGCATCGTGTGAAAGAAGTTCGCACTGACGTAAGGGATCTCGATGGGGAAGTCCTCATCCGGAGGAGCGGTGTAGCCTTCTACCGTGGCGTCTCCGGTGTGTCCGGTATCTGCAAGCTCCTCGTCCGTGGTTGCGCCGACTGCCTGCACCCCGGGTAGCGTCGTCATGGTGTCAAGAATCTGTCGGTGCAACGCCGGAATCTTCTCCTTCGCGTAGCCAGAGAGCCGAGGGTCGACGTGAAACGTAATCAGATGCGACGTGTTGATCCCGGTATCGACGTGCCGGAGGTTCTGCATCGTACGCACAAACAGGCCCGATCCGACCAGCAGCAGAACGCTGAGGCCCACCTGTAGCGAAACGATCAGACGCCGAAAGTTCAGTGTGCCTCCGGACGCGGTCGTCGTTTGTTGCTTCAGCGAGTTCACAATATCCGGCCTCAACAACTGTATTGCGGGCGCAAGGCTGAACAGCACACTTACAGCAACCGCGACCGCGAAGTTGAAGGCAAGCAAGCGTGCATCAAGCGTTGTTGAAAATGCGCTTGGCTCGTCCGTACTTAACCGCTGCACCAGCAAACGGAGACACGGACCCGCGATCAACAACCCAGCGGCGCCCCCGGCAATACCGATCAGCAGGCCTTCGAGTAAGAGTTGCTGCACAACACGCCGCGCATTTGCTCCGAGTGCATAGCGCAGGGAGAACTCCCGCACTCGCGCTGCGGAACGCACCAGCAGCAGACTCGCCACATTCACCGTGGCAATCAGGAGCACAAGAAACGCCATCCCCATGACGGCGTACAACGGCTTTTGCAACGACTCACGGCTGTACGACAGCCCTCGCGAACCTGGCGCAACGAGTAGCTGGCTCCTGGTCAGGTACTCATCGACGAAGCGCTGCGGCTTCGTTCCGAGCGCCTTCAACTCCTCCGCGCGTAACGCATGCCACAGTGGCGCGATCGCCATCTGCGCGTGTTGCGGCGTCTCTTCCGGCTTTAGTCGACCGATGATGTTCATCCATCGGTCGGTATGGTCCTGCAACCTCTTGCCTCTGCCGGGGACCACCTGTTCCAGCATCGACATTGGCACGAACACATCGGGCACCTGACCCCATACGGCACTCTGAAATCCCGGAGCCGCCACCCCCGCAATCTCGAATGGTGTCCCATTGATCGAAATCGTCTCGCCCACACCACGCGCGTCCGATCCCATACGTGTCTGCCAGTAGGGATAACTGAGAACCGCAACTGGATTGCCGCCGGGCACGGTATCGTCGCTCGGCGTCAGCAATCGTCCCTGCGCCGCCTTCACTCCAAGCACGCTGAAGTAGTTCCCGCTTACGATCTCCCCATCTACCAGCTCCGAGACCTTGTTTCGCGTGATTCCGACGTTAACCGGTGCGGTTGCGATCAAGCCGTCGAACACGGCAGTTCCTTTGTCGCGAAGATCTCTGTACATCGGGTATGAAAAGGACTGTTCTGGTCCTGAGCCATGATCGCTTGTATGCCCAGCCCAGGCCTTCCCCGGGCCGCTTAAAACCGCTAGCTGCTCGGGCTCACGCACGGGCAGCGAACGCAGCAGCGCCTGATCGAGCAACGAGAAGATAGCCGTATTCGCGCCGACGCCCAGCGCGAGTGTCAGGACGGCAGTCACCATGAACCCTGGCGAGCGGCGGATCTGTCGAAGCGAAAAGCGAAGGTCCTGCATCAGTGAGTTCATCTCTGCCCTTTCACCCGATAACGGGTGAGGCTTTCCGTGCAGAGAGAATTGCAGTTTCACTGCCAATCTCGTGAAGGCCCAACTCCTTCCAAATGAAAGAGGGGCGGATTACACCGATGTCTTAGCTGTTCATCTGCGGAACCGCCTGTTCATTTGCGGACGCGATCCGTTCTGCTCAACGGCTACTGTTCATAGGTAGTGGGTCACTTGAGATCCGGGGCAATAATGTTCCCGTTTCTGGGAGCAACGGCGCATGTCTTCGACCCAAAGATGGTGCATGTGGATTGCAGGGCTATGTTCGAGCCGACATAACGCGTCTGAATCAGCATTATTGTTGAAGCGAGAGTACCTTCTGTGTTGTCGTACCACAATACCTACCGTATTAACTTCCGGAAAAGTCGGGTCTTCAGCAATCTCAGTCACTCACTCCAAAACTGATTCATTGGCCTCTTCGCGCAGCCTTATCGTCAATCGCACTGCCACTGTGGTATAGTTATTTTGTACTCCGGTCTAAAGGAGTGCGGGCATCGCAGGCAAAGACTCTTCATGGACTTCGGAGTTTGGCCAGAGACTGCGATTGACCTTCTTCCCACCGCATACCTTCCCGCACGTTGGAAGCCGCGCTGGTTGCTCTGGCTGGAAGACCCGTCACAGGACGAGTCTCGCCGTGCAGCAGCAGCGCTTCGATACCCGATAGCAATGCTGACTAATTGAAATCCATGATGCCACGCTGGCATCCCTGCACCCCTATGCCGCTTTACAACGCCCACTCTATTCGGGCCATTAGACAGGAAAAATCTTGACCTCAGCAACGCTAGAACAGAACGACCATATCTCTCAGAACCAGAACACCTCTACCCCCCAGGCCAACACCTTCGTCGCGAATCCCGCAGGCCTTCCCCTCGTTGAGGATGTTCGCTTCACCGACTTCAACATCTCCGACTCCCTTAAGAACCGCCTCACCAGCGCCGGCTTTGCGATGCCGACCCCGGTTCAGGCCAAGGCCATTCCGCCGGCGCTCGAAGGCAAAGACATTCTCGCCACCGCCTCTACCGGCACCGGCAAGACCCTCAGCTTCCTCATCCCGATGATTCGGCGCATGGATGCGACCTCGGTCCCCAGCACCAAGGGTAAGCGCGGTCCCATCCGCGCCCTCATCCTGCTGCCGACCCGCGAACTCGCCATGCAGGTCCTTGAGGCCTACTGGAAGCTGGTTCCCGGCTCCAAGAACGACGCTGTGCTCGTCTGTGGCGGTCTCTCGGAAAATAATCAGCTCGATCAGCTCGACCGTGGCCCTCGTCTCGTCGTCGCGACCCCTGGCCGCCTCGAAGACTTCCTCCGTCGTCGTGAGATCAACATCAACGCCGTTGAGATGCTCGTCCTCGATGAGGTCGACCGGATGCTCGACATGGGCTTCCTGCCCGCGATCCGCCGCATCGTCGGTGCGCTGCCGAAGACCCGCCAGACCATGTGCTATTCGGCGACTCTCGATGCGAACATCCGCGAGATCGTCCGCGACTACGTCAAGGAGCCTGTCCGCATCGAGATCGGCACCACTTCCAAGCCATCCGATCGCGTAGAACTGCGCGTCGTTACTGTCATGCAGGATCAGAAGCTCGGCCTGCTCGACCAGATGCTGCGCCAGGAAGAGGGAACGTTCCTCGTCTTCTCGCGCACCAAGCATGGCGCCGACCGCATCAGCAAGAAGCTCGAGAAGTTGGGCCACGACGCTGACGTTATTCACGGCGATCGCAGCCAGTCGCAGCGCACTGCCGCTCTCAAGGGCTTTGCGAACGGTCGTCACCGTGTTCTCGTCGCCACAGACGTAGCGGCACGCGGCATCGACGTCAACGACATCGCGCATGTGGTCAACTACGACCTGCCCAATGCCTCCGACGACTTCGTTCATCGCATCGGCCGGACCGGCCGCGCAGGCAAGAAGGGCGTTGCCACCACGTTTGTCATGCCACAGGAGCGTCACGACGCCCGCAAGCTCGAGCGCGAACTGAAGATAAAGTTTGAGTGGCGCGAGGCCGATAAGAACCTTGAGAAGGAAGTCCGCAATGCTCCCCTCGACACAACAGCTCAGGGACAGGACCTCATGCAACTTGAAACCCGCTCGTGGAAGGGCAACGATCCCGTCAGTCCGATGACGACGCCCAATGCCAACTACGGCGCCAAAAAGAGCGGCTTCCGTAGCCGTAGCGGCGGCGGTGGTTTCTCCGGCGGACGCAGTTCAGGTGGCCGTGGCCCCGGTGGTCGACCCAGCAGCAACAGCCGCCCCGGCAGCAGCCGCTCCGGCCCAGCTCGACGCGGTCAGTAACTCCGCACTGAGACACAAAAAACGCTCCGCTCTGCCAGCCAACCAGCCGCAGA
>CAZZZG010000168.1:0-7700 GCA_964658525.1 uncultured Edaphobacter sp.
GGAGGTTTTCGTCGTGGGTCCCGTACAGGGGCTCAATGCCAGGCGTGATTTCCAGGGATTTTTTGATCAAGTAGTGTGCTGACCTCCGTCAGGGGGAGCTGGGTTGGGTATATGGCCGGGTGCCTTGGGAGTTTTATGGGGGGAGAGCGGGCACTGACTGGTGGCGCATTGGCTGCGCCCTTTTACTGCGACCGGGATGGCGAAAGGTGCCAATCTAGTGTCGAAGATGGGCAAAGAGTAGAACGTCAGAGAGATGGCGTCAAGGGGCAAATGATGAATTGATTTTGAAGGAGAGCCGAGATGGGATCGTGGCACCAGCATTTTCTACCGATTGGATGCTTTTTGGTGGCTAAAGGACGGTTTTGGGGGCAAAGATGGTTGACCGTGGGGCTGGGTTTCCGTAGACTTAGATATTGCAGGGAGTGCGGCAGGCTTGTTTAGCGCTGCTCAAGGCTGGACTGGAAGCTGAGTCGGCTGGCCTCTAGCCTGCATCCCATTTTCCCCTACAAATGTACGGGTTGAGAGAAGAGAATTTATGGCAAATCATGTTTCGTCGTTGAAGCGCGCACGTCAGACCGTAGCCAAGACCGCGGTGAACCGCTCGAACAAGAGCAAGCTGCGGGGAACCCTGCGCCTTCTGCGCGAGTCGATCGCCAAGGGCGACCACGCCGCGGCGACCACCCAGTATCGTGAGACCGCGTCAATTCTGGACAAGAGCGTTCAGAAGGGCGTTCTGCACAAGAACACCGCGAGCCGCTACAAGAGCCGTCTGAATGCGCGTGTGAAGGCTGTTGCTCCGAAGAAGGCTGCTTAGTTTTAGTTGCTTGCGCTGACGTTGTAGACACGATCAAAACAGCAGATCTCCTGCAGGGATGACAAGAAAAGCAGAATTGTGAAAAGGGCTGGTTTGCGGGAGACCGCAGCCGGCCTCTTTCTGTTTGTGGTGGACTATGCACGCCGGTTCTATTGCGGCTGGGTTTGGTCTGCGGGTTTGTCCGAAGGTTTATCTGTTGGAAGGGTGTAGAGAGTGGGCGGCTTGCGGTGGACCTCGGGGGCTGGGTCACCGGAAGACTGCTGAGCACTGCCGGTGGCTTGAGCGTTGTCGGAAGGTCTCGCAGCATTGTCGGGCGGTGGTGCGGGAGCTTGAGCGGGTTGGCCGGAGGGTCGGGCTGTGACTTGGTCGGGATGTTCGGCAGGTTCGGCGATGGCCTTATCGAGGTCGTTGGAGGTCGGGGCGTTGGCATGGGTTCCCGGTTGGGAGGACTGGGCTGTATCGGGGACGGCGACGGCGTTGTCGGGCTGAGCCTCAGGTTGAACGGTAGAGTCGGCTTCTTCGTCAGAAAGAGCGGGCTGGTAGGCGAAGCGGACCGGGAGATCATTGGCGGGAGGGGCGGATGTTTGGGCCAGTTTAACCGCGTTCTCCTCCTTGGAGGTAAGAGGCGGAAGACGATAGATCTCAATGGCGTCGGCGTGAATGAGCGCGAAGGAGAGGCCGTCGGGTGAAAGGGCGAAGTTCTGGCCTGCACGCTCTACAGGAGAGCAGTCAACGTGCAGGATCTGCTTGCCGCTATCGGTCTGGTAGACGACGACGGTTTGCGACGAGATCTCTTCCGGGACGATGGGTTGATTGGCTACCACGGAGTCGTGCACCAGAACCCGGCTGAGGGCGAAGCGACCGCTGGATGGCGCATAGACAAGCGACGGGGCGATGAAATCTCCGAACAGGCCTTGCTCCCACATCTCCTGGCCGCGCATGTTGAACCCGCCTACAGAGCCGACGGTCTGGCTGTTACGGCAGCCGAAGACGATGAATTCGCTGTGGCTGACGAAGAGGGGATAAGGGGGGCAGGTGGAGTCGAAGGGAGCGAGCTCGTCGACCTTGCCGGTGTAGGAGTGGAAGTCGAAGGCGTAGTGTTGATGGCCCTGGTTGACGGTGTCGAGATAGCCGGCGACCGTGATGGGGGCTCCCCCGATGGCTTTCGATCGAGCGATACCGGCGTACTCGGGTTTGATGGGGGCACCGGGCTCGGCGGGTGTATGTAGACGATAGAAGTTGACTTGAACGACGGGATGTTCAGGAGCCGGTTCGATGGGCGTGGGACCGAAGAGGGGAGTCTTCGGTTTGGGTGGAGGGGGCGTGCGTTTGATGGTTTCCACGGTGAGCAGGTCGGCATCAGGGGACAGGATGACGGCGGCGATGCGGCGATTTTCGGTGGAGAGAAATGGCCGCTCAGCAAAGGACTTGCCGGTGGAGAGGTTGGCGAGGGGAGCGAAGGTGGTGAGGGTATCGCGGATACGCAGGAGGAAGTGACCGTGGCCGAGATTCCACAGATACTGGCCGTGGTCGTGCGTGCGCCAGGTGGTGCGGGCGAGGGCGTGGCCGGAGGGGAGCTCGATCAGGACGGCGTCGATGGTGCGGTCCATATCGTCCTCTGGCTCATCGGGCAGCCGCGTGAGGAGATGGCGGGCACTGAAGGTGAGGAGAAGATGCTCGTTGTCGACGTAGTGGATGGTCAACATGGAGCTGCCTGCGAGGAGGAACTGCTGAGAGAGGGGCTGGAACCCGAACTGATCCAATGGGAGGCGCTGGTCGGGAGTGGCGACGCGCGCGGCGAAGAGGGTTGGAGTTAGAAAAAAAAGAAGGGCACCCATGAGCGGGAGGCGGTAGCGAAACGTCGAAATGAGAGGTCTACAAACCTTCATGGGAACCGTCATGGGAGTGGACGCGTATCTCTGCTCAGCGAGAACGCTCGAGTAATGGTTTCACAGACGCGCGAGCGTTGCCAATGTATGCAGACGATGTTGCGCAAATAATGACCTGCATTGGATTGGTGATACAAAGGCTGCAGAAATTCTCCGAGAAAAGGAAGACGAAATGTTGAACGCATGGACTTTGGGAGTGCCCGACAGAACGAGACGACGCGCTGGGCTGAGCGTATTGGTTGCATTGGCTACGGCTGGCGCCGGTATGACCGGATTTGCTCAGCAGACAAAGCTGGTGAATGACAGCAGCAAGTCAGCCGAGGTCTATTTGCCGATTCCGGGATTCGATACGACGTCGCTGGATACTTCGGCGGACCCCTGCAACGATTTTTACAAGTTTGCCTGCGGGAAGTTTGCGGCGAACCATCCCATTCCTGCGGATCAGGCTGGCGTGGATCAGTTTTACGCGCTGTATAACGTGAACACTCAGTCGCTGAATGGAATTTTGAATAAAGCAGCTGCGGGCGGGGCTGGTCGGTCGCCGGATGAGCAGAAGATCGGGGACTACTACAAAGCGTGCATGGATACGGACGCGATCGAAGCGAAAGGAATCGCGCCGATTGAGCCTCTGCTGAGTGAGATCGATGCGGTGAAGAGCAAGGCTGAGCTGCCGCCGCTTATTGGGAAGTTGCAGCGGATAAGCGTGAATGCGTTCTTTGGTTACGGCGAGCAGCAGGACTTCAAGGACGCGACGAAGCAGATTGCGTTTGTGCAACAGGGGGGACTCGGGTTGCCGGAGAAGGATTATTACCTCCGCACGGGAGCGAAAGACGTTGAGCTGCGGGAGCAATATGTGGCGCACGTGGCGAAGATGCTGGAGCTAGCGGGAAGTTCGCCGGAGAAGGCAAAGAAGGATGCGCAGGCGATTATGACATTCGAGACTGCACTGGCCAAAGCGTCGATGGGTGTGACAGAGATGCGGGATCCGGAGAAGACCTATCATCTACAGCCGATTGCGACGTTCGAGGGCACGATGCCGGGTTTCAAGTTCGGAGAATTTGAGAGTGCGGTACATTCGCCGAAGGTCAGCGAGATTAATAACTCAACGCCGGATTTCTTTCCTGCGCTGATGAAGGAGATTGATGCGACAAACCTCGAAACGCTGAAGGCTTACCTGCGATACCAGGTGCTGACGACTTACGCGGGCAGATTGCCGAAGAAGTTCGACGCAGAGAACTTTGATTTTTACGGGCGCAAGCTGAATGGACAGCCGGAGCAGGCGGCGCGCTGGAAACGCTGCTCGAACTCGGTGAATGGCGCGCTGGGCGAGGCATTGGGGAAGGTGTATGTGGAGCAGTACTTCGCCGGAGACAGCAAAGCGAAGATGGTGGAGATGGTTGCTGACATCGAAGCGGCGATGGGACGGGATATCGATCAACTTGAGTGGATGTCGGCTGCGACGAAGACGCGTGCGAAGGAGAAGCTGCACGAAGTTACGAATAAGATTGGCTATCCGGACAAGTGGCGAGATTACTCCAAGCTTGAGGTCAAGCCGGACGACGCGCTAGGGAATTCGCAACGAGCGGACGCATTTGAGAACGACCGGCAACTGGCGAAGATCGGACAGCCAGTGAATATCATGGAGTGGGATCTGACGCCTCCGACGGTGAATGCGAACTACGATCCGAGCATGAATACGATCAACTTCCCGGCTGGAATTCTGCAGCCTTCTTTCTACGATCCGAAGCAGGATGATGCGACGAACTATGGGCACATCGGCGCGGTGATTGGGCATGAGCTGACGCATGGTTTCGATGACGAGGGAAAGAAGTTTGACGGCAAGGGCAATCTGAGCGATTGGTGGACGCCGGAGGACACGAAGAACTTTGTGGCTCGAACGGACTGCCTGGAGAATGAGTACGGAAACTTTGTAGCCGTCGACGATGTGAAGGTGAATGGCAAGCTGACGTTGGGCGAGAACACGGCCGACAATGGTGGGCTGGTGCTGGCTTATATGGCGTATCTCGATCGCGCGAAGAAGGAAGGTGTGGACCTGGCGGCGAAGAAGGATGGATACACTGCGCCGCAGAGGTTCTATATCGGCTTTGCGCAGAACTGGTGCGAGAACGCGCGGCCGGAACAGACACGGACGCAGGTGCTGACCGATCCTCACTCGCCGGATCACTTCCGCGCGAATGGCGCGATTGTGAACCAGCCTGGGTTTGCAGCAGCGTTTGGCTGCAAGCAAGGGTCTCCGATGGTGCCCGTGAACAGTTGCCGCGTCTGGTAAGCGCTTAGGTTTGGAGTGCTGCGGGAGAGAGGCTCCGGCTTTCTCTCCCGTTCGCTTTTAAGTGTGCGAGAGTGGAAGGATGGCTGTTTTAGAGAAGAGACGGGCGCTGGGGTTCGGGGCGTGTGCGCTGGCTAGTTCGTTGTGGGGGTGCGGGTTTTTCTTCGGCAAGATCGCTCTGGCGGAGATGAGCTTCGCACATATGGTGCTGTACCGTTTTCTGTTTGCGATGGTGGTGTTGTTGCCGCTTCTGGCGACGCATCGCCCAGGGTTGAATCGGAGGGAGTGGGGGGTGCTGCTGGTGGCTTCGTTTCTCGGGGTGCCACTGCAGTTTCTGATCCAGTTTTATGCGCTGTCGATTACGACGGTGAGCCACGCTGCGCTGATGGTGGGGACGATGCCGGTGATTCTTGCGGTGGGCGCGGCGGTGTTTGCACATGAGCGGATGGATTGGGTGGGATGGGTGGCGCTGGCGGGTTCGACGTGTGGGGCGGCTTTGATTGCATTGGGTGGACATGCGAAGGGTGGGGCTACGCTGGCGGGAGATGCGTTGGTGGTGGTTTCGTTGATGATTGCGTTGTTCTGGATTCTTTTCAATAAACAGTTGATGGGGCGGCACTCTCATATAGTGGTGACGGCGTATGGGTTGCTGCTGGGGACGTTGATGCTTATGGTTTGGGTTCCGGTGAGGTATGGGATGCCGCCGGTGTCGGGGGTGTCGGTGAAGGCCTGGCTCGCACTAGCGGGGAGCGGAGTGCTTTGTACGGCTACGACTACGTTGCTGTGGAACTGGGGGATGACGCAGGTTCCGGCGTCGCAGGCTGGGGTGCTGTTAAATATGGAGCCTTTGATTGGGAGTCTGCTGGGAGTGCTGGTGTTGGGGGAGCGGTTGGGGCCCAGCGCGTGGGTTGGGGGCGGGTTGATTCTAGCTTCGGCGGTTACGTTGACTACCCGGTCAAAGACCCGCGTTCGCGAAGATATGGCGCTGGCTGGTTAGTTGTTCGTGGTGATTGGCTCGTGGGTCAGGTTTGAGGACTCGAGTTTTTTGGTGGTGTGTCTCCAGATGAGGGTTAGAGTGATGCCCGCCACCATAAGGCCGACGCATAAGCCCATCCAGAGGCCGACGGCTCCGTAGTGGAGACGGAAGCCGAAGAGGTAGCCGATGGGGAGACCGATGATCCAGTAGCCGACGATGTGAACGGCGAGGCCTGCGTGAGTGTTTCCCGCACCGCGAAGGGAGCCGGTTGCGGTGATCTGGAGTCCGTCGAAGAATTGAAAGATGGCAGCGACGAGGAGTAAGGGGATGGCGGCGGTGATGACGCCGCTGTCGGTGGTGAAGCTGCTGGCGATGGCTCGGGGAAAGAGCAGCAGCACTGCGGAGAAGCAGGCCATGACGCAGGCTCCCAGGACAATTGCGGCCCATCCGGCGGAGGCGGCTTCCTCGGGCGCTTTGCGGCCGATGCCCTGCCCTACTCGCACTGCTGCGGCGGCGGAGATGGCGAAGGGAACCATGAAGGTGAAGCTGGCGCAGTTGAGCGCGATCTCGTGTCCGGCAAGAGGTAGCCGGCCCATGAAGCCGATGAGGAATGTGACTGTGGCGAAGATCGAGATTTCGACAAAGATTTGAGCGCCAGCGGGGGCTCCGAGGAGAGCGAGGCGACGGAGGCGGCGGGGTTCGAAGTGGCGGGAGACGCTGCGGAGGCCGTAGCTGTGGCGACGCTCGATACGCCAGAGTGAGATGACCATGAAGAGCGCCAGGTAGCAGCGGGAGAACGAGGTGGCAAGGCCGGAGCCGGTGACTCCCAGGGCCGGGATATGGATGGCGCCCCTGGAGTGGCCGTAGATGAGAAGCCAGTTGCCGCAGACGTTGATGAGGTTGGCCGTGACCAGCGCGGCGGCGATGGGGCGGACGTGGTTGAAGGCCTGTAGGTAGCGGCGGAGCGTGAAGTAGAGAAAGAGTGCCGGGGTGCCGTAGTTGAGTGCGCCGAGGAAGGAGACCGAGCCTGTGATAACGGCGTGGTCGATGGGCAGACGCATCATGAGGATGGGGGCGCAAAAGATGATGAGTACGAGCGTGAGGGCCAGACCGGCGGCCAGGATGAGGCCGTGGAGAAGCCAGCGGTTGGCCTCGTCGAAGTGGCCGGCACCGTGGGACTGGGAGAGGTAGGTGTCGAGGCCGAGGAGGATACCGGCAATGCCGAAGGCGATGGTGTTGTAGAGGACCTGGCCGAGGGCGGCGGAGGAGATGGCAAGGGCAGGGTTAGCCATGTGTCCTACCATGACGGTGTCGACGATGCCCATGGACATCCAGCCGAGTTCGGCGAGGATGAGCGGGAGGGCGAGCGTGAGCACGGGTCGGATTTGCTGGCGGATAGACATTGGTTTTTAGACCCTCCCCCCTCCCCTTGCAGGGTATTTTGTACGCAAGATGTTTTGTATCTTGAGGATAGACAGATACGCCGTCTGCAAAATATTCATTGCAAATGGTTTGCGCCTAAAATACTTGTTTTGTGCAGGTTACGCGGCCCAGAAGTTATGGCAAAAACAGAGACCCCGGATTTGTGCCCGGGGTCGTTTTACGTCTGGTACCAGTATAGCTGGTTGAGTGAAACTCATACGCCATGGGAATGCGCTTGTTTTACGCAGGGATTCGCGCATTCGGGGGTTGACAGGTTTGGACTGGAGAGGTTCGGGGTAAGGAAAGGCCGCC
>CAZZZG010000169.1:0-799 GCA_964658525.1 uncultured Edaphobacter sp.
CTTGCGCAAAGACCTCGCCAGTGGCGGGGTTGATGACTCCGAAGGTCTCCTCGGTATCAAGATCGACGCCATTAGATGTAGCAGGATAAAGGGTAGCAGCTGACATTGTTTCTCCTTCTTTTCAGTTATTTCTTTTGGATGAAGACTGCGAGTGGAAGACCAGGGATGTGGGAAGCACCCTGCCTAGTTGACAGGCACCAGCCTTGGATGAAGGACTGAACAGCTGTATGCGACAGGGCGGCCGCAAATCCAGATGTCAACGTTAGAGTCCGGGCAAGCTTGAGTTATCAATGCTTTCTTGCTGCTGTTCACTTCGACTGCCCTCGCACTCCACACGTTCCCAGACGAAATATCAGATACTAATCAAGGTCATCCGGATTCACAAAGAACTGGTCGTCGTTCGGTGGCAACTAATTTTCTGAAAACCTAACCACGCCAGATGTCTCTATTCTGTAAAGAGCTCGCGCCTATGAGGAGTGGGCGTGCGACCGCTGGACCGTCAGCGATCGGCTTGACTGCTTCGATGCAGGTCGGCCCATAGACCGTTCGAACTAGTTTTTGAGAGCCGAGCTTCTGACTGTTGGTCTTCACATTCGGCAGGAACTATATATCGCGCTGTTCCTTGATCACAGCAAGAGCCCTTGGTGCGGACTTCCAAGGGGTCACCTCGCTTCATCAGTACAACCAAAAATCTAGACGAACCACAGCTTTGCCTCGCTCTGGTTGTCTCTCAGATGGATGCGTTCCTCACTATCCAGCATGAACGGCAAGTTTTTGATGGTTTTCGCCTAGAAGTGTT
>CAZZZG010000169.1:809-7549 GCA_964658525.1 uncultured Edaphobacter sp.
GGCCAAAGAAACGGCTCTTATCCGCATTCGCTCGGTTTGCACGGGCTCTAAGGGCACTTTTCAAGCTGTGTGCGGATCTTCCGTCCAAAATGGAGACGAAAAATGCAAGTATCTAGATACATTCGGAATTTGATGGCCACATGTGCCGCTCTTCTCGCGATCCTCGATCCCGCCATCAGGGCGACGGCACAAACAGCCCCCCCCGCTGTCAAAACGGTACTCCTGGTTCATGGGGCATGGGCAGACGGTTCGAGCTGGTCGAAGGTCATCCCGGTCCTGGAGGCGAAGGGGCTGCATGTTGTGGCTGTTCAGATTCCGCTGACATCATTCGCGGACGACGTTTCTGCTACGCAGCGGGCCATAGATCTTGAGGATGGCCCTGTGTTGCTCGTTGGGCACTCCTACGGCGGGGCGGTGATCACCCAAGTAGGAAACGATCCCAAGGTGGCCGGACTCGTCTACGTGTCGGCAGTGGCCCCAGATAAAGGAGAATCTGCTTTCGGTCTCATTACGAGTGTTCCTACGCCGATCGGAACCGAACTACGTCCAGACAAAAGTGGGTTCATCAAGCTGACACCGAAGGGTGTTGCTGAAGATTTCGCTCAAGATCTTTCTCCCAAGGAGATCGCGGTTCTTACCGCATCGCAGGTTCCCACAAGCGTTGGCGCAATGAAGGGGGAGATCACTGTTCCAGCCTGGAAGTCAAAGCCATCTTGGTACATCATTGCCGCAAATGACCGGGCGATTTCTCCCGATCTCGAGGCATCCCAGGCGAAGAAAATCGGTGCGACGACAACTACAGTTGCCTCCAGCCATGTCATCATGTTGGCTCAGCCTTCCAAGGTCGCAAATGTGATTGCGGATGCCGCCTCGAAAGCCACCTCGAAGTAAAACCTCTTATGCGATGCCTCTCGAGTGAAATTCATTTTCTCGAGAGGCTCGCCTTGGAGCAACATCGCAAAGCTCCCAGCCTGAGCTTCAGAATCGCTCAATGAAAGAGTCCGTATGAACACTGTCATAATCCCCGCCTTCATCATTGGCATTGCCTGTGGTCTGCGCGCCATCGTTGGATTGGCCGCGGTAAGCTGGGCAGCCAGCTGCCAACATCTCGCACTTGAGGAAACATGGCTCTCCTTTCTCGGGAAGAGATTCACGCCATTCATCATTAGCTTCATGGCTCTTGGAGAGCTCGTCGCAGATAAACTTCCCAAGACCCCAAGCCGCCTTGTTCCCCCGCAGTTCGGTGCACGCGTCGTAATGGGAGCAACGAGCGGAGGGGCGATTGGTCTTTCCGAAGGTTACTTCGCGATCGGTCTGATAGCGGGAATAGCTGGAAGTGTTGCTGGAACGTTTGCTGGTTCCAAGGTCAGGGCTCTAGTCGCGAAGTTATTCGGGCGAGACTTGCCTGCCGCTTTACTTGAGGATGTGATTGCGATCGCGCTGGCCTTTGTTGCTCTCCGCTAACGGTCACCAGCAATCACTCGCAAGTAGATCACGCCAAACAACACCTTAAAGAACAAGTAAGGACAAAGTATCTAAGTCATGCTCAACAAATTCCCCGTCAAGGGCATCTCACCGACACTGGAAATGAACATGTCAAATCGAATGAACGCTATAACCTTGAAACTTGCATCCGGCCATCTTGCAGTGTTGAGTCATCCGCAGATGTGACGAAATTTGTAGAAGCGGCCGCCACTCCGCTCAAACCGCAGCTTCACAATTCGCTAGTTTTCCTGCATTTGGAAGTCATTTTTTTCGTGATAAAGGCCCATGAGGATGATCGTTCGGCCCACGTTCCAATGCCACGTTAGGCTGAACGATCTCCTCATAGTGAGTCCCGCGGGCTGCAAGGGCATGATGTACGGCCCTCACGGTTAGTTCACAGACCAAAAGGCAATTGGAACTCGCTGACGATAAAGCAAGTGAATGAGGTTTTTAGACTTCTTCGATCGAATGCCGCGCTCAGTTTGAGCCTATCGTCGGTGACCGCCCTTCGAGGACAGGTCCCGACTAGCTCACGAAAGAGCCGATGACGATGCCATTGGCTGTGATCAGGGGATATATGAGCGCGCCTTCAGCGTTCTTCCCCATATTATTTGGTGTGGTCCAGCAAATCGATCGCTGCGACGGCATAGCGCTTTATGAACTTTCATCCATAGCTTTCGCCCGACCGGTCGTTCGTTTGAACCGCTCGGGAGCCGGGGAACCTCTAATCTAGTGAAAAGAGGCGCGTCGAGCAGGCGACATTCGGCGACCGCAAACGTGCCATGAAGGGGATGTGTGAAAGGAGCAAACAAGCAATTGACCAAGGGTGAGAGAACACGCCGGAATATTGTTGCCAAAGCCGCAGTCATCTTCAATCAGCGAGGGTTCGAAGGTGCCTCGATGCAGGATGTCGTCGAGGCGGTCGGGCTGGAAAAAGGTTCTATCTACGGCCACTTCGCCAACAAGGAAGCACTAGCACTTGAAGCCTTTGACTTCGCCTGGGCCGATACAAATCAGAAACGCATGGCTAACCTGGACTCAGTCTCTAATGCAGTAGACAAACTAGCAATCCATATCAGCAATTACGTCAAGACGCCGAGCTTTGCCGGGGGTTGCCCCTTGGTGAACACAGCCGTCGATACGGATGACGGCAATCTGGCTCTTCGCGATCGCGCCCGGAGGGCTTACCGAGGGTGGGAAGGGGCTTTGGTCGACATTCTCAAGGATGGGCAGAGTAGAAACGAGGTTCGTCATGAAGTGCGTCCACAAAGCGTGGCCAACTTCCTGATCTCCACGCTTGAAGGGGCGATGGTCGTTTCTAGGATTGACAAACGCTCAGGCGCACTCGCATACGCACAAGAAAATCTGACTCGGTTCCTCGATACCGAGGTGCGGGCACGCTAGAAAGCACTAAGAACGTTGAACAGTAGTGACATCATTCTCCCGCTGCGAACTCCGCAACTGGCTGTCGAGGCTCTGCGCCTCAGAAGGTTTCAACTACCCCGTTGCCCTGATCGCCATTCAGTCCCTGCCCGTCATTTACTCAGCACATGATGCTTTTTCATCGGTGGAGCGTCAACAGAGTAAAAGTTTTTCCGACTGGTTGGAAATTTTGCATCGTAGATCGGCTTCCCGCGTCTAAATCGGTATGTATGAACTAGCGCTTTAGCGCTGAGGAGAGGCGATAGGAACAGAGACAGCTCTGCTTCTTCGCCGGCAATTCGCTCATAGGGACACGCGGCCGAGCTGCAAGGGCCTTATCGCGGCCCACGGCCAACTCTACGATCGAAACGGATGAGGGACAATCAAGGGAAAGACAGACCTCAAAAGAACATGCAGATGATTCCAACATTTTGGGGCGAATTCGCGAAGGGCATGTACGTCAAGGAAATGCCCTCCGCCAAGCTCGTCGTGTCCCAATTCGCTCCTTTTTCTTTCGGGCGCATTTCGAGCGAAGAAGGGGTTCCGGCGGTCACGCGGGGAGAAGTCGCTGCACGTGACTACATGGTCGTGCTTCAACTCGCGGATATCCCCACCATCGAGCAGTTTCTTGGTAATAGGAGCGTGTCGCGCGGCTCTTATCCAGTCGGCGGGGTCAGCGTCCTCAGTCTCGAAGAGAGGCCGACGATCTACCTTCGGAATCCGTTCGACTCATTGGTATTTCATATCACCCAGGCTTCTCTCGACGAGGTCGCTGCTTGCCACCGCGTGCCGCGCGTCGACCGACTCAGCTGGCTCTTCGGACATCCGGATCCGGTTGTGCATCATCTGGGGCAGGTCCTTCTTGCAACGTTGGATCAACAGAACCACGCGTCTAGGTTCTTCGTCGACCACGTGATGCACGCGCTGCGCTGTCATTTCGTCTGCAACTACGGCGGCATCACACTGGGGGAAAGAGCTGTACAAGGCGGACTGAGCTCGCTGCAGATGAGGAAGGCAACAGAATTTCTCAATACGCATCTTGACGGAGATGTCGACCTTCAGCAGGTGGCCGCGGTCTGCGATCTATCACTCAGCCACTTCGCGCGAGCTTTTCGGCAAACCTATGGCAAGCCACCGTATCGGTGGCTGATCGAACGTCGTATCGACAAAGCGAAGGATTTGCTGATGAACACTCGTCTGCCGCTTTCAGACATTGCCGTTCGATGCGGCTTTACCGATCAGTCAGGGTTCAACCGCTCCTTCAAGCGCATGTATGGAGTCACTCCAGGAATCTGGCGGCGGAACAGCGGATGACGAAGTAAGAAGACCAGTCAACTCGCCTGCGTTCTTCGGCAATGTGCTCGCTACCAATACTGCAGCTAATGTCGGGCTTGCCTCTTCGAGCAAGCTGGGGCTTTGCACAACTTTGTGTAGCAGGACTGTCCCGTCTTTGGCGGTTTCAGCCTAGATACGGTGCCGCACCAAACATAAACTCAAATCAAACAAGATGGCGACTGTTGGAGCGTTTGGTAGAGCTATGCAATCGCACAAAGGCGCACTTAGGAGATGATGATGCGCGAAATCAAGAACAGCTCTGCAACCCTGGACGCAAGTGTGGATCAAACGGAGATTGGCGGATTGGATTACAGCAAGACGCCGAATCGCTACGTCACCGTCGACGGAATCAGACTGGCTTACCGGACGATCGGGCGCCGGTCTGATGCTCCGACACTCGTGCTCTTCCAACACTTCACCGGCACTATGGACGATTGGGACCAGAGCTTGATCGAGGAACTAGCGAAGAGCCGTTCTCTCGTGATCTTCGAGAACGCCGGCATTGGCGCCTCCGAAGGTAAGGCTCCTGATTCTGTAGCCACCATGGCCCACTACGCAGAGGGCTTTTTGGATGCGCTTCACTTGAGTCAGGTCGATGTCCTTGGCTTCTCCTTAGGCGGCGCTGTTGCGCAACAGGTTCTGGCGGATCGTCCGGAACTGATTCGCAATGTAATTCTTGTTGGCACCGGGCCGGAGGGCGCGGAAGGCTTCAAGGACCTTCCCAACGTCATCGGGGAAAACGTGAAGAAGAGCGCGGAGACAAATGTACCCTTGAAGGCGCTCCTGTTCTTCACTTCCACACCCCAGGGTCGGCAGGCAGGTCTGGAGGTTGTGAAGAGAATCAACAACCACACGGTGGACCCGGAGCCCGTCGCAACGCAGGAAGCGACTCAGGCGCAAGCGAAGGCCTATATCACCTGGGGATTGTCGCCCGCAAATCATGTGCAACTGGCAGCCATTAAGCAGCCCGTGCTTATTGTCAACGGCAACGACGATCTGATCGCTCCTACCATCAATTCCTATGTTCTTTATCAGCACATATCCGGGGCTCAGCTCAGTCTCTATCCGGATTCCGGCCACGGCTCACTCTTCCAGTACCACTCTCTCTTCGTCTCGCAAGTAAATACCTTTCTCGATGGTGTCCGCTAATGCAGATGAAGAAACAGAACGCAATCGAGGGCAGCGGTCAGGAACACTTCAACACGGCCGCTGTCCACGTTCCCATGGAGGTTTATCCGTGAAGTTCATCCACCTCTGTCACTACATTGACGATTTGAATCGAGTCGCTGAACTCCGCCCGACGCATCGGCAGTACATGGCCTTGCTCGATTCCAAGAACAAACTATGGGCGGCGGGCCCATTTGCAAATGGCAAAGGAGCGCTATTTGTCTATGAAGCCCGGGATTTGGGCGCAGCAGAAGAAATTCTCCATGAGGACCCATATTTCACAGGTGGAGTTCTGGCGAAATCCGAACTAGTCGCGTGGAACCCGGCACTGTACAACGGATTCGTCGATGGCTCCTCGTCGTAATGTAATCCACTATCACATCAGGACAACGAACGTATGCAAATCAATAGGAATCAGCCTATATAAATTCGTCATCTTTAATTGATGAAAGCTGCTCTGCACCAACGGACGGTGACTGGTGCACAGGTAAAACAGGAGAAAGATATGAGAAATTCGCGAATACTACTGATCGCTATCGGCTCAGCTTTCGTAGCAGCCACTTGTCTTGGAATAACGTCTAAGACGGCGACAATAAAATTAGAAACGCACAAGACTATTCAAGAAGTTAACGTTCAACGAGTAAATTTCATTTCCACCGAGCCGTTTGACACAGTGGTTGCACGGATCGACGCAGCAATCGGTCATCCGGATATGGTGGCATTTAACAAAAATTTGGCGGCGGCGAAAAATGACGCCGAGATGGAAAAGGTCGTCAATCCCGTGACCCAGCCAAACAACCTCATGGAGTTTGTGCGCTTCAATATCGGAGAGGTTCTTCAGAAAGATAATGGAACGACCAAGCCAAGAATTCTTCGCCTTGTCGCAGGAAATCCCCTGATCATGAAGGAAATGGTGAAGCATGTCGTTGATGCAGGCTCGTATGCGCCGGTGACCATACTCATTGAGGAGCGTCCGGACAGCGTCCGCATCTCGTATGACAGGATGGCCTCCTATCTTGCACCATACAGAAACGGTGATGCCCTCAAAGTAGCGCGGGAACTAGACGCAAAGGTCGAGAGGATTCTAACTGCTGCCGCGCAATAATGATCTCGCGATCGTCCTTCTGTATCACCTAAGCACCAGGCTATCCAACTCCTCGACCGTAGCAGGCTGCTCGATACCCTCCCGGAACACGGTGATGTCGATGTCTTCAGAGAAGCGCTGGGTCATACCATCAGTTTTATCAACAGCCACCAAAACAGCCACTACGAGAAAGTAGCCAGTTAGCGTCAACCCGATGCTCTGGGCAGTTGTTGATTGTAATTGGCAA
>CAZZZG010000170.1:0-7525 GCA_964658525.1 uncultured Edaphobacter sp.
GCGGCTTTCGGACAAGGTCTGTACGGCGCTGCAGCTGGCGAACTTCTGGCAGGATGTGGTGGAGGATAAGGAGCGGGGAAGGCGATACATTCCTGCGGAGTCGATGCTGCGGTTTGGGGTGGAGGAAGGACAGATCGAGGGGCGGGTGTTTACGCCGGAGTTTCGCGGGATGACGCAGGAGCTGGTGGTGCGGACACGGGAGATGCTGCTTGAAGGTGGTGAGATCAGCCGGCATGTGGATAAAGAACTGAAAGTGGTGCTGGACTTGTTTCGCAAGGGCGGTGAGGCGATTCTGAATGGCATTGCGAGGCAGGATTTTGATGTGCTTCGTGGCAGACCCGTGGTGTCGAAGGCGCGTAAGGTGGGGTTGCTGATGGCGGCACTGGCCGGCAAGGTGCGCGCGGGGATGGCCTCGTGACGATTGTTGAAGCTTATGCCGTCTGCGCCGAGATTGCGCAGCGGGAGGCCAAGAATTTTTATTATTCGTTTCGCGTCCTACCGGAGCACAAGCGGAATGCGATGTGCGCGGTGTACGCGTTTATGCGGCGAGCCGATGATATCTCCGATGATGAGACGCTGCCGGTAGCGGAGCGGCGAGTGGTGATGGGGGAGTGGCTTGAGACGTGGCGGACGGCACGGCGAACTGGGGTGTCGGAGGATGCGGTTTTTCTGGCTCTGAACGATACGCAGAAGAGATTTGCCATTCCGGATGGGCTCCTGGAGGATCTGGTGCGGGGCACGACGATGGACCTGGATCCTGCGGGGAGCCAGGCGGACATGGTATCTGTAACCGAGACGGTGGCAAATCAAACGCAGACGCTCCAGGCGTATCAGGATTTTGATGGACTGTATCGGTACTGCTATCTGGTGGCTTCGGTAGTAGGGCTGGTTTGCATTCGGATCTTTGGGTATACGGATCCTCGGGCGGAGGAGTTGGCGGAGAAGACCGGTGTTGCCTTTCAGTTGACTAATATTCTGCGAGATGTGAGCGAGGATGCGGAACGTGGAAGGATCTATCTTCCGCTGCAGGATCTGAGCGCGGGCAGGGTGGAAGTGAAGCAGTTGTTGCAGGTGGTTCGGCGAGAGGCTGAGACGAAGGTTGTGCGAAGCTTGTTGGCGCAGGAGGCGGCTCGGGCGCTTGTGTACTATGCGGCGGCGGAGGAGTTGCTGCCGTTGATCGATAAAGATAGCCGCGCGGCGCTTTGGGTTCTGGTGACGATCTATCGCGGACTGCTCGAACGAATTATGGCGAAGAACTACGATGTTTTTTCTGAGCGCGTGAGTGTGCCGACTTCGAGGAAGCTGATGATTCTGGCGCAGGGGATGGGGATGGCTGTGCGTAACCGGATGGTTTCGTGAGTGGTGCAGAACATAGCGATGTGATTGTTGTAGGAGCGGGCACGGCAGGGTTGGCTGCAGCGAGTGCGCTGGTGAGGGCGGGGAAGTCTGTCACTGTGTTGGAGCGTAAGCCTTATGTGGGTGGGAGGGCTTATTCGTATGAGCATCCTGCGCTGCAGGAGACGGTGGACTCGCAACATGTGCTGCTTGGATGCTGTACGAACCTGATTGAGCTTTGTGAGCAGGCTGGGACTGCAAAGAAAATCCGCTGGTACGACGAGCAGACGTTTCTTGAGCCGAATGGGAATGTGAGCAAGATTGTGACGAGCGATTTTCCCGCGCCATTTCACTTTGCTCCCAGCTTTCTTGACATGTCGATGTTGGGTTGGAAGGACAAGCTGGGGCTTGCTCGTGGGCTGATGGAGTTCTTTCGAGGATATCCGGCGGAAGATACCGAGAGCCTGGAGCATTGGTTGAAGCGAACGAAGCAGACGGAACTTTCAATTCGACACTTCTGGAATCCGATTGTGATGGCGACGCTGAATGATCGTCCGGCGCATTGCTCGACTCGATATGCGGGCAAGGTGTTTCACGAGTTGTTTGTGAAGTCTTCAACCGGAGGGCGGTTGGGGATACCGACTGTGCCGCTGAGCGAGTTTTATGCGGCTGAGGCGCGGATGATCGAGGCTTATGGGGGGACGGTGCGGCTTCGTTCAAGCGTCGAGGGGTTGGTGCAGGAGCCGGATGGGCGGTGGCGGGCGAATACTGCGGATGCAGCTTATATGGCTGATGCGATTATTCTGGCGCTTCCGTTTGAACAGACGCAGAAGCTGCTGCCGGCCGTTCGTGTGAACGAGGAGTATGCGCGAAGGTACGAGGAGGTCAGGGACGATCTGGAGTTGAAGATGGCTCGGCAGATGCACTCTCCGTTTACTTCTATTCTGCTTTGGTATGACTGCGAGATTACGGACCTTGATCATGCGTGGCTGCTGGATACGACGATTGAGTGGTTCTTTCATAAGTCGCGCATCAGGCGGTATGCGAAGGAGAAGGGCAGTTACGTTGAGGTGGTGGTAGCGGGCTCGCGGGCGCAGTTGGGTATGACACGGGAGGAGATTCTGGCTTCGGCTCTGCGGGAACTGGAGATGTTTTTTCCTGAGGTGAAGCGGGCGAGGCTTGTGAAGAGCGGTGTGTTGAAGGAGGCTCGGGCTACTTTTTCTGTGACTACGGGGTTGGATCGCTTTCGTCCTCAGCAGGCTACCGAGTGGCCCGGGCTTTTTCTTGCTGGGGATTGGACTGCGACGGAGTGGCCTTCGACTATGGAGGGTGGGGTTCGGAGTGGAAGGCTGGCTGCTGGGGCTGTGGTCGGGGATTCAATGCGGTTTATGGCGTCGGAGACTCCTGCTAGTGGGTTGATGCGGTGGCTTAGTCGGAGTTGAACTGGCTTTTGTCCTGCCGGACAGGCCCATTGGGCGTGGGGCGGTCACTTCGTGACTTTTATACCTGATGTCGGTTAGGGAGCGTTGGATGTCGTCCCGTTGGTCGGGATGGGCATGCTACGTTGCTTGTTTTTATTTTGCTAGTAGGGCTACGCCGGCGCAGACGAAGAGCGCGGCAATCCAGCGACGACCGTCTACGTTTTCTTTGAGGAAGAACTTTGCGGCTGCGGCTGTCGTGATGAAGGTGAGAGAGGCCGTTGCGGGGGCGATGAGGCTGAGGTCTGCTCCGGAGAGCGCGAAGAGGAGCGAGAAAAAGCTTAGCGCCATGCAGGTGATGCCAGCGAGGAACATGCCGCTCGAGAGGACGGCTTTGATCGCGCCGAGGAGGCCGGATTTTGCGCGGATGTCGTCGAGGTCTCCGAGCTTGCGCATGCCGCCTGCGATGAGGATGTCGCCGGCTGTGGCGGTGATGACGACGGCAGCGATGGTGGCCCAGGTGTGGAGGGTGGTGGGGTTCATGGGACGACCTCGACTTCTACGGAGGCGTGCTCGGTGCGGGAAGGGCCGTTGGCTACGAAGCCTACGCCGATGACGATGAGGGCGACTCCGAGCCAGCGGGAGCCGGAGACGTGCTCGTGCAGCCAGATGCGGGAGAGGATCGTGACGATGACGTTGCCGAAGGCTGTGGCGGGGAGGACGAAGGTGATGTCGGCCCAGCTGAGGGCGGTCATGTAGCAGGCCATGAAGCCGAGCAGGACGATGATGCCGGAGATGATCCAGGGGCTCTTTAGGGCGAAGAAGAGTGCGCTGAGGTGGTGGAGAGAGACGGGGCCGAGCTGCTTCATGCCGATGCCGAGGAGAGCGTCGCCGATGGAGGCGCCGAGCATGACGGCGATCAGGACGAGCCAGCGGCGAGGGGTGAGGGTGTGTTGCATGCGTGTCGATCCGTTCAAAGTGGTGAAGGCTAAGAGAAAGCGGCCAGCATCTGCATGCTGACCGCTTTTAGATGCTTTGCAAACTGGATGGTTACGCGTTCATGCTGACGGATTCCTGCGCCTTGGCGGCGTTGGCTTCCTTGACGGCGCGGACGGCTTTATTGCGCTTGGAACGGAGCTCCATGAAGGACTTGGCTTCGGTGTAGAGGCGGGGCACGTCGCGGTTGACGATGGCCTGCCAGACTACGCGGAAGGCAGCCTTGGGACGGAAGTAATACTCGTCGTAGAACTTGTGCACCATTTCCATGACGTACTCGACGGGTAGGCCTGGGTATTCGATGTGCGCCATCTGGTGGCCACCATCGTCGTTCATGGCTTCGTTGGTGATGAAACCGTTGTCCTTGGCGTAGTCGAAGAACTCGGTGCCGGGGAAGGCGTGCGCGATGGAGACCTGGATGGTCTCGCAATCGAGCTGCTTGGCGAAGTCGATGGTGTTACGGATCGACTCGCGGGTTTCGCCGGGCAGGCCGAGGATGAAGTCGCCGTGGATGACGAGGCCTAGCTTGTGGCAGTCGCGGGTGAAGTCGAGCGCGCGCTGGACGGTTGCACCCTTCTTGATGTTTTTGAGGATTTGTGGGTCGCCGGACTCGTAACCCACGATAAGGAGACGGCAGCCGGCTTCCTTCATGGCTTTGAGGGTGTCGTAGTCAGTGGTGACGCGCGAGGTGCAGGACCAGGTGAGGCCGAGGGGCTTCAGCTTTTCGCAGAGCTCGATGGTGCGGGCTTTCTGGATGTTGAACGTATCGTCGTCGAAGAAGAACTCTTTAACGTGGGGGAAGAGTTCTTTGGCCTGCTTCATTTCGGCCGCCACGTCATCTGTGGAGCGCTTGCGCCATGCGTGGCCGCTGAGGGTCTGGGGCCAGAGGCAGAAGGTGCACTGGGCAGGGCAGCCGCGAGTGGAGTAGAGCGCCACGTAGGGGTGCAGGAGAAACGGCACATTGTACTTGGTGACGTCGAGGTCGCGGTGGTAGATCTCGGTGGCCCAGGGCATCTCATCCAGTTGCTCGGGTGTGACCTGAGCGCGATCTGGGTTGTGGAGGATCTTGCCGGTGGCCTTGTCCATGTAGCTGACGCCGAGGATCTCATTGAGCGGCTTGCCATTGGCGTACTCGACGACGGAGAAGTCGAACTCACGACGGCAAATAAAGTCTATGGCGGGGCACTCGGTGATGGCCTTGTCGGGGGAGGTGGTCACCGGGGGGCCGACGAAGGAGATTTTGATGCTGGGGTATGTTTGCTTGATGACCTCGGCCATCTTCTGGTCGCCGTCCCAGCCCATGGTGCTGGTGAAGAGCACGAGGAACTCATAATCCTTGAGAATCTCGACGACTTCCTGCCATTTAATGTGGTGGGGGGGCGCGTCGAGAAGACGGGAGCCTTCCAGCATGCCTGCCGGATAGGTAAGCCAAACCGGATACCAGTAGGACTCGATCTCGCGGGTAGCAGGCCAACGGGAGCTGGCGCCACCGTCAAATTTTTCAAAGGAGGGCGGATTCAGAAAGAGCGTCTTGAGAGGCATAATGATAACTTGATTTTACCATTCAGTTACGGGGTTAGGTGGCTTTTCTAGAGTTCCATGTGTGGTACGTGTCTATTGGCATCGCTCGAAGACTTTATTTGTTTCAATAAGATAGACATAATCTAACGAACATTTTACTGTTTCGAGGTGGTGGAGGGCTGCGCCTGTAGGGATGATGCGATCCAAGTCTCCAGATCGCCGGTTTGGCGCATTAGATTGATCTCAGCTTGTTGAGATTCGAAGTTCGCGTTGATAACGGCGATAAACTTCTCTCGTTCGGCGATCCGAGACGATTGCTCATCTTTGGGATTGATTTGCACGCCAGACAGGTTTCCGTTTCCTGCGCTTAGCTGGACGAGCAGTATGTCCAGATTCTGCTGGGCGAGTTGCTGGTCGAGGGATGCAATCTCGGCGCGCGTGGAGAGCTCGGCTGCGGTGTGTGCCGCCCTGAGGCGAGTATCCAGGAATTGATCGCGGATGCTGTCGGCTTCGTGCTCCGCATGTGAGGCATCGGCGGCAGCCTCTCGCGCTTTGGCTTTGTGCTGGGCATCGATAAAGGGAAGGGTGATCTGAATCCCGGCGGCGAAGTTGTTTTGCTGGAAGCGGAAGTAGTAGTCCTGGAGGTTGTTGAATTTTGCGAAGCGGCTGTATTGCGCTTGGAAGGTAATCTGCGGCTTCCACAGATAGCGGGTTTCTCCGAACGCTGTCTCACGCTTGGATCGCGCGACGGCGTATGCGGATTCGACCGCAGGGCTGTTCATCAAGCTTGTGCCAGTCGGATCGGTTGGCGCGCTGGGGGTGAACGCTGGGACGCTGAAGCTGGTGGTGCCGAGTCCTTGCGAGGGAAGGCCAAGAAGGCGTGCAAGATGTGCCTGATCGGCGACGGTCTCGTCGTCTGCGCGAAGCGTGGCGAGGTGGATCTGTGCGGCTGAAAGGCGGGCGGTGGTCAGATCGATTGCGGTGTCTTGACCTGCGTCAAGACGGTCCTGAACGATGCTGACAAGGCGGTCCGCAAATCCTTGCTGTTCTCGAAGGGCGCCTTGCCGCCGCAGGTCGCGGTCAAGGGCAAGATAGGTGATGGCAGCGTCCTCGGCGACTGCTTCCCGCACATCCTTAAGAGAAAGAGTGGCTGCTTCAAGGGCAACCTTGGCGGAGCGGATGTAGTCACGCTGCGCGTAGCTGAAGACGAGGGACTGCGACGTGACATTGTAGATGGAGGGCTGACCAAGGGGGAAGCCATAGGATGGAGGGCCGATGCCAGAGCCTCCAACGAGGTTTGGGATGTAGGCGTCTTGAAGCTGGGCAAGCGAGGCTCTGGCTTTATCGACATCGGCCTGGGCCATCATGACTTTAGGACTGTTCTTTAACGCCAGACCTACCGCGCTTGTGAACGATATCTGCGCGACGGCAGGAGTTATCGAACATGCAAAGGCGGAGCACGCGAGAAGTTGGCGAAAGGAACGAATCATACGTCGTGAGAGATTCCTTGAGACTGTTGAAAGACCATGGTATCGCTTTTCCACTACGATCTTTGCAACGCTTTGCGAGTAGGTACATAGTTCGATGCGAGGGCGATCGCTGCGATGTATTCCTGGTGCGCCCCGGCGGAGTCACCCCCAAGTGCGAGCAGTTCGCCTAACTGGAGATGGACCTTGAACGCCGGGGCACCTTCAGATTTGGCGGGAGATTCCAGATAGGTGCGGAGAAGGGTGATTGCAAGCTGAGGGGAGCTGTTGGCCGAATTGAGGATGCTTGCGGCGTCCACGAGCGGCGGGCCCTTCTTGTGGTCTGCTTCGACTCCCAAGCGGAGGTTTTCAAGCATCTTGTCGAACTGATTCTGGCGCTTGTAGAAGTGCCCGAGATCGATGTAAGCGTCTGGCGTCTTTCCTGTGGCGACTGCGTTCATGAACTCGGCCTCGGCGACGGGTATCTCCTTCTTTTTTTCGGCAATCAAGGCCAACAGGCGATGAGATTGAGAGGGAAACTTCTGTTGCATCTTGGCAGCAAGGGCCTGGGCTTTATCAAGGCCGCCGCCGACAAGAGCGGGTGCCGCAACGTAATACTCCCCCAGATCGCTCATGGCCTGAACGTTCTCGGGGTCGAGTTCGACAGAGCGCTCGAACTCGGAATGAACCTTCCCGGCCAGGCTCAGGGCAGCGAAGGGGTTGGCGTGAGACGCTTTGAACCCATAAGCGCGGGCCAACCACATGTGGGCTTCACTGTTTCCAGGTGCA
>CAZZZG010000171.1:0-7352 GCA_964658525.1 uncultured Edaphobacter sp.
GATCTGCTGTTGCAGTTGCGTTTCTTGTTGTCATCCCCGAAGGAGATCTGCTGTTGCGGTTGCCTTTCTTGGTTGTTGAAGTTGCTCGCCCGCCAGCAAAAAACGCTGTCAAGCCCCATAATCGCAAAATCCCGCGCCAATCCACCGAAATCGCATGGCGTATGAGTTACCTCCAGCCTTCTATACTGAATACAGCGTCCGAAACGAAAGAGCAGCCCGATAAAATCCGCCCTCTTCGCCTCGCCAGCCGCCGCATCTCTTTGAAAACAAGTATTTTGCAACCAACCTCTTTCGATTCAATATTTTGCAGACACCACCCACCTGCAAACCACTAAGATAAAAGGATTTGCTCCCAAAATACCCTCAAGGGGAGGGGGGTACCCCCCGATCGAACGATCCTCTCCTCACCCGCGAAAACTTGGTCTATGCTTATGCAACACCTTCCATGACCAGCCGCTCACAGATCGTTGGCAGCTCCCCCATCCGCAAAGAGGGTAGAGACAAGGTCCTCGGTCGCGCCCTGTACATCGACGACATCACCCTCCCCAACATGTGGTTCGGCGCCACCGTCCGCAGCTCCATCCCTCGCGGCCGCATCACCTCCATCTCCTTCCACCCCGCCATCCCTTGGCACGAGTACACCATCGTCTCCGCAGCCGACATCCCCGGCGAAAACACCATCGTCCACCTCACCAAAGACCACCCCTGCCTGGCCGGCACCCACGTCAACCACTGCGAAGAACCCATCCTCCTCCTCGCCCACCCCAACCGGGCCGTACTCCCCGCCGCCGTCGCCGCGGTCCACATCACCTACGAAGAACTCCCCGCCGTCTTCACCATCGAGGAATCCGAAAAAAAGGAACAGATCATCTGGGGTGAAGGCGAGCACGCCAACACATTCAAGACCTACCTCATGCAGAAGGACCGGAAGCCGATACCCGACGAGATCTGGCAAACCGCCGACTACATCGTCGAAGGCGAGTACCGCACCGGAGCCCAGGAGCAGCTTTACATCGAGAACAACGGAGTCATCGCCGAGTACGACGCAGAAAAGGGAGTAACGGTCCGCGGCTCCATGCAATGCCCCTTCTACCTGGTCCACGCCCTCGAACTGGTCTTCAACCTTCCCGCCGAGAAGTGCCGCGTCATCCAGACCGAAACCGGCGGAGCCTTCGGCGGCAAAGAGGACTTCCCTTCCGTGATCGGCAGCCACGCCGCACTCCTGGCCATGAAGTCCGGCCATCCGGTCAAGCTATGTTACGACCGCGCCGAAGACATGGCCGCCACGACCAAACGTCACCCATCCCGCACCCGCCACCGCACCGCCGTCAGCAAGGACGGCAAGCTACTCGCTGGTGAGATAGACTTCGCCATCGACGGAGGAGCCTACGCCACCCTCTCACCGGTAGTTCTCTCCCGCGGCACCATCCATGCCCCCGGCCCCTACCACTGGCCCCACCTCACCGTCCGCGCCAAAGCAGTCGCAACAAATATTCCGCCCCATGGCGCCTTCCGCGGCTTCGGCGCCCCGCAAAGCATCTTCGCCCTCGAACGCCACATGGACAGGATCGCCAAAGTCGTCGGCCTAACCCCCGAGGAGTTCCGACGCCGAAACTTCCTCGCCACCGGCGACCGAACCGCCACCGGCCAGATCCTTAAAGACCCGGTCGACATGCAGCATTTACTCACACGAGCTCTTGAAGAATCGAACTACCACGCCAAACGCAAGCAGTTCGACGCTGAAAACCCGACCAGCACCATCAAACGCGGCATGGGCTTCGCCACCTTCTTCCACGGAGCAGGTTTCACCGGCTCCGGCGAGCGGCGCCTCAACTCCCTCGTCGAGATCGAGCTGACTGCTGAAGGCCGACCTCGCATTCTGGTATCCTCCACCGAGTTTGGACAGGGCACCAACACCATCCTCTGCCAGATCGCCGCCGACACCCTCAATTTACCCTACGAAGAAGTCCTGATCGCACAGCCCGACACGGCTCTGGTTCCCAACTCCGGCCCCACCGTCGCCAGCCGCACGGCCATGGTCGTCGGCAAACTCGTGGAACGCGCCGCTCAATCGTTGCTTGCCGCTCTTGCTCCGTTTTTACCCCCCTCCGGATACACGCCAGTTCAATTCTGCCGTGCCGCCGTCAAATACCTCACCCAGTACGGCTCCCTCAAAACCGAAGCTCGTTACCAATCCCCCGGCGACATCTTCTGGGACGACGAGACGTATAGCGGAGAAGCCTATCCTGCCTACGCCTGGGCCGTGTACGTCGCCGAAGTCAGCGTCGACACAACTACTTACTCCGCGCAACTCACCAACTTCTACGCCCTACAAGAAGTAGGCAAAGTCCTCCATCCCATCCTCGCGGCCGGACAGATCGAAGGTGGCGTTGCCCAGGGCATTGGCTACGCCCTCTATGAAAAGTGCCTCTGGCGCAATGGACATCTCTCCAACAACCAGATGACTAACTACATCATCCCTACCAGCGCCGACCTCCCGTGCATCCACGTCAGCTTCGAGGAGGTCCCCTCACCACACGGCGCTTACGGAGCCAAGGGCATAGGCGAGCTCCCCATGGACGGGCCCGCCCCCGCCATCCTCAACGCCATCGAGCACGCCTCTGGTCTCGCCTTCCACGAAATCCCCCTCCTACCCGAGGACATCTTCGAGCGCATCACTGGCGTACAAGCCTCGGGCGCGGAAGACCTCAATCCCGCCATAGACCGAGACACGCAAGTTGAGACGTCAGAGGTGCCCGCATGAACGAAACAAGATTCGCCATTACCAGAAGTACTATAGAGGCAAATTCGAAATGACCCGAATCGCCCTCACCATCAACGATGAAAAAAGAACTGTCGAAGCACCACCAATGAAGCGCCTTCTCGACGTCCTTCGTGAGGATCTGCATCTCACCGGAGCCAAAGAAGGCTGCGGCGAAGGCGAATGCGGAGCGTGTGCCGTACTCATGAATGGTGACCTTGTAAACTCCTGCCTGGTTCCGATCCTGCAAGCTCAGCATGCTGAGATCACCACAATTGAAGGCATGGCAATCGACGAGAAACTCCATCCGATTCAGCAGTGCTTTCTAGAACAAGGCGGAGCCCAGTGCGGCATCTGCACTCCTGGTATGATCCTCGCCACGTCTCACCTTCTCGAAAACATTCCGCAACCGACGCTGTTACAGATTCAGGAAGGTCTCAACGGAAACCTCTGCCGCTGCACTGGATACATGCGAATCTTCAATGCTGTGCATGCCGCAGCTGCGAAAGCGACTTCACAATCAGAGACCCAATAGTTGTCACGCGTTTACCAACAAACCCACTTCGACAACAGAGAGAAGAATGCGTTCCAATGTCACCGAATACGAACTAACGGCCCCAGGCTCTCTCGACGCCGTACTCCAGATCCTCGCCGACTCGCCCGACCGCTATACTCCAATCGCCGGTGGCACCGAGCTGATGGTAGCTTTAGGCGCGGGACGTCTTCAGCCAAAAAAACTCATCTCCCTTTGGAATCTCAAGGAACTCCGATTCATCGAGATCACACCCGATGCGATAATCATTGGTGCGGCAACAACCTTCACTGACATCCGCAAGCACCCAATCGTCACAGCCGAATTCTCCATCCTAGCCCAGGCCGCCAGCTGGACCGGAAGCATCGCAAACCAGAACCGTGGCACACTCGGCGGCAACATCGTCAACGCCAGCCCCGCAGCAGATTCTCCTCCCGTGCTGCTCGCTTACGACGCAGCCGTCACTCTCGTCTCCACTCGCGGGATCCGAACTATCCCCTACCGCGACTTCCACCTCAGTTATAAAAAAACCGATCTCGCTCAAGACGAACTTCTTCACAGCATTACGCTCTCACGTAATACCGACGGTTACACAACCTATATTCGCAAAGTGGGGACACGTAATGCCCAGGCCATTTCAAAGGTTGCCATCGCCATAGTCGCTCGTACCAACCGCGGCATCATTGAAAACATCCGCATCGGAGCTGCAAGCCTGCGCGAGACTCCCGCACGTATGTTCGCCACCGAGCAGTCTCTCCTGAACCAGCCCATCGCTTCTGCGGCGATCGCAAAGGCCCGGGCAGCAATTCTGAGCGAAACGATTCCCATCGACGATATTCGCAGCACCGCAAAATACCGCTCCGTCGTGGCCGCCAACCTTATCGAAGAATTCCTGCAGACCCTCTAGCACTCTTCGGACAGGAACCTGGATCTAAATAAGCGTGCGCCCGTTCCGCATGCGTCGTCGCCTTTAGCAGGCTCACGCAGCCGCCTCCAAATTCCGCCTCCAAGACAATCACGCCAGGCCGCCTCAGGCGAGGTCCAGTGCGCACTGGGCTTGCAGATAGCGGCCCGAATCACCCTCCGCCAGATGCCTCTCGATATCTTTCGGAGACAATCTGCGCGAAGCACCGGGCTTGCCCATGCAACACGCCTGAACCTCGGCAATCACTGCGAGAGCAATGGCCTCCGGTCCGTCACCACCCAGGTCTAGTCCGACCGGGGCAAAGATTCGGTCGCAGCATTCACCGACAGTCCACCCCAGGATCGCTGCCGCCTCGCTCACCAGCAACGAACTTCGGCGCCGCGCACCCAAAAGCCCTAGATACCTGGGACGCAACGGCAGCACCGCAGCTAGTAAGTCCCTGTCCTGTTCGTAACTATGAGACATCAAAACCACTGCATCATCGGGCCGAATGGCCAGCACTTCACGCGAGACGGCCGATGCCACGATGACCTGTTCCGCCTCCGGAAATCGCTCCGCGCGAGCCATGTGCGCCCGTCCATCCATTACTGAAACGCTCCAACCCAGCAACGCCGCCATACTCACCACGGGCTTCGCATCATCACCCGCCCCCAAAACGAACAACCGCTGCGGAGTTGCAATTCGCTCCACAAAAACCTCGGAGCACACACTCTCGAACTCACCTCTGTGTAGTACGGTCGCTCTCGCCTCGACCAGTTCGGATTCAGTCAGCTCCTCGCTGGCATATGCAAAATCCCCGTTCGCCGCAAGCACTGCACGTTTCAATCCCCTCACCTCACGTGGCAGCCAAGTCAGCACCGTCGCCTCATCCCCGGCAAGCGCGCCTTCCAGAGCTTTGAGCAGCGCACAACATTCGGGAGTATCTGCCGGCTCGAGAAGTAGATCGACCACGCCGCCGCATCCCAATCCAAAGGGTATCTCCGCCGTATCGTCAAACATAGTCGAGTACCGCTCCACCACGGCCCCTCCCTGGACTAACCATGCTGCTTTACGCACGACTTCGGCCTCCAGGCATCCTCCGCTAATCGTCCCGGCGTACGCACCTTGCTGCCCGAGCAGTAACCTCGCACCGGGTCGGCGATAACTGGATCCCTCGGTACGCACCAGAGTCACAAATACGGTAGCCGTATCCTGATGCCAAAGTCGAACGATCTGTCGAATTTCTCTCACACTAAAGTCCTGTCTTGAACGGCACCAGCTTCTATCAACCCGGCCGAGAGTCTTATCTGTCCAGTGGCGGAATACTACGCCAACGTCAGAATAGTCCTTCAAAATCTCTGGAGAAACCTTTCGCGGACAGATTTTGTGTCTGAAGAACATTTCTTCCTCCGGCTGCTCACCTGCTAGTCCTTTCTCCGGAGTTGCTTACTTTTCCCGAAAACCAGTTCCAGCGTCTAAGTTCAACCGTTTTGAAGCGTATTCGACTGCCACTTTATAGGTAGTTCCTTCAAATTCTCTACATGCAATACTTTTGGCGCAGGAGACCGGATAACTACTTTCAGCGGAAGGGTAAAACTCCGCAAGAACCGCTTTACCTGCAACTTACGTCTCACCTGCTTCACTTTGCGGCACGAACCTAGGAGCTTCACCCATGCATTTCAACCGCCTCTCTGGTGTCCAGGCCCTCGCTGCTCTGGTCGTTCTAATTGCGTTCGCCATTCTGCCGGCTCTCGCATCTGCCCAGGTCCTGACTCTGGTGCAGAGTGGCACCCGATATGCCGGGACCATTACGCCAGGCTTTAATGGGGACTTCGGGTCAGCGACGACGGTCAGTCTCAACACTCCGTCCTACATCGTCTTCGACTCAAGTGGCAATCAATATCTATCGGACACCCTGAACAACTGCATCCGCAAGATCGATACCACTGGTTCCATGAGTACTTTGGTCGGACTAGCTGTTTCTGGTAAGGGCGATACCTGTTCCACTGCGACCAACAGCACACCGACCCCGAGCCAGGGTCTGTACCAACCCACGGGTCTTGCCGTTGACAGCTCTAACAACCTCTACATCGCCGACAGCAGCCACAACTGCGTCCGCAAACTCCCGTTCGGAGCCTCTGGAGTTGCCTCTCTCACTACGGTGGCCGGCACCTGCGGGTCCGCAGCATCTGCCACCCCAAACCCGAATGGACTCGCCCTCGACGTTGGCAACAATCTGTATATTGCAATTCAAGATATTGAGGTCCCTGCGTCACTCAGCACTTATCAAGTCCTGCTTCAAGCCCCTAGTTCGAGCCTGTGCGTCGTGGCAGGCGCGCCGTCTGCTCTGGTACCCACAACCTGCCCAGGCATTACCGGCAGCGTCACGCTGAACGCTCCTTCGGGTCTCGCAATCAATGGCGCGGGCGACCTCTTCATCGCAGATACCGGCAACAACTGCATCCGCCAAGTCGTCGGTCTCACAACGTATCAAACAGTAGTCGGCCAATGTTCCAATGACAACTCGGGCACGCTCGCCACGGCGCTGAATAAGCCCTACGGTTTGACTTTTTCCCCTACGCAGTTGCTTTACATTACTGAGACCAGTCCGGATGTCGTGGTAAGTTACGCCCTTGGCTCGGGCAGCGTGACCATCGCCGCAGGCCTCCCCAACGGCGCCTCAGGCCCATACAGCTCAACTCAAGACGGAACCTCCACTCTCAACTTCCCTCTTAATGGTCCACGCGGCATTACAGTTGACGCCCTTGGTAACTTCTCTCTCGCCGATTCCGGCAACAGTATCTTGCGCAAACTCAGCAGCAATATCATCTTTCCCACCACTCCAATCGGTAGTGTCAGCGCTGGGCTCCCAGTCACCTTTGTCGTCAATCAAAAGGTAAATCTTTCCGTAACCTCCGGACCAGACTTCAACATCATCACAAACACCTGCACGGGAATCCTCAGCCCTTCCACACCGGGCACTCCACCTGTCACCTGCCAAGTCTTCGTCCGTTTTACGCCAACTCTTCTTGGTCTTCGTAGCGCCCCCATCAAGCTTACGGACTCAATCTCCGGGAACACAGTTTCCCAGGGGCTTGAAGCCCGAGCCACCGGAGCCCTGGGCGTTTTCACCCCGGGGACAGTTAGCACCGTTG
>CAZZZG010000172.1:0-7321 GCA_964658525.1 uncultured Edaphobacter sp.
CCTGACCGCGTCCACGACCGTTGCTGTCACTGTGAACTAAACGGTCACAGAGCCTCGAAGTCGGAAACTCCGGCAACGTCGCCGAGCATGATTTTGTAACCCCCTCTCTAATCATCTTGTGAAGACTAGGTCTCGAGTGAGGCGGCCAGCTCCCAGGGTAGAAGCTTGTTGATTGGGCTAACGGACGATCGCCAGTCCTGAGATGCGACTTCATCGTAGTCCCATATGGTGCCACGGTACTCGAAGCGACCTTGAGGTACCGGCATCTGCTGTTGAGGCAATTACGCGGGTTTTTGTATTTGAACTAGAACTGCTAAAAGGTTGTCGAGGTCGGCTGGGTTGACATCACTGACGGCGACGATGCGGAGATCTGGAGTGGTGGCGGTGTGGATGGTGAAGCCTGCGCGGGTGCTCGACAGAGTGGAGAGGGTTGAGTTGGTCGATCGTTGTATGAGGAAGATGGAGACCTCGTGTTTGTGGATGGTAAAGAGGAGCAGAGCCGCGGGCTGGCCGTTGAGGTAAGTGAGGTCCGCGCCTTTGAGAATCGTATCTGATGGTAGGACCGCGGTGTCGGGAAGATTGAAGCTGAAGGGCAGGCGGCCCTGGAACCAGGGTTTGACCGTGTGACGGTCGGAAGAGATGACCTGTGGAGTGGCTGCACTGGAGAGGGTGGCGAGGTGCTGGTCGAGGAGTTCGGCCTCAAGGGTATTGGTTTGATGAAGCTGACGCCAACTAAGGAGTGAGATGGTCAGCAGGATGGCTGCGGCGAGGGCTGCCCAAGCTGCGGGACGGATGAAGTAGAGGCGAGCGGGCGTTTTCGTTTGCGGCTGCGGGTTTGTTTGGGTCAGAGGATTTGTCTGCAACTGCGCTTGAGAACGGAGTTGTGCGGCAAGGCGGCCAAGCGCTCCGGGGGGCGGAGCGAAGCGTTGGCCAGCACGTGCGGTAGCGGCTTTGAGTTGCGTTGCGGAGAGGACACGCAGAGTGCAAGCGTGGCAAGTGGTTATGTGCTGCTCCGCTCCTTGGCGTTCGGCGGGTGAGAGTTCGCCGTCGATGAAGGCGTTGAGTGTGTACGAGTTGAGATGTTCGGTGATTTGAGGCTTTTCATTCATAGGGATTCCCCGAGCTGCGGCTGCAAAAGTTGGCGGAGGGTACTGCGGGCGCGCGAGAGGCGCGACATAACAGTGCCTATGGGGACGTCAAGGATGAGGGCGATGTCTTTGTACTTAATCTCATCAACCTCGCAGAGGAGCAGAACTTCGCGGAGTTGTGGGGCAAGCTGCTCGAGGGCGATGTGGAGAGCGGCCAGGTTGTCGAGACGGATGAGATTATCTTCCGGAGTGGACCCGCCGGGGGTGTCGAGTTTTTCTCGATGGTCTTCGAGGAAAACGGTGCGGGAGGCGGCTATGCCGGTGCGCGTGGTGAGGAAGGTGTTGCGAAGGATGCGGATGGTCCAGGCCTTGAAGTTGGTACCTGGTTGGAATGAATCGAAGGCCCCGAGGGCCTTTGAGAAGGTCTCTTGCACCAGATCTTCGGCCTCGGCTTGATCGTGGGTCAACCAGAAAGCGTGGTTGTAGAGCGACGGAAAGAGCGGGAGCGCAAGTTGTTCAAAGGTGTCGCCACGATTGGTTTCAGAGAACATGGTGTCGGTATGCCTCAACCTGACTGGGGTTACGGTCTATGGTCCACGGAGCGGAACCGGACATGGGGTTGTCCCAACGACGACCATGCTCTGCAGCTTTCTGGATCATTGCAGAGTCAGGCGCAGCCGATGGCCGGAGGCTCGAGATGCGGGAGGTATCTGCGGTTGCAGGGGCATGGTGTGAGAAGCACGATGGGAGATCAAGAATGTCGCCAAAACGCACGGCGGAGCCTCCGACTGAAGTCTGGCTTCACATACTTCGTAAACGGAGATGAGACAGATTTATTCCATGTTTTTTTGGGCTTTCTAAGAAGAATGTCAAACTCGGCGGTTATTCAATTAAAGAGGCGAAGATAAGCAAAGTTTCGAGCGGATAGCCGTTGTACGGGCCCATCGGAGCTCAGCCGAGAAATTCAGTGGATGGTAGTTGGGGACGCAATTGCCGTCGTTCCAGGCGCGAACCGCAGCACATCAAAGTTTGCTGCAAAGTTACCCTGCGATACACATCGGTGCCAGCATAGGTATGGTCTGACTTCGGGATCGCACGATCGACCTACGTAAGAGTTCCACTCA
Source organism: uncultured Edaphobacter sp. (assembly GCA_964658525.1). Classification (GTDB taxonomy): domain Bacteria; phylum Acidobacteriota; class Terriglobia; order Terriglobales; family Acidobacteriaceae; genus Edaphobacter. The sequence continues at coordinate 2,213 of CAZZZG010000172.1, forward strand.
TACGTCAGCGGCTGTCCCGGGTCAGTCGAACGGCTACCGTTGAATGGCCGTCATGCCCGGCGTTCGCGGGCGAAGGTAAAGGCTCGGGATGTAAGCGTCTGCTTAAGGGTAGTCGAGCAACCGGCAAGGCGAGAGAAAGCCCAAGGATGGCAGCGACACGCGCGGTCAGACTTCTCGGCTGAACCGAAGTGTGTGGGTCGCGTCTCTGTAACTAAATTGTTGCTGGATTATTCGGCGCGATTTCTTCTAGCGGGCAGGAATAAAAGTTTGCATTGCCAGTTTTAGACGATACAGGCAATCAAAATCAAATGGAGATTGATATGAATCAGTTCAAGGAAGACGAAGTAGTGCAGGAGAACGAAGGTGTTACGAAGTCCGTGGGCGATGGCATCGACCGGCGTAATTTTCTGGGGTGCATGGCGTGGGCCGGCACAGGGCTGCTGTGGTCGATGGTTGGCGGTGTGCCGACTTCGAAGCTGTTGGCGCAGACGATGAAGGGTGCTGGGACCGGAGTTGGGAAGGTAGAGGATTTTTCGTTCGTGCAAATCAGCGATTGCCACATCGGATTCAACAAGGGCGCAAACCCAGACGTGACCGGGACGCTGAAGAAGGCCATCGACAGGGCCAATGTTGTGCCTGCGGGCATGAAGGCACCTGATTTCATGCTTCACACCGGCGACATTACGCAGAATTCGAAAGCGGCGGAGTTTGATACTGCCTCGCAGGTCATTAAAGGCTTCAAGAACGAGGTGTTTTATGTGCCGGGGGAGCACGACTACATCGACGATGGTACTCAGTACAAGCAGCGTTTTGGCAAGGGCACCGTGGGCAATGGCTGGTACAGCTACAACCACAAGGGCGTTCACTTTGTGGGCCTGAACAACTGCGTGCAAGTAGATGCGATGGGGAATATGGGCGAGGATCAATTGAAGTGGCTGAAGTCTGACCTGGCCGGGTTGAGTCACTCGACTCCGATCGTCGTTTTCGCCCATATTCCTTTGTGGATGGTCTATGAGAAGTGGGGATGGGGCACGAAGGATGGAGAGCAGGCGCTGGCCATGCTGAAGCCCTTTGGTTCGGTGACGGTTCTGAATGGCCATATCCATCAGGTGGTGCAAAAGGTCGAAGGCAATGTGGCCTTCCACACGGCGATGGCGACAGCGTTTCCGCAGCCTGCACCGGGAGCGGCGCCAAATCCAGGGCCGATGATGGTTCCAGCGGGCAAGCTTGAGAGTGTGCTCGGAGTGACCAAGGTCAAGATGGTTCGAGGACGTAGTCATTTGGCAGTCGTCGATTCGACACTGGCGGAGACTGTCTAATGCGCCCTTGGATTGCTGCGGCATTGACCGTAGCCGCAGTAGTGGCCTTGGGGTATGTTCATCCGTTTGGGAATCCGCGTGTCGAGCCGGCGAAAGGACTCGGCACGCTGCTGGAGGGTGCGACTATGCCCGCAGACGCCAAGGCGGTACTTGTGAACAAGTGTGCGGACTGCCATTCGAGCGAGACTCGCTGGCCGGTGTATGCGCGGATCGCTCCAGGATCGTGGCTGATTGAGCGCGACATCGTTGAGGCGCGCAAGAAGATGGACCTCTCACACTGGGAGCAGATGCCGGCGGATAAGCAGCAGGTTTTGACTGCGAAGATCTTCGAAGAGGCAAAGAGCGGGGACATGCCTCCGCTGCAGTATCGGCTGCTGCACTGGAATGCAAAGCTTTCCAAGGCCGATGTGCAAACGCTGTCTATGCTCGGCAAGAGTTCGGGTGGGAGCGAGGCGGCTCTTGCTGGCGATGGTGATGCTGTGCAAGGCAAAGCTGTGTTCGAGAAACGATGCACAGGCTGTCATGCGATGGCTGTTGATCGTGAGGGACCGAGGCTGGCAGGAGTCTATGGCAGAAAGGCCGGAAGCATCGCGGGATTTACATATTCCACGGGCTTGAAGAATTCTGGAGTGACTTGGAACGATGCGACTCTGGAGAAGTGGTTGAGCGATCCCGATTTGATGGTCCCAGACAACAATATGAGCTTCAGTGTTCCAAAGGCAGAAGAGCGGAGGAACTTGATCGCTTACCTGAAGCAGTAGTGAGAGGTTGACTAAAGAGCGCGAGGAGAGCGTATGTCGGATTGGTTAAACGACGTAATTGGCGAGGATTTGATTGCCGTGTACGAAGGTCATTATTGCACCGAGGATGCTGTCGCATGGCTGCGGCAAAAGCCTCGGACAATCGGCGAGTTGCGGTCTGAGGAAATCGACTGGCTGCGGTGGATGGCTGCAAATACCAATAACCGAGATTTACTTGAAAAGCTGTCACAGGATTCTGATGCCGATGTTCGCATGTGGGTAGCGTGCAATCCGATGACACCTCAAACCGTACTCTGGAGGCTCGCCGAAGATACCGTTGTCTTTGTCCGCAGAGGAGTTGCTCAAAACCGTAACACGCCAGCGACCCTACTGATAAGACTGGCCAACGATCTCGACAGTAGAGTTCGGGCGTTGGTGTTCAGAAATTGCAGCAGGCAAACACCCCTTCTCTCTCTGATCTTTTAGTTCAGATTCTTTGAGAGGGAAATAACGCTCATAGCCCCGTTGTTCTATTACTCTCAGACAATTCGATGTGCATCCATGCGATCAGCCTCGAAGCGAGTTTGGAATTCGTTGATCAACTGAACTTCTGAGCGCAAGACGACGTTCGCGTTACGTTCTAAGCCTGCGCACGAGTAAAGCAAGCAATCAAAAAATAGCAGCAAAGTGCCAAAAACTCTGGATGCCCATTGGGAATCCCACAAGTAACTGCAGCCGTCCAGACTCTCTCTTGCTCTTGGTGGGATCTGGAGGATAGACATGGTTAGTTCCACGACAGCGGTGAGTGTCACTGTGAATTCAGCGTCCGAGCAAAATTGACGTAGATAGACTCGGGCTCAGTGAGCAATTTATCGGCCTTGCAGATTGTCGGAGTGCAATGTGTCTTGTCTGAAGCGACTTACTTGACCTTGCAGGCGCCTGTCGAATGGGAAGAATTTTCTGGCGATCTTAATTTACAACGGAAGCCCAATATGACGCACAAGATCCTGGAAACGCGAGTCAGAACGCAATGGGTCAAAGCAGGGCCGCAGTAGGACGCTTGGATTGAATCGTTCTTCATAACCTTTTTCGAGCCATGTCATGGCTTGGTCTTTGTCACCCAGGGTCGCATAGACCATGGCAATTTCCGCGGCGAGCGGATAGCCAGGGACCGAACTCCTTTTGAGATCGTTCAGAAGCTCCACCGCTTCAGCCTTTCGGTTCGTTGCGACGTAGGCGCGAGCCAGGTTGGCGGTGAATATCGGACTGTCTCCTGAGAGCTGGATCGATTTCTGCAGTTCTTCGATTGCTTCCTTATACATGTGCTTTGCCAGGTACCCTTGGGCGAGTTGATTGTGCGCAGCGGGAAAAGTAGGGTCCATATCAATGGTCTTACGGCTTTGCTGTATCGATTCGTCTGGAAAACGCGCAATAATGAGAAGCTCGGCCAAATCAGAATTGATGTTAAGGGACAGTGGATCCAGATTTGCCGCCTTCCTCATTTCGGCGAGGGCGTCGTTGTCACGACCTAACAAGGCAAGGTGCCAGGCATACCAGTGGTGTGCGGGTGCATACCCGGGATTGAGTTCTATCGCCCGGCGGAATTCACTTTCGGCCGCATCAAAGTTCCAGTCGTAGCCATCCGGGCAGAACGCGAGCGAATTATGCGCTTCGCCGAGGGTGTCATCCAACTCCAGTGCTTTCAGCGCAGCGGCTTTTGCCTTCGGCACCGCATTTTTGGTGGGCATCAGCGCATATTGCCAATCTCCCAACAGAGCAAACGTGTCTGCCAGTCCGCTGTAAGCCGCAGCGTAGTTTGGGTCTTTGGCTATGGCTTGGTTGAAGTAATCGACGGCTTTCGCTTCTCGCGCTCCGTCTGAGTCGTGCTGGATTCACTCATGAATTCGACATTGCAATAAATGGCAGACAAATGATTGCGAAGATCATGTGAAACGGATTGAGCCATTTTCCCCGTGATAGCCAACGGCATGGATTTCTTACAGCCATTGCATATCTGACGTGAAGTGCTCATTTCATCCTCTAATAGAGCTTCCGAGACTGATAGCCCCGGAATGATAGATTTTGACCGCATAGTGTTGACTTCCCTGAGTCTGCCTGGAAGGATCGCCATTTCAGAGAGGCAGCTGGAGGTGGTGGAATTCCACTGATGTTTAGCTTTCACGAATCAATTCTCCTGGTGTGCAAACTACGGGAAGAAAGATTTATTCCCCACGGTACGGAATAAATTCGTTCCATGATCGTTCTCATTAAAGAGCAGAGAAAGCGGCGATCTCCTCAATGACAGCCGATACGCGCCCAGTGCGACGTGAACCAGAGACTTGAAGATAGTCTGCAATTCCTCTGTCTTGCGCATCACCGGAGAAACTCACACTAATCGTCGCAAACTGGGTTCGATTACCCATTTGCACGGAAGGCACATTTATGACACGCGAAGAACTTCAGGCAAATCAGGAGCATATGTGGCGAGCGCTTTTCGGGGAGCAACGAACGACTCTCGCACTCGCAGTTGAAATGCTGTTACGTTGTCATCTGTCTCCACAACAGATCCTGACCAAAACAATGAGAGCTCTGGAAGGCTCGCAGCACGATTCGTGATTTTTGGGGCAGTACTCAGACTCCGTAACCATTAAGGTTCTCATATGCGGATCGCTACCCTATCCACGGGAAGGCAATGCGGCCTCGACCGACGCTGCGAAAGATGCTCGCCATTTGGCATCGTTTGAATCGTAGTAGCTCGACGCTCACCTCCCGCAACCGACTAAGCTTTTCATAGCCCCTGGCTCTGAATTACTATGCACAAACGGCTATAAAACTCCCTCTCCAGCAAAGGCAAGGGCTGCCTCTCGGCAGCCCTTGATTAGCGCGAAATTTATGCTACTGCACAGTGAAGGTGACCATGACGCTTTGTGTAATAGCCCCCGAGATTGCATTGACCGTAACCTGTGTCGAAGTGGGGGCCGCGGGACTTGTACTAGCTGCCTGTTGCGGAGATGCTGACGAAGAGCAACCGGTGATTGCTGCCGTAGTCA
>CAZZZG010000173.1:0-7137 GCA_964658525.1 uncultured Edaphobacter sp.
ATGTTTTGGGCGTCTAAGAATGTGACATGGTTTTGAACTTTATTTTTTGGTGGTGAAGGGGATGATGACGATTGGGCACTCGACGCTGGAATTGGAGGCGTTTCTGCGGGCATTGCAGGAGAACGGGTGCCACACATTGGTGGATGTGAGGCGTTATCCGGGATCGAAGAGGTATCCGCAGTTTGGGCAGGAGAGGTTGTTTGCTTCGCTTGAGGGAGTTGGGATTCGGGCGGTGTGGCGAGTGGGGTTGGGTGGGCGCAGGGCAGCGCGGAAGGATAGCGTGAATACGGGTTGGCGGAATGAGAGCTTTCGTGGGTATGCGGACTATATGCAGACGCCGGAGTTTGTTGCGGAGATCGATTGGCTGATGGGGCTGCCGGAGTTAGATCGAACGGTTGTGATGTGTGCGGAGGCTGTGCCCTGGCGGTGCCACCGATCGTTGATTGGCGATGCAGTGCTGGCTCGCCGCGGTCTCGTGGAGGACATCTTCGTGACGACGGAGGGTGGGAGTTCGCGGAGGCCGCACGGAATGACGGAGTTCGCGCGGGTGGAGGGCGAGAGGCTTTGGTATCCGGGCGTTCAAGAGGGAAGGTTGTTCGATTGAGTGTTGGGTTTTGTGCAGGTTTGTGCTTTCTCTGAAAGGGCTTCGACCAATGGGTAGGCTGACCTGTCGATGCAGACGTTACTGGATGGCTCGAGCCGCAACCCGTCACAAAAGAATCGCTTTCCGACGCCGACGACCACGGAGCGACGCGAGAGCGTTGATATACGAATGTACCTCCTCCTTGTTTCAGCGCCAGAATTCGGTGAGCCGCTCGGCAGCGGCTTCGCCTTGGGTGTAACCCGCTTGAGCGGAGGGCCGGCGCCTCGAAAGATCCGTCACTTCCATTCCGCCGCCGAGTGCGGTTTGAGAGTTGGTGTCCGGGAAGACGGTTTCGACTCTGCTGCCGCGTGCGCGTAGTTCGTCGGTCTGTGTTGCGAGATGGGTGCCCCAGTCCGAGGGGTGCAATGATCTGCCGCCGAAAGGTGACAGCACCAGCACCCGTGCGTACCCGGTTGCCAGATCGGCATTCTCGTTTCTTCGGTAGCCCCCGTCGATGTACCGTCTGTCGCCGATGCTGTACGGGGGGACACCGAAGCCGTTGGAAGTGCTGGCGGCGACGGCGTCTACCAAATCGACGCCGCTGTGACGGTCGAACACTACCGGTTCGCCGGTATGGGCATCGACCGCCGGGATGAGCATCCGCCGTTGCGGCCAGAGCTGACTAGGCAGTCGAGCGGCGACGGTCGCACGCCACTGCGTTTGCGCAGACGTGTGCGCCGCCGAGTCCTTCTCGAGCGCGGCCGCTCCAATCCTGCGGCGCATGTCGGCCACATCCTCAGCGGCAGCGATGATTGCGCCTAGTGTTTCCATATGGTTCCCTGCTGGCCTAATTGGAACGGGTCCGCTGTCGGCTTCGATGGGACCTGTCCGTTGCGGGGGCGCAGCGGAGAGGATTTGGGCAAGCAGTTGGGTTGGGGGCGCGCAGGTTATCTGGACTGCGGCCGTCGATCCGGCCGATGTACCGATGATCAGATCGGCCGCGGTCACATCCAACCCTGCCTCGAATAGACCGGCGATGACGCCGATCAGCCACGCATTGCCTGTCGCTCCGCCACCACCGAGGACCAACGCGCGATCGCTCATGACGGCACATTACCAATTGCAAGGTGCGTGATGCGCCGATGCGCATCGGTCAAGTGAAACCCATGCTTGCTGAGGTCTTCTAAGCAAACGCTCACATCAACGCCTTGATAGGGTTCGTCGTGATATAGCTCTATCGTTTTGAAGGGGGTCCAAGGGCCATATTGCGGCGGCAGGTTCGCCCCCTGCTCATCGAACGTAAAGCCGAACACACGGTCCTGGCCCCTGAAAGCATGCACTTTCGCCATAAGTAGTTCTCACTTTGCTTTTTAAGAAATCAACTGAGATGCAAGATGCCACGCAACCTGCGCCTTTCGTGGTGCGCAGCAGGCGACGAATCGCTTGGAATAGCGCTATACTCCAAAAGATCGTTGGCTTCACCAACGATTTTTATAAAAGTAGCATGACGGCACGGTATCGCCAATGAAAATCGTTGGTGTTGCCAATCTTTTTTTCGGGGCACGATGGACATCACAAAACATGCAGGTCAAGCACCTTTGTGGCGCAATCTGGCGTCGCGGTTGCTGAATCAGACGGCGATTCTGGTTGGCAGAATTGTGAGCGAAGCGCTTGCGGCGGAGGGTACTCATCGCTACCAGCTCGCCGTGCTGGCGACACTCGATGCGTTTGGCTCCGTCTCTCAGTCTGAACTCTGTCGGCGGACGAACATCGACCGCAGTGATATGAACGCGGTTGTCAATGCGCTCGAGGCAGAAGGCACAGTCACGCGCGTTTCGGATACCGACGACCGCCGCCAGAATATTGTTGCGATGACAGGAACGGGCAAAGCTCGCTTCAAGCGCCTGAAGGCCGGCCTCAGAGAGGCGGAGAACCGTGCGTTGGCGCCATTGGCACCAGCAGACAGGCGGGAGTTGCTACGTTTGCTTCGGATACTTCATGACTACCACGCGGTTCCGGCGCCTTCCGTGGAAAGCCGTGACTGATGCTGGCGTCGTCGATGCGTTCATCGAGGAGACATATTTAGGGTTGAGTTCTATTCTGTTGGCATTGCGAGGAATTCGCGTACCTCGACTGATGCGCGGCAGGCGATGACGGCTTTGCTTCCCCAGGCCACGGCCTCATCCATGTTGGCTGCGTTGAGTATCCAGAAGCCGCCGATGTGTTCTTTGGTTTCGAGGTACGGTCCATCGGTGATGGCTACCCCTCCGACGGTCTGCTTGCGTAGTGATTTCGCGCGGGGCGCTGATTGCAGGCCGCCAGCGAAGAATCTGGCGCCGGCCGCCGCCATCTCATCGTTGAGCACATCGATATCGCGGATCATTGCTTCATCTTCAAGGGACGGGTTGTAGTCGTCGGGGTGGTGAATAGCAACCAGATATTGAGGCATGTTATCTCTTCTCCTGTAGTAGACCTTGAGGCTGGTTTGTTTGCCCGGCCTTCACTATAACGACGAACGGCGAGACCGGGGTTCGACAAGACGTCGGGAAATTTATTTACGGGATTTTTGTCTCCGTAGAAGCCGTCCCCATTGAGCGCATGGAGGAGCCAGTTGTGCTGATTCTGTCCGTTTGCTAGTTTGGCATGCATGCCGCCGACCGCGCCCCAGGATGTGAGCAGAATCATCGAGACTCTTTACCGGTCTGAGTCGGGCAGGATTCTGGCTACACTGGTGGGCCTTCTGGGAGATCTTGATCTCGCGGAAGAGGCGATGCATGAGGCGTTTGCTACTGCTTTGGACAAGTGGCCACACGACGGCATACCGGACAAACCGCGCCCGTGGCTGATTTCAGCGGCGCGGTTCAAGGCCATCGACGGGATACGCCGACGGACGCGCTTTGACGGAGTCGAGAGACACCTCGCGCTACACCTTGAAGCACAGATGAGCGAGGCGAGCAACGAAGCGTGGCAGGAGGAGGAGATTGAGGACGATCGACTGCGTCTCATCTTCACTTGTTGCCACCCCGCTCTGCCGCCGGAGGGACAGATTGCGCTCACACTGCGGGAAGTCTGCGGCCTGACGACGGAGGAGATTGCACGGGCATTTCTAGTTACGCCGGCGACGCTGGCGCAACGCATCGTTCGCGCGAAGGCTGTCATTCGCGATAAGGCGATTCCTTACCAGGTGCCTTTGTCGCAGGAGCTATCGGCGAGGTTAGGGGCAGTGCTTCAAGTTGTGTATCTGGTGTTCAACGCGGGTTATTCAGCGGTGGCAACAGGAGCGGAACTGAGCTGCGAGGCGATCCGTCTGGGTAGGTTGCTCCTCGAGCTTTTGCCGGAGCCTGAGGTGATGGGCCTGCTGGGGCTGATGCTGCTGCAGGAGTCGCGTCGCGCGGCGCGAAGCTCTGCGGAGGGAGAGCTGATTTTGCTGGAGCAGCAGGATCGCTTGTTGTGGAACAGGGATCAGATTGCGGAGGGTGTCTCGCTTACGGCCAGGGCACTTGCATCGCGTCGTTTCGGTCCCTACACGCTGCAGGCGGCCATTGCGGCGGTGCACGCCGAGGCTACCTCGACGGCGTCGACGGACTGGCGCCAGATTACGCTGCTCTACGACGGGCTGATTCGTATTCAGCCATCTCCGGTGGTGGAACTGAACCGCGCGGTCGCCGTCGCCATGTGGGAGGGTCCAGAGCAGGGTCTGCGCCTTATCGATGGCTTGCTGGCGCGTAAGGAACTTGCCGATTATCACCTTGCGCATTCGGCGCGCGCGGATCTGTGTCGCAGGCTGGGATGGTTTGCGGAGGCTCGTGTTTCGTATGAGAAGGCGCTCGCGTTGGCTGGGCAGGAGCCGGAGCGCCGTTTCCTCGCAGGACGGCTGCGGGAGTTGAAATGAAAGACGACTTTGCTGTCGATTTTTCTTGCGGGCGACGACTATATGGTGATCAGTCCAGAGCACGACTTTGTGCAGCTGGACACAAAAAGAGGAGAGCCGATGAAATTCATCTTTATGGGATACTACGAGCCATCAATCCACGCGAGCATGACCGAGGACGAGCGAAACGCGATGTTCGACGAAGCTTTTGAGTACGACGACCATCTGCGCGCGAATGGGCATTTTCACGCTGGAGAAGCCGTGCAGCCTGCTGAAACTGCGTTGACCGTGTATTGGAAGAACGGGAAGGTCGCGACGACTGACGGTCCTTATGCAGAGACCAAGGAACAACTCGGCGGCATTGGCGTGTTTGAGGCACGGGACATGGATCATGCCGTTGAGCTGATGTCACATCATCCGACGCTGAGGCATGGAGCTGTATTCGACATACGTCCAGCTTTCGATATGAGTGAATTGATGCAGAAGAGCGAGCAGCGACGAGGAAAGGTCGTCGCGCGGTGAAGAAAGGGTGCTGGTGAAATCGTCTGCTTGCCGCGTTCTCTCCAAAGGCTCCACGTCTTCATGGAGAATAAGTACGCGCGTGTCGTGGAACTATAGAGGTCGCTACACAAAGGCCCATGTGGTTCTACACAATATTTTGTGTAGCTACACGGATATTTCGCGTTGTGCCTGTCCTAGTCTGGTGTTGTGGGAATCGACTGTGAGCGGACCAAGTCGCTCAGGATGATTCCGAACTCTATTCATCGTTTGGAGACAATGATGCTGACCGAACTTTTACCGCGAAGTGTTGCCGAGGCAGAAGGGCCTGCTTTCTGGTTCCTCAACAATCTGTGCGTCGTGAAGGCGACGACGGAGTCAACCGGCGGAGCGTTCTCGATGGTGTACCAGATTGCGGCCCCGGGACATGCCACTCCCTACCATCTTCATCATGTCGAAGATGAAGCCTTCTATGTGCTGGACGGGGAGTACACGTTTATCTGTGATGGTGTGAAGACCGTCGTGGGGCCGGGAGGGTATATGTTCCTGCCACGGGGAATTCCTCACGGCATTCGTGCGAGTGGTTCTGCTCCTTCGACGATGCTGATCCTGGCGACGCCGGGAACGGGGTTTGTGGGAATGATGGAAGAGATGGCGGAGCCTGCGCTGGAGAGGGTCCTGCCAAAACCGACGAAGCCGGATCTGGAGAAGCTCACGCGCCTTTGTGCCAAGTATCAGATTGATATTCTTGGGCCTCTGCCGGAGTAGGAATATGCCTGCGTCTCGTTCGGGTCTTCGCGATTTTGAGTACATGGCGAAGGCCTTAGGATTGCTGTCGCAAAATGACAGCGTGAGCGCTCGAGTTGGGGTGTCAGGAGATGGCAGGTGATTCTGGTCTTGGCCTTGACCAGGTACCTACCAGTGGGTATGGTGATCTGCAGAACTAAGCAGCGTAATTGTGTTCTGCGGAACTTGATCTCGGTTCCTGCGTAGTTCTGCAGGAAGGTGCTTCGTGAAGATGTCGCTGGCTGGGCTCGGCCCAGTTTGGCGGCTACCGTTGCGGTGAGCTCTGTTCGTTCAGCGAAAAGGAGAAGACGATGACGCATGAGAATGGGAAAAGCGGGCCCTCCAAATTTGTCTGGTATGAGTTGGTGACTTCGGATGCGAAGGCTGCGGAGGCCTTCTATCGCGGCGTGGTGGGATGGGAGGCGGATGCGCAGCCGGGAATTACTCCGGGGGAGCCTTACACGATTCTTAAGGCTGGCAAGGTGCCGGTTGCGGGGATGATAGCGATGCCGGAGGATTTCTTTGCCGGCGGGAACAAGGCGGGTTGGATCGGTTACATCGGCGTGGACGATGTGGACGAGTACACGAAGCGAGTGCAGGCGGCAGGCGGGAAGGTGCATCGGCCAGTGCGGGAGATTCCGGAGGTTGGACGATTTTCTGTGGTGGCGGATCCGCAGGGGACGGTGTTTGTGCTGTTTCAGGGGAAGGCGGGAGTGGAGATGCCACCGCGGCCGGCGGGTGGGACGCCGGGCTATGCCGACTGGCATGAGTTGCATGCGGTGGATGGGAAGTCGGCGTTCGAGTTTTATTCGGGGATGTTCGGCTGGAAGAAGACGGAAGTGATGGACATGGGGCAGGCGGGGGTGTATCAGATGTTCGCGGCGGATGGACCTACGATCGGTGGGATGATGACCGCGATGGATCAGGCGAATCGTCCGGGTTGGATTTATTACTTCAATGTCGACAGCGCGGATGCGGCGGCGGAAAGAGTGAAGGAGAACGGCGGCAAGGTGTTGATGGGGCCGCATGAGGTTCCGGGCGGGAGTTGGATTGTTCAGGGGATCGATCCGCAGGGGGCTTTGTTTGCGGTGGTTGGGCCTAAGTAGGTTCTGTCCTGGAAAAGAGACGAAGACTACGGCAGATTCTTCTGTTGCGGGGTGACAGACAAAGGCAACAGCAAGACGAAATACGAGGGTTTCTCCACTGCGCTGCTCACGATGAGACTGGGAGCAGCTTCGGTCGATGTATTTTGTTGGGCTGGAAGAGGCAAGGCGATTGATTGCTGGGCTGCGGTATGACGAGAAGAACGGCAATCGTAAAGACAAGGGCAACAGCAGATCCCCTTCGGGGATGACAACAAGAAAAGCAAAGGCAACGGCAACAGCCAAGACGACAACGG
>CAZZZG010000174.1:0-7120 GCA_964658525.1 uncultured Edaphobacter sp.
TTCAACTGCACCATCCGAAAGTTGCCCTTCTTCTCCCGCCGAATCAGATCCGCCCGTTCCAGCACCTGCAGATGCTTCGAAACGGCCGCCAACGACATGTTGTAGGGCTCAGCAATCTGCCCTACCGTCCTGGCCTCCCGGCTCACATCTCGCAAAATCGCGCGACGCGTAGCGTCCGACAGGGCATGAAACACGGAATCCAAAGACGCAACCGACAATTCAACCATGCGGTTGAATATAGACCCAAATTTAAAACTATTCAACCAAATAATTAAATAGTTTTTACGCCTGGCGAAAATCCTCACCCGTTCATCCTCAGCCAAGCCCAAACGTCCTAAACTGGAACCACAATGATTGCAAAGCTCCCCTCGATCACCCTTCTAGCCGCTTTAGCCACGGTCGCCACAGCCCAAACCACGCCGAAAGCAACCACGACCACCCCGCACCACACCACTACCGCCGCAAAGACCGCAACCACGCCCCCAAACATCCCCAAAGTAGTCGGCATCCCCAAGCCTCTCTTCACCCTCAAGTACATCGACACCAAAATCGGCACCGGCGCTCCCGCCGCAGAGCGCAAGTACTACACCGTCCACTACACCGGCTGGCTCACCAACGGCACCAAATTCGACTCCTCCTTCGATCACCCCGGCGGAGAACCCATCACCTTCCCCTACGGAGCGCGCCGCGTCATCATCGGCTGGGACACAGGATTTGAGGGCATGCACGTCGGCGGCAAGCGCCGCCTCTTCGTCCCCTACCAGCTAGCCTACGGCGACGCTGGCCGTCCCCCCGTCATTCCCGCCAAAGCCAACCTGATCTTCGACGTCGAGCTAGTCTCCATGTCAGACACACCACCCGCGCCAAAGACACCACCCACACCACCTACCCCAGCGGCCCAGCCAAAACCGTCTGACACTCCCGCACAACCTTCAACAGCTCCGCCGGCCAAGCCAGCAACCGACACACCTCCAGCAGCTCCACCCAGCAATCCGCCGGCGCAGCCAACCACTACACCCACAACTCCACCTGCTCAAACTACCAATCCTCCGCACCCTGAGACCCTATAGCTTCATCTGATCCAAAGGAACTCAGAAATCAAGATGCTGGAACGACTTAAGCCGCTAGTACCCTACCTCAGGCGATACCGCAAGAATCTCGCCTGGGGCGGGGTCGCGGTCATCCTCTACAACACCATCAAGGTGCTCATCCCCATCGTCATCGGCCACGCCATCGACGATATGCAGCACGGCATCACTGAAGCCAAGGTCGTACACCACACGCTTCGTCTCCTCGTGATAGCGGTTCTGTCGGCCATCTTCCTCTACATCACCCGCCAGGTGATCATCGGAGCCTCCCGCGAGATCGAGTTCGATCTACGCAACGACCTTTTCAGCAATCTCGAGCGCCAGGCCCCCAGCTTCTACCACACCCATCGCACCGGCGACATCATGGCGCGCACCACCAATGACCTCAACGCCGTCCGCCAGCTCCTCGGCCCTGCGATCATGTATAGCGCCAACACCATCGTCTTCACCGCGGCCGCTCTGCCGTTCATGTACCGCATCAGCCCGAAGCTCACCTTCTTCGCCTTCGTGCCCCTCCCCATCGCCTCCGTGCTCGTGCAGTACTTCGGCAATCGTATTCATCGCCGATTCGAACGCATCCAGGCCATGTTCTCCGACATCTCCGCCAAAGCACAGGAGAACTTCTCCGGCGCGCGCCTCATCCGAGCCTTCGCTCAGGAAGAGGCCGAAATCGCCTCCTTCGAGACTGCCAACTTCGAATACATCAAACGCAGTCTCCACCTCGTTCGCCTCATGGCCATGCTCTGGCCCACGCTTGAGTTCGTCCTCGGCCTCTCGCTGATGATCACACTTCTCGTCGGTGGTCACGAGGTCGTCTCCCATCGCATCTCTGTCGGCCAGTTCACTTCTTTCAACGTCTACATGGTGCAACTCACGTGGCCCATGATCGCCGTAGGCTGGGTCGTCAATCTCTTCCAACGCGGTACTGCGTCGGTAGCCCGCATCGACGAACTCCTCAAAGAGCAACCCACCATTGCGGATCACGACGTCACTCCCCAACAATTAAGTCGCTTCGAACGCGCCGAAGAGATCGCTGGCGAAATCGAATTCCGCAATCTGACCTTCGCCTACCCCGACGCCCCACCAGTCCTCAAGGACATCAACCTCCGAATCCCAGCCGGCTCGTCACTCGCCATAGTCGGCCCCACGGGCTCCGGAAAATCAACCCTGGTCGGCCTCATCCCACGCCTTCACGACGCCGCCCCTGGCATGGTCCTCGTAGACGGAGAACCCATCCGCTCCTATCCACTCGCCAACCTCCGCCAACAAATCGGCTTCGTCCCACAAGAGACCTTTCTCTTCTCCGACACCATTCACCAGAACATAGCCTTCGGCAGACCCGACGCCTCCCAAGAACAAGTCCAGGACGCAGCCAGCATCGCGCATATCGGCAACGAAATCCTCGAGTTCCCCAAAGGCTTCGAAACCATGGTCGGCGAACGCGGAATCACCCTCTCCGGCGGCCAGAAGCAACGCACAGCCATCGCTCGTGCCGTCATCCGCGAACCACGCATCCTCATCCTCGACGACGCCCTCGCCAGCGTCGACACCTACACCGAAGAGCGCATCCTCAACGGCCTTCGCCAGGGCATGGACACCCGCACCACCGTCTTCATCTCCCACCGAATCTCTACCGCGCGCAACGCCGACCAGATCGCCGTTCTCGTCGCCGGTCGCATCGCAGAACTCGGAACTCACGAAGAACTCATCGCCCGCAACGGCTACTACACCAGCCTCTTCGAAAAGCAGCGCCTCGAAGAAGAACTCGCCGTAGCCACCTAGCTCGTCTGCTGATCAGCAACCGCAAGGGTCAACCTAGAGCGAGCAAGCAAGTCGCCTGAACCAAACAAGCCACTTCGCCATTAGACGCGCGATCCCTCTCGCGACCTGTTCCCTGACTCGCTGCCCCACTAAAAGCTAACTCGCAAAACCTAAGCTGACCAACCTGAAGCCGCAATCTCACCGACTGGCACATACGTCTCCGCCTGCGGCACAAATCTTTCCTCTCGCGTCCGCAGCTCTCTCGGCAAAACCTTCCCAGCCTCCGGGTCGCGTGCCACAACAACCCACGCCTCCCGCACATTCCGAACGAATCCGATCACCTCTTCAAACTGCTCCTTCGACTCCAGGTGCGAAGCCTCCAGCGTCATCGTGAACATCGTCGCGTAGAAGTCCGCCAGCGAAGCAGCCACCGCGCCCCCAAGATCCGGACGCAACCGCGCCTGAAGATACGTCAGAATATCGAGCACCTTCTTCACAGCGATACGCCGCCCACGCACATCGTCCTCTTCCACACACTGCGCCGCGCGATAGAGGAAGCGAATCGCGCCATCATAAAGTGCGACCACCAGTTCAACACCCGTCGCACCCGACAAACTCTGATCCTGGTAGCCCATCTTTGCTCCTCCGTTACTGCTGTGCATTTGGATTGAAGCCCGTCAGGGAGTCAAAGACCGAGTTAACCTCATCGAGTTGCTCGGGAATGGACTGCAAAATCTGGTTTGCAGTATTCAACTCATCCGTCAGCTGCGTCTTCTGTGTCGCCAAAATCGCATTTTCGTTTGTAATATCCGCATTGAGTGCCGTCTCCTGACTGCTGTTCTGCTGCTGAGCAAGAAAGATTGCTCCATTCGGAGCCTGCGTCCCAAGATTGTCCAGCGCGCTCGACAACGTCTGGCCGAAGCTATTCGAGTTCTGCAGGAAACCGGTTACGTCGGACAGATTGGAGTTGAGAACACCGGTAAGCGTGTCCGTATCCAACGTCAGCGTCCCGTCAGTATTGACGGTAAGTCCCAGCTGGGTAATATTGCTGATCGAACCACTTGCCGTGCCCGAGAAGAGAGATCCCGTCAGCGACTCCTGCAACTGAGCGATGATGGGGCTTCCCAGGAGCGGAGCAGAGCTTCCCCCCGACGCACTTTGCTCCTGTGTATTGATATCTCCTACGACAGTGTTATACGCCGAAACAAAGCTGCTTATCGCCGTCGCGATATCGGTAGTGTCATCCGTAATCTGGACCTGCACCGGAGTCGCAGAGGTAGCCAGCAGTTGAAAGGTCACTCCAGGAATCACATTGGTCACGGTATTGGATGGAGTTGTGATTGACACGCCATCGACCGTCAGTTGAGCATCCTGTCCCACCTGGCCCGGCTGACCTGGCTGCCCGTCGCTGAATGAAATCGCAGTGCCGCTAGTCGAATCGGTCAGGGTCCCCGTAATCGTACTGAGCTGCCCCGCAGCGCCGCTGGTTCCGCTGACGATTGACAGTCGCGTCCCCGAAGAGTCCGTAATTACACTCGCCGTGACGCCGATAGACGCCGAATTGATCGCTGAAGCCAGGCCCGCGAGGGTATTGCTTCCCGCAGTGCTCGTGTCGAACACGTGACCCTGTATCGTCACCGTGCCGGTAAGCGTATCGCTCGCACTCGATACCGTGGTCGAAACATCGGTCGAGGTCTGCGCCAATTGTCCGACAACGATAGTGTGACTGCCTGCCGCAGCCGTAGAGCTGGCAGAGGTAAGACTCAGCAGATCGGTATTCGAGCTGGAGCCCTCCTTCTCTGCGAAGACGCCTTCAAAGTCCGTTAGCTTCTGCAGACTCGTGGAAAGAGTAGAGAGATCGGTTCCAAGCGAAGACAGCGCCGTATCCTGGGCCTTCAGCGCCGTAAGTTGATTCTGCCATGGAGTCTCAATCGCCTGGTTCGCCGCTTGAATCTGCGACACGGTCGTCGCCACGTCGAACCCCTGACCGCTCGTTGCCGACCCAAAACTTAATCCAACAGTACCCATGTCACCGTTCCGTTCTTTCTTCGCACGGGCAGGAAGCAAACGCCGTGCCAGAACTGAGCTTCCAGGATTAGAAGCACCTAACAATCACAAAAACGAAAGAGCGGCGGCCGCGCCTCTTCGCGTGGCCACCGTCGCTTTCATCCGCTTATTGCAGCAGCTTCAGAATCTCCTGCTGTGAGCTATTCGCCTGGGCAAGAGCGCTGATACCGGTCTGGCTCAGCACCTGGAACTTTGCCAGATCGCTCGTCGCCTGACCGAAGTTGGTCGAAAGAATCGCGCTCTGAGCAGAGGACAGGTTCACCTCTTCCGAACTGGCCACGTTGGCGGCCGCGTTCAGCTGGTTGATGTTTGCACCGATCGCGCCACGCTGCGCCGAAATATCGGCGATAGCCGTAGTGATCTTGCCAAGCGCGGTCGTCGCTGCGGTCTGTGACGTCAACACCTGAGCCGAAAGATCCACACCGGTTCCGGCACCAACGTTGGCTGTAGTAAGAGCTCCAACGGTCGCTGCAATCGTCGTGGTTCCCGCAGCGGTTCCATCGCTAACAGTGAAGTCAGTCGCAGTTGCGCCGAACACGGCCGTGCTGTTGAAGTTCGTGGTGCTGCCGATGTTGCCGATCTCGGTCAAGATGCTCTGGAACTCAGTGTCGGCAGCAGTCGACTGAGCAGCAGTCAAACCACCGTTCGAAGCCTCCGTCGCCAGCGTAACGGCGCGATCGAGAAGGTTGGTCACCTGAGACAACGCACCATCGGCAGTCTGCAGCAAGCCCACGCCGTTCTGCGCATTCTGCGCAGACTGGGTCAGCGCAGCTTCGTTCGCAGTAAGACCGTCCGCGATCGAAAGACCGGCTGCGTCATCCGCGCCGCTGTTGATGCGCGAACCCGAGGAGAGCTGCTGGAGAACATTCTGGAGACTGTTCTGCGTCTGGTTGAGGTTGTTCTCAGCATAGGTTGCTGCAACGTTTGTAAGAATGCCCAAGGACATGTGGAAACGCTCCTGTACTGCTCGGTTTGAGTTACCGCGACGCCAGCCCCGGGTGTCCGACCGGCGAACTCACCTCCCTGCCAAGCAGATGTGAGATCCGGTTCACCATACGGTAGGCTCCGCGTTCTCCCACCTCATCGGCGTCCCCCGCGTCGACTTTACGCAAATCTCATTTCGCTCCATCGTCACGTCACCTGCCTCCTTCTTCCTATTGCCCGCAACTTCCCTGCCGATGAAAGATGAGGGAGGAGTCCTCATACACATGATCCAACTGACACGCCTCAACGGTAGTCCTCTCGCCGTAAACTGCGACCTCATCAAATATGCAGAAGCCGCACCCGACACCGTCCTTACCTTAATCACCGGCGAAAAGCTCATCGTCCTCGAACCTTGCAGCGAAGTCTCGCAACTCACTCTCGAGTTTCGAGCCGCCATTTTGCGCAAAGCATGGCCCGAAGCCGCACAGGCTCTCGTCGCAAAGTCCGTGCACGACGCCGACCAGATTTCCCGTAATCACGACCGCAAAACCGCGCAGGAATAGCACCCTAACCTTGGAAGAGGAGACCCATGGACATCGCCAGCATCGGCGGTATCGCTCTCGCCCTCATCGGCATTCTCGCCGGCATGATGGTCGAAGGCGGCAGCATCGCCCAGATCACCCAGCCCACCGCGGCCATGATCGTCATCGGCGGCACCCTCGGCGCCGTCATGCTCCAATTCCCAATGAACATCTTCCTCGCCGCCATCAAAGCCGCGCTGAAGGTCTTCCTTCATAAAGGATCTAACGGCGAAGCGACCCTCGCCCAGATCGTCACCTTCGCCAACAAAGCCCGCCGAAGCGGTATCGTCTCCCTCGACGCGGATCTACCGTCCGTCTCCGACCCCTTCCTCCGGCAAGCTCTCATGCTCGCCGTCGACGGCACAGAACCCGCGGAAGTCCGCAAGATCATGCAACTCGAGCTCGACAACAAATCCGAGATCGAAGAAAAAATCCCCGCTGTCTTTGAGGCCGCCGGCGGCTACTCACCAACGGTCGGCATCATCGGCGCAGTTCTCGGACTCATCCAGGTCATGAAAAATCTCTCTAATATCGACGAGGTAGGCCGCGGCATCGCCGTCGCCTTCGTCGCCACCATCTACGGGGTCGCAATGGCCAATCTCATCTGCCTCCCCGCCGCAGGCAAGCTCAAATTTCGCCACCGCGAAGAGCAGATGATCAAGGAGATGATGCTCGAAGGAGTCATCTCCATCCTCGAAG
>CAZZZG010000175.1:0-6894 GCA_964658525.1 uncultured Edaphobacter sp.
GGACACCACCATGGGTAAAGGCATCCGCATCGCAGTCATCGACAGCGGCGTCGACCAATCCCATCCCGACCTCGCCCCTAACCTGGCTCTCAACATCACTGAAGTTGACCAGAGCGCCTACCCCAGCGCCTGCGATGACGGCAGCCCCCAGGACCAGCAGGGCCACGGCACATGGACCGCCTCGCTTGCCGCCGGAGCCATCGGTCCCGGAACCGGCAAGATCATCGGCGTCGCACCTCAGGCGACCATCCTCAACATCAAAGCGCTTCAGCGTATGCCCGCCTCCATCACCGGCGACACCAATCCCAACGACCAGTGCGAAGCCGGCGAGGCAAGCGGTCTCCTCAGCTGGGTCATGCAGGGCATCGAAGACGCGATCACCAACCGCGCCGACGTTATCTCCCTCTCCGTGGGCGCTGTCGCCGACCTCACCACCGGAGACGGAGCCGGCCTCCTCGCCGCCTTCAACCAGATCACCTACGCCGCCGCCCAGGCCAACATCGTCCTCGTCGCCTCCGCGGGAAACGACGGTATCGACCTCTCCAACCCCCGCTACGTCGAGCTTCCCGCCCAGTCACGAGGCGTCCTGGCCATCGCTGCCTCCACCAACCCCGCCTGCGCGCAGAACACCACCCCGGACGCCACCTGCACGCCAGGCCCGGTTTCACTCGCCTACTACAGCAACTACGGAGCCCCCCTCGACGCCCTCGCGGCCCCCGGCGGCAGCTACCCAGACGGCCCCGACACCGGCGTCAGCGGATGGATTCAAGGTGCCTGCAGCTCCGGTCTTCCCAACACCGTCGATGGCCTTCCCGCCGACTCCACTCACAGCTATGGCTGTTTCAATCTCGGCCACACTCCCTACGTCCAGGCTATGGGCACCAGTGCCTCCGCCCCGCTAGCGGCCGGGGTCGCCGCTCTGCTCCGCGCCGCGCACCCAAACTGGAGCGCAGCAACCGTTGTCACCGCCATGCGTAACTCAGCCGTCACCCTCCCCGGCCTCTCCATCCCACTAATAAATGCCGCGGCGGCTCTCACCCAGCCCAGCTCACAATAATCTCGCCACCTGCCGCGAAGACAAATTAATACAATTCTTGCACTTACAACTAACCCTTCATCCGCTCTTTGACACTATGGGCCAGCTTTTCGATCTCCTCTGCCTTCTTGATCACATCGACTGACAGAATATTTTTATTTGTCTTATCCACCTGCTGTTTCAGATCCGTCGCCAACGCCAGCAGCTTATCGGTATCCGCCACCAACCGCTTCTGTCGCTCCGTACTTCGAGCCTCTTCCTGCTGTTCCAGCCGGTGCGGATCGGTCGTCGGATCAAGATCGGTCGGCTGGTGCACCTGACCAGGATAATGCTGGGTCTGTACCTGCTGAAGCTGTCCCCCACTCACATTTCCCGAAGCCATCGCCGTAAAAACCGCTGCAACCACAGACAATCGAAGCACTTTCATAGCACCCTCCATCCATCCCGCCGCGGCCCATCCCTGCCTGAATTGCATCTTACAAACAGCTGACGCATTCTGGTCACAGTATCTTTCCCGAAAGCGAGACGCCGTAATCATGCTCCTTCTGGCCATGGCCCCGCAAGACGAGCGCATCGTCCAGACCATCGAACGCGACTGGCACAACGACATCATCTCCTTTCTTCAATACAAACTTCCCAAGATCGCCGTCGTTCTTCTGGTCATCTTCATCTTGCAGCGCGTCGTTCTCTTCTTTGTCAAAAAGATGCGTTCGCGTGCTGACCATCAGGTAGCCAACTTCCACCGTGCCGCCCAACTCCGCACCATGGCTTCCATCCTGCGCGCAACCTCCATCGGCGTCCTCAGTTTCATCGGTTTTCTCCAGATCCTCAACATCTTCGACATCCCCTACCAGCCCATCCTCGCCTCCGCCGGAATCGTAGGCGTAGGCATCGGCCTGGGCGCTCAATCCATCTTCAAAGACATGCTCAACGGGATCTTCATCCTCATTGAAGACCAGTACAACGTCGGCGAGGTCGTCCAACTCGCCGGCCTCAAGGGCACCGTCGAAGATCTGTCTCTCCGCCGCACCACCCTGCGCGACGGCGACGGCACGCTTTACATCATCCCCAACAGCCAGATCGCCACCGTCTCCAATCTCTCCCGTGACTTCTCCATCGCAACCCTTCAGGTTTCGGTCGACGCCAGCGCCAATCCCGACAAGGTCATCACCCTCCTCAGCAAAGTCGCCAACGACGTCCGCCACGACTCAGCCTTCAAAGACATCGCCATCGCCGACCCCGTCATCCTTGGCGTCGACAAGATCGAAGGTCGCGCCGTCACCTACCCCGTCCAGATCCGAGTCCGTGCCAATCAACGCGATGGCGTCCTCCGTGAGCTTCGACGCCGCATCATCCTCGCCTTTGAAAAGGACGGCATCCCCCTCGGCAACGACCCCGCAAACATGCTCATCCTCCGCGCCCCCAACCCGACAGCTCCGCCCGCCCAGCAACCATTAGTCGGCTGACCTCACGATTAACCCGTCGAACGAGCAGGTGCAGTTCAGCGAGCCCTAGCGCGAGCGTACCTCCTCAAGGCCTCGCCAGTAACAATCAATTTACAAACAACTGTTGTATCTAGGACCGAATCTGTCGTATATTTCGTCTAGACCAGATTGCGGACCGTACCAGTCGGAGTTCGTATAGCACTAACCCGACAGGCCCTCATCTGTGCTGGTAAGAGTTTGCGAACGGCATCAACCAGACCCGCACGGTTATCTTGGCGGAGACCACGCGAGTCAGGATTAGACTGCGGGCCCCACCGCTAATAAGGACCCTTTTTCGCAAAAAGCACCAACAGTCATGATGGCGAGCGGCTCTCCCCGCCCAGCCAAAAGACGAGCTATGTACTTTTTTGAGGCATTAGGTCAATGAACGCTGCAAGAAATATCTCGTCTAAATTCACGCGCATTTTCCTCTCGCTGTTCTTGGTTCTCTCTTCTGCGGCCGCCTCCAAGGCGACCGCGCAGCAGCCTCATGCGGCACACGGTGCCATATACGCTCAGGATCTCGCGAAGCGCGCCACTACTGCAGAAGCGACATCTGACACGGCCGACCAGGTCTGCGCGCGCTTCCCCACCGGATCCGTTGTCTCCGCACCGCCAGAGCTGAAATCCGGTACGAGTGCCTCCGCGATCCAGACCACAGTCTACGTACCCATCACCATTCAGTAAACGCATTCATGCATTGCGCAGTTAGAAAGATCAGGAGAGAAGTAATGTTGAGCAAGTTTGGTCGTCTCGGCTTCGGAATCAGCAAAGCTTTCTGCATCGTGGCCGTCCTCTGTGCCTCCATCGCATGGGCCAGCGTCGCAGGAAGCATCTCCGGTACCGCAAAAGATCCCTCCGGAAGAGTTGTTCCCAAAGCCGAGATCACAATCCACGAAACCAGCACAGGTCTCTCCTATAACGCCATCGCTAACAGCAAAGGCTATTACACCCTTCCCGTCCTGCCCGTCGGCCACTACGAACTCGAAGCCCAGTCCCCCGGCTTTCGCAGCTACCAACGCAAAGACATCGTCCTCGACACCGACGCTTCCCTCACCATCGACGTCGCCTTCGAGCTAGGCAGCGTTAAAGAAACCGTCAGCGTCACCGACGACACTCTCCACGTCGAAACCATCAGCACGCAGATGGGCGAGGTCATCACCGGCCGCCAGATGACCGCAGTACCGCTCAACGGCCGGAGCTACACCGACCTTCTCTCCCTCCAGGCTGGCGTCGCGCCCGCCACCTCCATCACCTCCAGCACCGTGCAGGACGTGGGCGCCACCATCCTCAACCCCTCCGGCACCCTCAACCCCGGCACCGTCTCCGTCAACGGTCAGAACGAATTCTCTAACTACTTCGGCGTCAACGGTAGCGACGTCGAAGAGGACGTCAACGGCGGCACCGCCATCGTCCCCAACCTCGACGCCATCGCCGAGTTCCGCATCGTCACCAGCAACTTCGACGCCGAGTACGGCGAATTCAGCGGCGGCCAGATCAGCGTCATCACCAAGTCCGGCACCAACGCCTTTCACGGCAGCGCCTTCGAGTTCCTTCGCAACACCGACCTCGACGCCCGCAACTACTTCTCCCCCACGCGTGGCGCCTTTCGCCAAAACCAATTCGGCGGAACCTTCGGCGGCCCAGTTCGCAAAGACAAAGCATTCTTCTTCATCGACTACCAAGGCACACGCCAAACCCAGGGCGTCGATACAGGCAACATCAGCGTTCCCTCCAATGCCGACCGCCTAGGCAATCTGTCGGACTTCACCAACGGCCCCGGCGGAAATATGTTGAGCGGAGCCGTAGGCGGACCATACTTCGCACAACTCCTCACGCAAAAACTCGGCTACGGCGTAACTGCAGGCGAACCCTACTACGTCCCAGGCTGCACCACCTCCGCACAATGCGTCTTCCCCAACGCAACCATTCCACAGAACGCCTGGTCAGTACCCGCGCAAAGACTCCTCCAATACATCCCCGCACCCAACACCGCCTCAGGCACCTTCGCAACATCGTCCTTCAACCAAACCGTCCGTGACGACAAAGCCGGCGCACGCT
The DNA here is from genome assembly GCA_964658525.1 of uncultured Edaphobacter sp. GTDB lineage: Bacteria > Acidobacteriota > Terriglobia > Terriglobales > Acidobacteriaceae > Edaphobacter. Next base: position 4,582 of record CAZZZG010000175.1, read on the forward strand.
TCGACGTCAACACCCGCATTGGCCTCATCTCCGCCTACTACTTCATCGACGACTTCAATCTCGACAACCCTTACCCCGTTGCGCAAAGCGGCGCCAGCGTTCCCGGCTTCGACGCCCTCACCACTGGCCGCGCCCAACTCTTTTCGCTCGGCGACACCAAGACCTTTAGCGCCTCGTCAATCAACGAATTCCATCTCAGCTTCATGCGCAACCTCACCAATCTCGGCCAACCCGTAGGCGGTCGCAACGTGAGTCTCGCCTCGCAGGGCTTCGTCAATCCCGACGGAACCACCAGCATCGTCCCGCTCGATCCCAAAGGCCAGAGCGTCATGAACCTCAACTTCAACGGCTACTCCACCGGTGCCGCCGCCAATCAACTCATCCAGGCCAACAACACCTACCAGGTCACCGACGTCTTCTCTAAAGTCATCGGCCGGCACACCCTCAAATTCGGTGGCGAGTTCCACGCCGATCAAGTCAACGGCGCACCCATCGCACAGTTCAACGGCAACTTCGTCTTCACCGGAACCGAAACCGGCGTCGACTTCGCAGACTTCCTCATCGGCGTCCCCAGCCAGTACAACCAGAGCCAGCTCAATCCCTTCTACGCCCGCAACAAATACGCAGGCCTCTTCGCGCAGGACAGCTTCCACGTCCTCCCCAACCTCACCCTCAACTACGGCCTCCGTTGGGATCGCGTCACACCTTGGAGCGAACGCTACAACCAGATCTCCACCTTCGTCGCCGGCGCACAATCCACCGTCTTCCCCGGAGCGCCTCCAGGAATCCTCTACCCCGGCGATCCCGGAATTCCCGACACCCTCGCTCCCATCAGCAATCGCAGCTTCGCTCCGCGCGTAGGCCTGGCATGGTCGCCTCAGTCCGACTCAAGCTTCCTCCAAAAAATTCTCGGCGCACCCGGTTCCACCAGCATCCGAGCCAGTTACGGCAACTTCTACACTGCGATCCCCGCGCTCTCCATCGGCGTGCTCGCAGCCAACGCCCCGTACGGCACGACCTACACGAGCCCCCAGGCCCCACTCTTCGCCACTCCGTTCGTCAACGCAGCCGACGGCCAGAGCAACGGCCAACCCTTCCCCTATACCTTCGCCCCGCTCAACTCCTCGCGGAGCAACCCCGACCCCAACATCAACTGGAGCGCCTTCACACCCATCGAAGGCATCCCCGGCTATGACATCCACAACAAAATCCCCTACACCGAAGAGTGGGTCCTATCCATCGAGCGTCAACTCGGTCCCAACACTGTCTTCAGCGCAAGCTACCTCGGCACCTCCAGCCACCGCCAGTTAGTCCTCATCGAACCCAACCCCGGCAACCCCGCGCTCTGCCTCAGTCTCAGCCAACCCAGCGAAGTCCAACCTGGCACCCTCACCTGCGGCCCTGGCGGCGAAGACACCGTCTACTTCCCCATCGGCGGCGGTCAGGTCAACGGAACTCGCGGCCCCCTCGGTTCAAACTTCGGCAGCAATGCCCTCCAGTCCACCATCGGCCACGCCAACTACAACGCACTCGAACTCAGCGCCCGCCACACCAGCGGCCGTCTCGAGTTCTCCGTCGCCTACACCTACGCCAAATCGCTCGACCAATCCTCGAACCTCGGCGAAGAGGTCAACCCCTTCAACCCCTCGCTAAGCTACGCAATCTCATCCTTCGATGTGAAGCACAACTTCGTCGTCAGTTACGAGTACCAACTCCCCTTCGACAAGTTCCTTCATCCCAACCGTCTCACCAACGGCTGGTCTCTCTCCGGCATCACCCACTTCGCGACCGGCTTCCCCATCACCGTCATCAACAACGGAGACAACTCCCTCATCGGAACCAATCCCAACGGCATCAACAACAGCAGCATCGACGAGCCCGACTACAACGGCGGCTCTCTCAAGCTCAACCACAATCCGCGCAACGGCAACAGCTACTTCGACACCACCACCTTCAGCATGAACGCGCTAGGCACTCCAGGCACTGCAAAGCGCCGCTTCTTCTACGGTCCGGGCACCGACAACTTCGACATGGCTATCGGAAAAAGAACAGCCATCACCGAATCAAAATCCCTGCTCTTCCGCGTCGAAGCTTTCAACGTCTTCAACCACACCCAGTTCAGCGGTCCGTCATCGGTCGACGGCGACATCGGCAGCTCAACCTTCGGCGACGCCATCAGCGCAGCTCCCCCACGCATCCTGCAAGGCGCAGCCAAATTCACTTTCTAGAGCGACCAACGGAAGCGTCGCACAAACAAGGTACACAAGTCACGAAGTGACCGCCCCACGCGTAGTGGGCCCGTCCGGCAGGACA
>CAZZZG010000176.1:0-6862 GCA_964658525.1 uncultured Edaphobacter sp.
TCTAGGCGCGAAGCAAAAAAGGCCGGCGAAGAAATCTCGCCGGCCCACTTCGTTACTGAAGCTATGACCTACCGTTTCGGTTCGTGACCGCCACCATGTTCGCCACCACCATGCCCACCCTCAGCGTGCGGCTGAGCCTGTCCGTGCTCCTGCTGCTGAGGCTGCCCATGCTGTTGTTGCTGAACCTGTGCATGTTGCTGTTGTTGATACTGAGCATGTTGCTGCGGTGCAGCATTCGCATGGACACTCGCCTGCTGAGTGGTGTGCTGACCACCCTGCTGTCCAAAGCCGCCGCGCTGCTGTACGGTCGCGTGATACTCACTCGTTGTCCGGGCCGCTGCATACTGCGGATGGCCGCCATTGACCGATGCAAAGTTACTCCGATCCGCATGCGCCATCTGCACATGGCTCTGCTGCTCAGCCGTGGGTGCAATATGGTTCTCCCGCGCGAACGCCGCCTCCTGCGCCGACGGACGAGCCTGGATGCCGCCGTTTCCGCCGTTGAAGCTCGTACGGTTATAAACCGTCGTATGGTTGATCACGGTCCGGTCTTCATAAACATTGTGGATCACGGTCCGATTCACGTTGACGACCGCGGTGTTGTACGCAAAGTGGCCTCCCTCCCAGCGTCCGCCGCCAAAGCCAACGCCGCCGTAGCCAAACCCATAGTTCACGCCACCATAGAAACCAACGTGCGGCCCCCAATATCCCGCGTGGAAGATATAAGCGCTACCACCCCATCCCCAGTAGCCCGGCGTCCAAAGCAGGCCAACCTGAGGCGGCCGAACCCACACACCAGGCACCCAGTAATAGCCCTCAGGACCATAAGCCCAATAGCCGGGATTCCACAGATACCCATCGCCCGGGCAGATCGGCTGCGTATAAACCGGCAACACCGGAGGCGCAATCCCCACCGAAATAAACACACCGGCAAAAGAAGCTGCCGGCAAAAGCGCAAGAGCCGCCCCCACTACAAACTTACGGACTAAATTCGTCAATCCCATACATCCATCCTTTGGTTGGCCTCGCAGCAACTTCGCTACGGCAAACAGTTTTCTTGAACAGTCACAATATCGACAACTATTCACTCTCTTCACACCGTACAAACACGATCACTCAACAGAAGTTCCGCACGATGTACGGTAGGCCCCCGCCAGAACAAGCAGATATCCCTCAATTGTTGTACAAGAGGCCCATAAATCATCCTCAACCACGCTACAGTTGTCGTCTTTCTAGTTGTTGCCCATCTGATAGTTGCCTTTTTGGTTGTCATCCCCGCAGGGGATCTGCTGTTGCTGTTGCCTTTCTGGTTGTCATCCCCGAAGGGGATCGATCTCTCCACAGAATCATTCCCCGCAGCCATCCCACCTGTCCGATAGATCAGACAACGGCCCTTTCCCCCCAAACCCACCATGTTGGTCCGACCAAAAATAAAATTGAAATTCGTGGCGTATTTTTTTTCTGCGAAAATCACGCGTCTTCTTCACCACGTTTACCATGCAGATCACCACGTTCCCACCATCAAAAACCCATCACGAAAGACTCATATTTCTCAAAACACCCCTAAAAAACACCAGCAAATACATCAAAGCCACGGTCCCACCACGACCAAAAAAAAATCTCCGTCTAAACTCATATTTAGGGCAATTAAAAATTCCCAGCGACCTCGCCTGAACCCCGCGCAACACCATGTCCGACAACTTCGCACAAACCGTTAAGCAGCAGGCAGACATCGTCCGCATCATCGGCGACTACATCAAGCTGCGCAAATCCGGCGCTCAGAACTACACCGGCCTCTGCCCCTTTCACAAAGAAAAGACGGGCTCTTTCTCCGTCAACGCCACGCACAATTACTTCTACTGCTTCGGCTGCCACGAGAAAGGCGACGTCTTCACCTTCGTCATGAAGCTTGAAAACATCAGCTTTCCCGAGGCCATTCGCGTCGTAGCCACCAAGTGCGGAATCCCCCTCCCCAAGCGCGAATTCAGCTCTCCCGAAGAGGCCCGCGAAGCCGGCACCCGCCGCCAGCTCATCGACATCCACGAAGCCGCCACACAGTACTTCGAAGCCGCACTTAAAGCCCCTGAAGCCGCCCGGGCCCGCGAATACCTCACCGGTCGAGGCGTCACTGCCGACACCATCGCAAAGTTTCGCATCGGCTACGCTCCCGACGACTTCAACCACATGCGCGAGCAACTGGCCAGGCACTTCCCCGACGATATCCTCCGCACCAGCGGCCTCTTCAGCGCCAAAGAACAAAGCGACGGCGGACAAGGCCAGCTCTACGCCCGCTTCCGCAAGCGCATCACCTTCCCCATCGCTAACGAACAAGGCAAAACCATCGCATTCACCGCACGAGCCCTCGACGCCGAAGACGAAAAGGGCCGCCCCATCGCGAAATACCTCAACTCCCCCGAGACCGCGCTCTACAGCAAAGGCCAGGTCCTCTTCAATCTCGACAAAGCCAAAGCCGACATCCGCACCCTCGGCTTCGCACTCCTGGTCGAAGGGCAGATGGATTGCATCTCCGTCTACATGGCCGGAATCAAAGGCGTCCTCGCCACCTCCGGCACCGCATTCACCGAGATGCAGATCCGCCTCCTCAGCCGCTTCACCAAACGCGTCATCGTCAACTTCGATCCCGACACCGCCGGCACCACCGCAACCGAAAAGTCCATAGCTCTCCTCACCGAAGAGGACTTCGAAGTAAAGATCGTCACTCTCGAGGGCGGACTCGACCCCGACCGCTACATCCGCGAACATGGCGTTCAGCAGTACATGGCAGCTCTGCGCAACGCCAAACGCCACTCCGATTACCTCATCGACCGCGCCCGCGAACAGTTCCCCGGCCGCACCTCCGACGCCAAAGTAAAAGCTCTTAACTTCCTCCTTCCCCACATTCGGCGCATGCCCAACCGTATCCAGCGCGACGAGTTCGCCGCCGACGCCGCACAAAAACTAGGCATCGACTCCGCCATTCTCCGTCAGGAACTCAAACAAGCCGCATCCCAGCGTGTCGAAAGCATCCGCGCTCACGCCGACGATCCCGCCAGCGAAACCGAGCGTGTCCTCATCCGCGCCCTTGTTCTGCCCGAAAGTGACCCCGCCCGCGCCTTGGCCGCCGAGCAGCTCATCCAACATCCAGAGTGGTACGACAATCTTCCGGCTGCCGCACTGCTCGAATCTCTTGCCAACGCACCAACTCCACCCAATCCACTTGATGCAGCGCCGGATCAACCCAGCCGGATTCTCTTAGCCCGCACTCTGCAGGACACAGAAGACCCCGATATGACCTCCCCCAGCGCTCAATCAATGACGGAACGCGTAGAAAACGCACTCGAGACCCTCAGATATCGCCAGCTGGAACGCCGTCAGCGCGAGCTCCGCACCCTCATCGCCGAAGCCGACCGCCGAGCCGACCACACCATGCTGACCACTCTCACCGCAGAAAAACTCCAAATCGACCGAAAACTACGCGAACAATAAGCGGCTTTCGATTTCTCAGGAACTCCTGCTAGACCAACGGTTATAAGAAAGTAGACTTGCTCTGTATCTAAGAAATAAACCTCCGTTATGACGATGGACGTATCCACAAAGCGAAGACTGATGCTCGGCTTCCTGACCAACTGGGTGGGGAAACTCTCCTCGACCGTCATCCAGTTCGTTCAGATCCCTGTCTTCCTCCACTTCTGGAGCGTCCCACTCTACGGCGAGTGGATGATCGTCAACTCCATCCCCGCCTACCTCAGCTTCAGCAACGTCGGCTTCGGCTCTGTCGCCGGCAACGAGATGACCATGCTGGTGGCCCGCGGCGACCGCGCCGCCGCCCTCCGCATCTTCCAGAGCTGCTGGTGGCTCATCGCCATTATCTGTACAGCGACGATCGTCCTCCTCTCCGGAACCCTTTACTACCTCCCAGCCTCCCGCCTCCTCAAGCTCACGACGCTGGGTGAGGCCGACACAAAGTGGATCATCTTCTACCTCGGCGTCTCTGTCCTCCTCGGCCAACTCGAGCAGCTCCTGCAATCCGCCTACCGCGCGATCGGCCGTTACCCCTACGGCACTTTCCTCAAGAACATGTTTTCCCTGTTCGCCTTTGGCTGCATGATCGCCTCCGTCATACTCGGCGCAGGCGCACGCATGACGGCTTTGGTCTTTGCCGGGGTCAACGTGGCCATCACCATCTTTTTTTGCATCCTCGTCCGCCGCGACATCCCATGGATCGAATACGGATGGCAGCACGCCAGCATCGCCGAGATTCGCAAGCTCGCCCGCCCCGCCTTCGCCTACATGGGATTCCCGCTCGGCAACGCACTCAGCCTTCAAGGCAGCCTCCTGGCAGTCGGATACGCTCTAGGACCCACCGATGTCGTCATCTTCAGCACCGCACGAACCGTCTCCCGCGTCGCTCTCCAGATGGTCCAGATGGTCAACAACACCTTCGAACCGGAGATGTCGATCGCCTTCGGAGCAGGGAACTTCGAACTCACTCGCACCTTGCTGCGTCGCGCCTGCCAGTTGGCCCTTCTCGTCGCCCTGGTCCTGGTCTTCGTCATGCTGAGCTTCGGCCCATGGTTCCTTGTGCATTGGACCGGAGGCCACGTTCCCCCGAGCCGTCCCCTCCTCAGCATTCTTCTCGTCGTCGTCGTCCTCTACGCGCTCTGGTCCACCAGCGGCACACTGATGACCTCCACCAACCAGCACCAGCGCCTTGCCACCTACTACATCCTTGGTACAAGCGTCGCGTGCGTCCTCTGCTACGTCCTCGCGCGAGCCTATGGCCTTTATGGAGCTGCCGCCTCGCTCCTCATCAACGAGATCGTAATGAACCTTTACGTGGTTCCGGCCTGCCTGCGCATCGCCCACGACACCGTGCCAGACTTCCTGGCAAGTATGTTCCAGTACCCGGCATCGCTTCGCCCAGCTTCCCTCTTGGCTCGAATTCGCCGCTCAAAACCCGGCTTCGAAAGCTAAACCTGTGGATCCCGACAAAAACATAATCAACAAGGCCAACAATCTGCAATTTGCATCACTATCCCGCCCAAAAAATGACCATTTTTCAGAGCACCACCCCCGGATACAGGAACAAGCACGGCCAAATCGTCATCTCCCGAACAGGATTCCCCTCAGAATCGTTCCCCGGCCAAACCATCTACCATTTACGTTGCAGCCATTGTCATCATGACTACGGCTCCGCCGGCAAAGATATTCACCTGCGCCGCTGTCCTCGGCATCAGAATGGTATGGAAGGAGAACCACTTCGGGACGCTTCGCCGAATCTTTTTTCCTCTGAAAGCGTCTAACTATTGTGGTATCCTGTGATTCGCTGGGGACGTGTGCCTTCGAATGCCCAGACTCTTTATAGAGTCAATCGGGCTTGCCAAAGCGGTCTAAACCGCAATCTGCTCCCTGCCCATTACGCTACAACCAAGGGATCAATCCGCTTGAATACCACAATTACCACCAGCGGCATCCCAATTATCAGAATCTTTCGCAGGAGTGCGCACAGCCGTGGCTGAAGAAATTGACAAGTACGAAGACGATATAGACAAGCTCATCGATACCGGGAAAGAAAAAGGCTATCTCACCTATGGCGAGGTCAATGACCTCCTCCCAGGCGATATCACCACCCCCGACGACCTCGATGACCTTCTCACCACCATCAACACACAGGGCATTGACGTCCTCTCGGGGGAAGAGCGCGCCAGTGGCCGCGACAAATACGAGCCCGAAGCCGGTGAAGAGTCCGACGACGTAGAGCTCGACCTCTCGCCCGGCACGCTCGAGAAGACCAACGACCCCGTCCGCATGTACCTCCGCGAGATGGGTACCGTCCCCTTGCTAACGCGCGAAGGCGAAGTCGAGATAGCAAAGCGCATCGAGCGCGGCCAGCTCCGCGTCATGAAGGCCATCTCGCGCTCGCCCATCGTGATCCGAGAGATCGTAGGTCTCGGCGAAGACCTTCGCCGCGGCGTTCGCAACATCAAGGAAGTCGTTACCTTCGACGAAGAAGAGCTCACCGAAGAGATCCTGCAGGCTCGTGTCCGCGCCACTGCCGGCCGCATCGACGTCATCGTCAAGCACCAGAAGAAGCTGCACGCCCTCGAAGAAAAGCTCGAAGCACCCGTCGGCAAGGACGCCAAGGCTAAGGCCAAGGAGCTTCGCAAGACGCGCTGGCTCATCGGCCGCGAGCACGTCTACATCAATCGTATCGTTCGCGAGCTGAAGTACACCAACGGCGAAAAGAAGCGCCTCCTCGACAAGGTCAACAAGACCGTTGACGCCATGCGCACCCTCGAGCGCCAGATCAAGACCCTCGAGACCAAGCACGAAGCCTCGAAGTCCGAAGAGCTGCGCAAAGAGTATCGCCGTCAGCAGAAGAACTGCCGTACGGACCTCGAGCGCGTTGAAGCCGACGCCGGCATCTCCATCGCCGACCTCAAGCGCACCCAACGCGAGATGATCCAGGGCGACATGGACGCCGAGCGCGCCAAACGCGAACTCATCGAAGCTAACCTTCGACTCGTCGTCTCCATCGCGAAGAAGTACACCAACCGCGGCCTCCAGTTCCTCGACCTCATTCAGGAGGGCAACATCGGCCTCATGAAGGCCGTCGATAAGTTCGAGTACCGTCGTGGTTACAAATTCTCGACCTACGCCACCTGGTGGATCCGTCAAGCCATTACCCGCGCCATCGCAGACCAGGCCCGCACCATCCGTATCCCGGTGCACATGATCGAGACCATCAACAAGCTCATCCGCACCAGCCGTCAGCTCGTGCAGGAGCTTGGCCGCGAAGCCTCCTCGGAAGAGATCGCCCGTCGCATGGACATCCCGGTCGCCAAGGTCCGCAAGGTCCTCA
>CAZZZG010000177.1:0-3250 GCA_964658525.1 uncultured Edaphobacter sp.
CTTGGATCCCGGAGTCCGCATTCACCATGGTAGAAAACCATAATCCTGACCACAACGAGAGCAAACCCCTGACCACCGAAACGGAAGTCCTAGCGCCCGAAGCGACAGCGGCTCACACAGACCTGTCTTCTGAATCCACCTCAACCCAACAGCATGAGACCGCCCACGACGCGTCAAGTGTAGCTGCACAGCATGTTGCACCTGCTGCCGCCGCTCACCAGATTGCAGACCACGGAACCGTAGCCACGGTGACCGCTGCAGCCGACGAGTCTGACGATGATTTGAACTACGACGCTGCTGACTTTGCTGCCGCCCTTGCGAACTTTGATCGCGAGCAAGCTGCCGAGTCCGCCGCTGCCCAGAACCTGACCGCAGAAGAGGTCATTGTCACTGGCACCGTCGTCAAGATCACCGACAAGCATGTTGTTGTCGACATCGGGCTTAAGTCTGAAGGTCTTATCCCGCTGGAACAGGTTCTGGACATCCATGGTGTCTCGAAGTTCCAGACAGGTGACACGGTTGAAGTTGTCGTGGAGCGCGAGGAAGCCGAAGGCGGATACCTGGTCAGCTATGACAAGGCTCTCCGTCACAAGGTCTGGGACAAGCTCGAGCAGGCGGCGAACGACAAGACCCCTGTCAAAGGCATGGTCCTCAGCCGCGTCAAGGGTGGTCTCACCGTTGACATCGGCATCAAGGCGTTCCTTCCCGGCTCGCAGGTCGAAGTCCGTCCCGTCCGTAATCTCGACGGCTACATCGGCACCGAGATCGAAGTCCGCGTCATCAAGCTCAACAAGAAGCGCGGCAACGTTGTCATCAGCCGCAAAGAGCTTCTTGAAGAAGACCAGAACGCGAAGAAGTCCGTCACTCTCGCCACTCTGGAAGAGGGCAGCGTTCTCACCGGCACCGTGAAGAACCTTACCGACTACGGCGCATTCGTCGATATGGGCGGCCTTGATGGCCTGCTCCACATCACCGACATGAGCTGGGGCCGCCTCACCCATCCCCGCGACCTCGTCAATGTTGGCGACGAGATCCAGGTGAAGGTGTTGAAGTTCGACAAGGATAAGCAGCGCGTTTCGCTTGGCTTCAAGCAGCTGACGCCTGACCCATGGCTCGACGCCACCGAGCGTTACCCGATCGGTGCGCAGGTTCGCGGCCGCGTTCTGTCGGTTACCGACTACGGCGCGTTCGTTGAGCTGGAGCAGGGAATCGAAGGCCTCGTTCACGTCTCCGAGATGACCTGGTCCAAGCGGATGAAGCATCCGTCGAAGATGGTCAAGCCCGGCGACGAGGTCGACACCATCATCCTCAGCGTCAATCCGAATGACCGCCGCATCTCGCTCGGCATGAAGCAGCTGCAGGACAACCCCTGGGAGCAGCTCGAAGATAAGTACCCGACGGGTGCCATCATCGAGGGTCGCGTTCGCAACCTTACCGACTTCGGTGCCTTCATCGAGATCGAGGACGGAATCGACGGCCTGGTACACGTCTCGAACCTGAGCTGGACCAAGCGCATCAAGCATCCTTCGGAAGTCCTGAAGAAGGGCGAGAAGGTTCGCGCGATCGTTCTGGGTGTTGAGCCTGAGAATCGCCGCCTGTCGCTTGGCGTCAAGCAGCTTCAGCCGGATGTCTGGGATACGTTCTTCGCCCAGCACCGCGTTGGCGATGTCATCAAGGGCAAGATCCTGCGTACGGCTCAATTCGGTGCCTTCGTTGAGATTGCTGAAGGAGTCGAGGGCCTCTGCCACGTCTCCGAGGCGATCGATGCCGAGGGTAAGCCAGTCTCGATGGATGTGGACTCGGAGCACGAGTTCAAGATCGTCAAGATGAACCAGGAAGAGAAGAAGGTCGGTCTCAGCATCCGTGCAGTCGGCGAAGAAGCCAGCCGCGCAGAGGTCGAGAGCTACAAGGAGCGCGAGAAGTCGCCCAAGGGCAACAACTCCGGTTCGTCTTCCTCCTCCTCGTCGGGCAACAGCAGCAGCACCACGCTGGGCGACCTGATCAACTGGAAGCGCTCTGAGTCTGAGCGCGACTAAGCTCGAACCATACAAGCAGTGAAAAGGCCATCCCGATTGGGATGGCCTTTTCACTTGTGCGTTTTTCGATATTCTCCGGAAGAACCGGTAAGGCCGTTCGTTCTAAGCCGAGAGAGAATGCGCTGGTGCCGATGCCTCGATCGAACCCGCTGTCATCTTTACAGAGGCACGCCGCATGACTTCCAACTCAGCCGGCGCGAAGAGCTCCGGTGGAATCCCACCGACAGCCACGTGTCCAGGATCGTCGCCCAGAGCCATCGAAATTTGATTCCAGCGAAGGAACGGGGAGGTGGTTGGAAGTGTGATGATGCGGCGCTTCGGTTCGGGGAACGCGAAGTAAGCCGACCAGGTGAGCAGAGTCAATCCGACAACCAGCCCATTGATAAAGCTGACCGTGGAATACATGTTTGGGCTATGAGCCAACCACGCCGAATCGATCAGGCTAGCGGTCGCCATCATTCCAAGACCCAGGCTGACACCGAAGATCCGGCTGCGGTAGGAAAGCCCCATAGGCCGTATGGCAAAGCACACAAACAGAAGCAGACACAGGGTAAGAATGCTTGAAGTCTGCTGAAGCTGCGTGATCATGGCAACCATAAAGTTGATGCCGGAGAGGTGCGGGGTGACCGCTACCCCAATCGCTACCGCAACCGAAATGGCAGCGACCCAGCGAAACACCAACATCCCCAATGTCTGGAGGCCTTTAAGTGGGGCCATCGCCAGCTTGAAAATGCTATAGATTACAAGCAGCGAGAGGATCGCCTCCAGTGCGTAACCTATCCAGTAGGCGTAGAAATAAACCTGATAAGCCAGATGCCTTTCAATCGTGTGCCGACTTAGGTAGATCAGCGGCAGGCAGATGGCAGAGCATGCCAGTCGCACACCAAGAAGCGCGACAAGAAATCCGAAATTGCGTACGGTTTTGCTGCGAACAAGGAAGAAAATGAGCATGCCGCAAAGAACTGGCTCAAGGTACTCCATGTGCCCGGTCAAACTTGTTATAAAGCTAGTCATGAGCGCCGTCCTGTTATGACTAGCACAGGCTAGCTTATTACAGGAGCCGATACAAGGAATTTATTACGCCAAACATGCACTAAATTGCAGATTGTAATCAGCGAGTTCCCATTCCGCAGGCGCTGGGATCGTTCGGTGGGCAGCTGGGGATCGGCAACATGCTGACACGGCTGGCAACAACCTGGTTCTTTGTGGAGGCG
>CAZZZG010000177.1:3350-6561 GCA_964658525.1 uncultured Edaphobacter sp.
GGGGATCGGCAACATGCTGACACGGCTGGCAACAACCTGGTTCTTTGTGGAGGCGGTGGAGGTTTGGGTGGTGGCGGCTGCGCCGGTGACAACGAGGACGACGACAAATGCGCGAACGATGTGCTTCATTTTATGGGGACCCTTGTCTTGCAAGTTGTTGTTTTTGTTGAGATGGACCTTTGACTAATGTGAGATTTAGCGAGTTCCCATCCCGCAGGCGCTGGGATCGTTCGGTGGGCAGCTGGGGATCGGCAACATGCTGACACGGCTGGCAACAACCTGGTTCTTTGTGGAGGCGCTGGAGGTCTGGGTAGTGGCGGCTGCACCCGTAAGGACGAGGACGACGACAAATGCGCGAACGATGTGCTTCATATCTAGGGACCCCTTATGTTGTAAAGCGTTGATTTTGATAGAGATTAGAATTTCTTGACAGAAGATCAGCGAGTTCCCATGCCGCAGGCGTTCGGATCGTTTGGTGGGCAGCTGGGAATGGGCAACATGCTGACGCGGCTGGCAGCAATCTGGTTTTTCGTCGAGGTGTTGGACGCGTGGGTTGTGGCGACTGCACCGGTGAGGACGAGGACGACGACAAACGCGCGAACGATATGTTTCATAAGGAGATACCCCCAAAGTTGTATTCGTGTAAAAAGATTTCTCTGGACAAACCAGATGATGTAACAATAGGATACAAACTGAACTAAGTCTAATGTAATCAATGATATACAGAAGTATTAAACAGTTCGTATTACTAAAGTAATGCTTCTACTCGCGCAAATATGGTTGATGCGCGGGTCAAGATCCGAAAACCTGACGTAAATACGGACGAAGGCCAGTCTTTGAGAAGACGCGCTTGCTTATGTGCCGCTCTGTCTAAGGTGATCAAAACCTGGAAGCTGTAACCTGAGGGAATTGCAATAATTAGGGGTGTAGCGCCGGGGGAAACTCGCGCTTAGATCCACCCAAAAATAGTCGGCCAGATATGTGGACTTGACGGGCGCAAACATCGCCGCCCGATTCCTGGCTCGTTTCCTCGTGTAGAAATGTTTTGCGCACCCACTTCGCCTTAGAGATGAAGCGAAATGGGTGCTTTATCACGCCTGAGCTGGGGTGGGAACTGCAGGCTCTGCAGGTTTGGTTCCCGCAGCCGGAGGGGCTGAAGAAGCAGCTTTTTTTGGAGCTGCCTCCACCTTTTTTGATGGCGCCAAAATCGCATGAAGGGTTGTGCCTTCCATTCGGGGCATGAACTCGACTAGACCCGCGTCGCCGATATCAAGGATGAGGCGGTTGATAATTTTGTACCCGAGGTCGCGATGGGCCATCTGCCGGCCTTTGAACCGAAGCGACGCTTTGACCTTGTCGCCCTCTCCCAGGAACCGCACGGCCTGGTTCTTCTTGGTCTGGTAGTCGTGCTCGTCTACCGTCACAGAGAACTTGACCTCTTTGATGACGATAACCTTTTGCTTCTTCCTGGCAGCGCGCTCGCTCTTGTCCTTCTCGTAAAGGTATTTGCCGTAGTCCTGAATCTTGCAGACGGGGGGGACGGCGTTGGGGGAGATCTCTACCAGGTCGAGGGAGCGTTCCCTGGCCATCTTGAGAGCGTCGAAAGGAGCCATGACGCCGAGCTGTTCGCCATTTTCGTCGATAACGCGAATCTCGCGGGCGCGGATGCGTTCGTTTGTGCGGATAAAAGACTTGGCGGAACGTTTATCAATCGGTGGAATAAGTCGCCTCCACAGCAGGTTCTTCTTACCCGCTATGCGTTGTTTAGGGTTTAGATGCAAATCTCGAGAAAGGTTGCACCGCAACGTGAAGTATACCACTTCACACATGAAGTCCTCGAAGCCAGCGACGCGGACTTGGCCATCACGAGCAGGCCCTTGTTGCCTCAACGAAGGCCAACTTTGGAATCGGCCCTCCAATCATGTATGTTTGCTCCGAAGCACCAGAAAGGAACCGAATGAGACGCCGTATTCTTTTGGTCGATGATGAAGTGCCAGTCCTGCTGACCCTGAAGGCCGTTTTGGAGATCAGCGGCTTTGATGTGGATACAGCCGCCTCAGCACGCGAGGGCGTCTCGAAGCTGCACACGCGCGAGTATCAGATGTTGATCACCGATATGCGTATGGAGCACGACGTCGCCGGCGTCGAAGTTATCAAAGCGGCGCGTTCGGCAAACTATCATCCGGCGGTCGCACTCTTGACAGCTTTCCCAGTGGCAGAAGAGGACTGGCAGGAGATGGGCGCTGACAAACTCCTGGTCAAGCCCATGCACACCCGCATCCTCCTTCAGCAGATCGAAGACCTGATCGCCTCACATGAGAGAAAACTGGCTGCGCTCGGCCTGCCGACTACCGCCGCGAAACCTCCGGCTAAACCGGCCGCGAAGCCTCCGGCTAAACCAGCTGTGAAGAAGAAAGCAGTCGTCAAAAAAGCTGTCGTCAAGAAGGCAGTCAAGCGGACTCTGCCCAAGAAGCTCGCGCCCGCGAAGACGGCCATCAAGAAGAAGCCTGTCGCAAAGAAAGCTACTGTAAAAAAAGTGACGAAGACCGCCCTCAAATCCAAGCCGGCACGACGCCGCACCTGATCACTGAACCTGATCCTGAATCAGCAGGTCCACGCGCTCTCCGACTAATGTGAGGAATGATCTTTGATGTAGCTTCGCAGCGACTGATTCAGCTTCATCGCTTTTTCCACGCCGCCATCAAGCATGCGCAGCCACTCCGACGCAGGTTCCTTCAGATCTGCCGTGCCGAGTAGATAACTCGTCTGCACGATGACCTCAAGCGCATTGCTTAGGTCGTGAGCGATCTTACGCATCTCGACCGAGATGTCTTCAGGAATTCTGTCTACGTTCGCACCTGGTGAGGAGATCTTCAGTTCGTCCATGATAAGAGTGTCAGTCCTTCTTTCAGGTCTAGACGCGCTTCTTGGGGAGAAGACTCGCAATCTCGATTCGCTGTTCAGAACTTAGATGCACAGAACCGTCTTCGCATAGGTATCCGCGATCAGTTAAATGCGTTCACCGCGACCCTGCGCGCATTGACATCGGCGGCTGCGTTTGTAAAACTAAAAGCTCGCGGTTAGCGTGTTCCGGCCATCCAGGCGGAGCGAATGACACCGTGCCGTAGTGGCGGAATTGGCAGACGCGCATGGTTCAGGTCCATGTACTCGCAAGGGTGTGGGGGTTCGAGTCCCCCCTTCGGCACCAAAG
>CAZZZG010000178.1:0-6524 GCA_964658525.1 uncultured Edaphobacter sp.
GCAACGGCAACTGCAACTGCAACTGCGGACGCAACGGCGACGACTTTGGCAAGGTTTTGGCGATAGATTAGAAAGAGATTTCAGGGACATGGCGACGGCAAACGTGACGAAGGTTGATTACTACGAAGTATTGAGTGTTTCGCGAGATGCGAACGACCAGGAGTTGAAGACTGCGTATCGCAAGCTCGCGATGCAGTATCACCCGGACCGTAACCCGAACAATCCTGCAGCAGAGGAAAAGTTCAAGGAGTGCGGCGAGGCTTACTCCGTGTTGAGCGATCCGGAGAAGCGCGCGGCGTACGACCGGTTTGGCCATGCTGCGTTTCAGAACGGCGGCGGTGGAGCCGGTGGTCCGTTTGGCGGTGGGTTTAGCGGCAATGCGCAGGACCTGGGGGATATCTTCGGCGATCTGTTCGGCGAGATGTTCAACATGGGCGGGAATGGGCGTCAGCAGGCTTCGCGGGTGCAGCGTGGACGCGATCTGCGGTACGACATGAAGCTCGAGTTCGAGGAGGCGGTCTTCGGCAAGGAGAAGGAGATCACCATTCGGCGGATGGAGACCTGCACCGATTGCAAGGGCTCCGGTGCGGCGAAGGGTAAGTCTCCGGTGACCTGTACGCAGTGCGGTGGGCGCGGGCAGCAGAGATTTCAGCAGGGATTCTTTTCGGTGGCGCGGACCTGCTCGGTTTGCGGAGGGACGGGAACGCTGATCGTTGACCCGTGCAAGACGTGCCAGGGCGAAACGCGCGTGAGTACAGAGCACACGATTCTGGTGAAGGTGCCGGCGGGCGTGGAGCAGGATACGCGGATACGCTACCAGGGTGAGGGCGAGTCGGGTAAGTTCGCCGGGCCTGCGGGTGATCTGTATGTTGTGCTGAGCGTGAAGGCGCATAAGTTCTTCGAGCGCGATGGCGATGATCTGCATTGCGTGATGCCGATCTCGTTTCCGCAGGCGGCGCTGGGGACGGAGCTCGAGATTCAAACGCTTGAGGGTGCAGCTACGATCAAGATTCCCGAGGGGACGCAGAGTGGGAAGGCGTTCAAGCTGAAGGGCAAGGGCGTGCCGCATCTGAACTCGCATGGGAAGGGTGACCTGATCGTGGAGATTCGCGTGCAGACGCCGGGCAAGCTGAATAAGCAGCAGCGAGACTTGTTGAAGCAGCTGAGCGAGACGATGGTGGTGGAGAATACGCCGACGTCGCGTGGGTTGTTCGATAAGGTGAAGGATATCTTCAGCTAGGCCAGCTAGTCAGCTTGATACGCGGAGTGCAGCAATGGCAGATCCTTCGGTCGCCGACGTCGCGAAGCCCTATCTGGACTATCTCGACAAGGAGATGACGATCGAAGGGATTCTGTCTGCTTTTTGTGTTGCTGTGGGCGGAGTCGCATTCGATAGAGTTTTGGGGGGTAAGGCTGATGGGGCCTCCTCCTTCGTTGGACAGCTTCAGGAGTTTTCTTATCCTTTTGTGCTGGCGGCTATCGCCGGCCTTGTGACAGCGGCGCTCTTCTTTTATTTGCAACGATCCACGTTGGCGTGGCACTACGGCGAGATTAGTTTTGCTGTTGCCACGGAGTTAGCTGAGGGAACGAGTGAAGCTGGGAACGCTGCGATTTTAGTCAGCCTGGATGACGCCCATTCGTGGAGTACATGGAACCGCTATAAATTTGGATGGTCTTTTCTTGCGGTGACCGCAGTAGAGATTTTGCTGGCGCTGTTTTGTGCGATCAATCGATCGAGTCTTCGCGGACATTGGTTGGTTGCAAGTATTCCGTTTGTCGTGGCAGCGGTCGTCGATCTGTTGCTATTGAATGTGATGAAGAGGCGAGACGAGCGCGATTCTTCTCGATTGTGAGCTATAGCGGTGAGGGCTGCGTCGGAGGGTGGCATGGTTCTTGCGATCTGGCATGCGGTGGCGATGGCGTTGACGATGGCGTGGGAGATTTTGTGGGCGCTGATTCTTGGGTTTCTTCTTTCGGCGGTGGTGCAGGCAGTGGTGTCGAAGGAGGAGATGTCGCGTCTGCTGCCGGATGACAGGGCGGGGACGATTGTGAAGGCTTGCGGGCTGGGCGCGGCGAGTTCTTCGTGCTCTTATGCCGCGGTGGCGCTGGCGAGATCGATGTTTCGGAAGGGCGCGAATTTCACGTCTTCGATGGCGTTTCAATTTGCTTCGACGAATCTGGTGATTGAGTTGGGGATCCTGCTCGCGGTGCTGATGGGGTGGCGGTTTACGGCGGCGGAGTTTGTGGGTGGGCCGCTGATGATATGGGTGCTGGTGGTGCTGTTTCGGATGTTTCTTCCGCGGCCATTGGTGGAGGAGGCGCAGCGGCAGGCGGAGCTGGGAGTGCAAGGGCGCATGGAAGGCCATGCTGCGATGGATATGAGTTTGCATGAAGGGACGCTGTGGGAGCGGGCTACCTCGCAGGAGGGAAGGACGGCGATCAGCCACTTCTTCGTGATGGATTGGGCTTCGCTGTGGATGGATCTTGTGGGTGGGTTGCTGATAGCGGGGGCGCTGGCGGCGTGGGTCCCGAAACATTTCTGGCAGGTGTTTTTCTTTGAGGCGCACCCGTTGCTGGCGAAGCTCTGGGGGCCTTTGATTGGGCCGGTGGTTGCGGTGGTTTCGTTTGTGTGTTCGGTGGGAAATGTTCCGTTGGCGGCGGTGCTGTGGAATGGAGGGATCAGCTTTGGCGGGGTGGTGGCGTTTCTATTTGCCGATTTGATTATTCTTCCGATCCTGAATATCTATCGCAAGTACTACGGATGGAAGATGAGCGCGTTTTTGTTGGTTACGTTTTATGTTGCGATGGCGGGGGCTGCGCTGCTTGTGGAGCTGGTGTTCGGTGCGTTGCATTTGATTCCGCAGGAGCGGAACGCGAGGGTGATGGAGGAGGCGATCTCGTGGAACTACACGACGTGGTTGAATATTGGATTTCTGGTGTTGGCGGCTTTGCTGGTGGTGAGGTTTCTGCGGACGGGTGGGCCGGCGATGTTGCGGATGATGGCGGGGGAGAAGATGGCGCATAGGCACGGATAGTTGAGCATCTTCTGCTGGCCGCTGTTTGAGCCCATTAGAGGAGATGGGTGGAGGCGATTGCGATGGCGGCGATGGCGGCGGTTTCGGCGCGGAGGATGCGGGGGCCGAGGGTTACTGGTTGCCATTGATGCTGGGTGAAGAGAGACATCTCTTCGGGGGTCCAGCCGCCTTCGGGACCAATGGCCAGGGCGAGGGCCGTGTCGCTTGCGTTAGAAACCGCTGAGCGAACGTTGGAGGAGTGAAGTGCTTCGCCTTCCTTGGTGCGGGTGGAGATCCTCCAGTCATTAGCGCTTGGGTTTGAGTTATCCAAGGCGGCGGAGATGGTGAGGGCTTGCTCGATTTCGCTGAGGAGGATGCGGACTGGGGATCTTTCGATTTCCAAGGCGGATTTCAGGGGGGCCGGATCGGCGATCTCGGGGATATCGGTGCGGCGGGATTGCTTGCTGGCTTCGAGGGCGATGCGGCGCCAGCGTTCGGAGCGCTTGAGCGCGGACTGGGTGAGGTGCTTTTCGGTGCGGCGAGCGAGGATGGGCGTGATGCGGGCGACGCCTAGTTCCGTGGCCTTTTCGATGGCCCACTCCATGTGGTCGAACTTGAAGACGGCGAGGAGGAGATGGAGCGGGAGAGCGGCGTCGGATTCGAGCTCTTCGTGGAGGGTGAAGAGGACTTCTGCTTCGGAGACGCTGAGGATCTCGGCGCGGTGGAGGAAGCCGTTGGAGACGACGTCGTAGATCTGGCCGGGCTCGGCGCGGAGGACGCGGGCTAGGTGAGCGGCCTGGTCGCCGGTGAGCGATGCGGTGGTGGCGGTCCAACGGTCAGCGATCCAGCGACGACGGGTCATGAGTACAGTTTACGGTTTTGGGTTGCGGCCCGTGGGAAAGGCTAGTTGGCGAGTTTGTTGGTGGTGGAGTTGGGGATGGCTTCGCTGGCGCGGCTGATCATGACGCCCTGCTGGCCCTGGTGGTAGAGGTCGACGTTGAGGACGGCGGTGCGGCGATGGTCCCAGACTTGCTGATTGACGGGGAAGTGGAGGAGGATCATGCCCTGGGCAGACTGGCCGGGGTTGATCATGGTCTCGCGGAGGAGGGGTTCGGAGGCGAGGGGCCTGAGGGCGGGAAAGGCGGAGTAGACGCTGGCGATGTCGTCTTTTTCGACGGCGCTGGTGGTGATCTCCTGGCCGTCGCCGGTGGTGAGGGTGGCGGTGAAGTCCTTGAGGAAGAGGGGGAGGCTGAGGCCGTCGGTGACGCGCAGGGTGGTGAGGACGTAGAGGTCGTCGCGTGCCTGGTCGTGGCCGACGAGGATGGATTCCCCTTTGAAGACGGTGTGGGCGGGATAGACGGCGGTGTGGACGATGTCGAGGTCCGCAGTTTTGCGTGGGGTGAAGCGTATGGCCAGGGCGAGGGTAATGCCCAGGATCAAAAACGCCAACAGGACCGGTGCCAGGAGGTTACTTCGAGCGGGTTGGGCGAACTTGAGGTCGGACACTGCGATGAGAATAGCAAGGGAGATTGGTTTTCAGAAGGTTAAAAGAGCCAGAAAGTTACGTAATCACCTAGATGCGGTTTCGGTAAGCGTTGATGGGAGTGGGAATGCGGGGTTTCGTACCACAAGAGTTGTAGGAGAGGGTGAGTCAGTCCTTGTGGACGGCGTACTCCTCCAGAAAGACGGTGATGAGGGCGGCGGTGGGGACGGAGACGAGAGCGCCGACGATGCCGGCGAGGGCGGTTCCTAAAAGCAGAGCGACGAGGACGGTGAGGCCCATGAGATTGACGCTCGAGCGCATGATGCGAGGGGTGAGGATAGCGTTTTCGAGGTTGACGTAGATGGCGTAGAAGATGAGGACGCCGGCCATCTTGGTCCAGGAGTCGAGGGCGGCGACACCTGCGGCGATGACGATGGTGATGACTCCGCCGGCGATGGGGATGATGTTGAAGAGGCCCATGAGGAAGCCGAGGAGGAGGAAGTAGCGCACGTGCAGGAGTCCGAAGACGATGGTGCTGGAGACTCCGAGGACGAGCATGAGGAGGCCCTGGCCGAGGAGCCACTTGCTGATCTTGCGCTCGGCTTTTTTGAGGGTGTTGTTGAGGCGGTGGCGCTGGGGGCCGGGGAAGAGCGAGAGGAAGAAGTGGAAGGCGTGCTCGCCTTCGAGCATGAAGTAGATGCAGAGGAATGCGGCGGTGAGGATGTCGAAGACGTGGGAGAGCCAGAGGGGGAGCGAGGTGAAGAGATAGCTGGCGGTGGCGTCGAAGGCACCGGCGGCGCGCTGGGCGAAGGAGTCGATGCCGAGCTTGTCGGCGAAGGGGAGCTTTTTGACGCGGGAGACGATCTCGGGGATGCGCTGGGGGAGTTCGGCGGAGAAGTTGCGGAGGTCGCTGAGAACGGGCGGGAGGCCGGTGGTGAAGAAGACGGCCAAGACGAGGGCGACGATGGCGATTAAGAGAACGATGGCTACGCCGCGGGAGGGGCGGTAGTTGCGGATCTTCCACTGCCGGATGCGGGTGACCGCGGGCGTGAGGACGACGGCGAAGAGGGCGCTGACGTAGAGGATCAGCAGCTCTTTTTTGAGGGTCCAGGCGAGGGCGAGCAGGAGGATGATGGCGAAGACGAAGAGGATGTTGCCGTGGACTTCGTCGCGCGTCCGTTTTTCGTGAGGGGTGAGGTCTTCAGGCGCAGTGTTGGTCAGCCGGGTTCTCCTGTGGGTGCTGACGTGTGAGATGCAGAAAGTGTGCGCTTCTATTGCTCAGGTGCGGGAGTGTGGAGTTTGAGTCGTGGGAGTTGTGTACAGGTGCAAGGTTAGCCGCTGCGGCAAAGTACGCGCCTCCGGTGGAAGGTCAAAGGTCTGGCCGGTGTGGATCCTATTTTTTTGACAGAGCGAGGAGCAGAGCGTCGACGGTCTGGGCTGGAGTCTGGTCGGAGGTGGCGATGGTGAGGCCTGCCATGCGACGGTAGAGGGGATGGCGGCGCTCGAAACGGAGTTGGGCGGTGGCGGGGTCTGCGAGGACGGGGCGGGCGATGTCCTGAAGCATGCAACGGTCGAAGAGGGTGGGGAAGGGTGCGTCGAGGAAGATGGTGAAGGTGGCGGGGGTTTGCTCGAGGAGAAGGCGGTTGGTGAGGTCTTCGGGGGTTCCGCCGCCGAGGGCGAGGACGATGTTGCTGTAGCCGAGGGCCGAGGCGAGGGCGGTGGATTCGAGGCGGCGGAAGCGGGCTTCGCCGTGCTGCTCGAAGAGCTGGGGGATGGTGGCGTTGGTGCGGGACTCGAGGTGGGCGTCGAGGTCGAGGAAGTTCCAGCCGATGCGGGCGGCGAGGAGGCGGCCGATGGTGGACTTGCCTGCTCCCATGAAGCCGGTGAGGACGAGACGTTTGAGGTGGGTTGGGGCTTCGGTCATGGGTTCGGATTGGGACTTGGTTTGGGTCTGGGATTCGGTTTGCGGTTCGGTGGACGTCATTGCCTCTCCTTGCTGATGGTGCGGGAAAAATGAAAGAGCCGCA
>CAZZZG010000179.1:0-2094 GCA_964658525.1 uncultured Edaphobacter sp.
TTCAGGCCTTTACCTAACCAATCTTCCGATTTGCCTCGGTTGTATTCCCAGCAGCAGTCGAAGAAGCTTATGCCGCCGTCTACCGCTCGATGAACCAGACGAACGGCAGTCGGCTCGTCTTTCGCAGCTCCCAGGTGATGCCCACCAAGGCCGAGAGCGGAGATCTTCACATTAGATTTCCCAAAACTTCTGACTGGTATTCCGGCGCTTGGCATATCTACCCCGTGCTCCGTGCGATGCCGCCGAGAAGGGTTTAGATGGCCGGGCGATCGCGGCACGAATCCTGAGACGCGGATCCGAGAGGCAAATGCCTACCGGGATCTCAGAGAAAACTAATGTAGAGTAGCGCTATCTCGATAGACCAGCATTGCTGGACGCAGGCTTCGTTTCAGGGGAGCGCATATGAAGGAAACACCAATCGAAGTAAAGACCCGCACTACCAACGATTGCTTCGGCCGGTTCGCTGCCTCGGCCTCGGGTTGGCTGGGATCGAAGTGGGCATTCGCTGGGGCCGGGCTCGTCATTGTCATTTGGGGCACCACCGGTCCGGTGTTTCATTATTCTGATACCTGGCAGCTCGTGATCAACACCGGAACGACCATCATTACCTTTCTTATGGTCTTCCTCATCCAAAATACGCAGAACAGAGATGCGCGCGCGATCAATCTAAAGTTGAACGAGCTCATCCACGCAGTGGACAAGGCCAGGGATCAGATGATCGACATCGAAAATCTGAGCGACCTTGAGTTGGATGAACTGCAAATCCGCTAAGAGAAACTTCAAGCCGCATGCAATGACCGTCAGAAACGGGATACGGTACCGTCTTAACCATGGAGTGAAACGCTCAATTCATTGAACCCATCAAGTGGCGCTCGGATCGATTTGAGGATTCGGTGTAGGGACCAATAAAAGAGCCCTCGCAGCTTCGGGAGGGCTTTCTGCGGGTCGTTTAGATAGAGGCTAAAGCTTCTTTTCCAGATCATAAGCCATGTTTTTGTGTGCGGCGACGGCTGTCTTCCCCTTAATCACGGCAGCACGAAATTTAGCATCTTTGGTGTCTTTAGCCTCTTTTGTGAATGCGCTTAAGGCTTTCGTGTGATCGGAGACCATATCTTTCATGTATGCCTTGTCGAAATCATTGCCCGGGAGCCCATTGAGCTTATCCAACTCCTTTTGATGATCGGCGTCGGGACCTGTTGGCGGCGTCAGGCCCCA
The DNA here is from genome assembly GCA_964658525.1 of uncultured Edaphobacter sp. Lineage (GTDB taxonomy): Bacteria > Acidobacteriota > Terriglobia > Terriglobales > Acidobacteriaceae > Edaphobacter. The sequence goes on from CAZZZG010000179.1 coordinate 1,216, forward strand.
TGCGTCGACGAACGGCTTCATGCTAGCCGTCATCTGCGTGTGCTCCGCAATCATCTTTTCGGCGAACGCCTTCACATCTGGATTCGTGGCCTTCTGTTCCGCCAATTTGCTTAGTGCAATTTCGTTTTGGTCCGACTGTGCGGCCATGGCTAGGAACTTCTTGTCGTCGTCGCTTTGCGCTGTTGCGTTGATGGGCATCATTCCGAACGCGAAGCTCAGGACGGCGCAGCAGATTATTTGAGTTGATCTTTTCATGTACTCTCCAAGGGCGGCATGCCGCGCAGTAGCACCATCGAATGAGAAGCAATACTATGCTTCAGCGTTGCATGGCTCCGTAGAACCCACGTTTGCTTCGATGTTTAGAGTCCTCAGAGACGACCGTTTAACGGCGATGCCGATTGCGTGGCCTCGCTTTTTTCGATCTGAACCCGCTCTTTCTTGAGATCTAGCCGGATCATGCCAAAAAGACTCATATAAACGTTAGCGACCCAAACCAAAGAGAACAGAGCGATCAAATATCCGCGCCAATCCGGATATAAAAGCTGAAACCGAGTTATTACGAGGAAAATCAAAGCGACATAGTGACTGAAGCAATACTCACAAGTGAACAGGTAGAAGAACTTTCGCTGATACAAGCGCGGACATTCTGCGCTCTTGGTATGACAGGTTTCGCGAAACTCGCGAATGACCTCTTCGTGCGTGATAGTCCACGCAATCGAAGCGACCGGGATCGCAAGGACAAACAAATAGATAAGTTGTTGCGTTATGCTCATAACTGTAGCCGCCTCCTAATCTCAAATCTTGTAGAAGGCGCTTCGTTCGAAGTTCGCAAGTAAGTCTTCCACGTCCTTGTAGACTTCAATGCACCCTGCATGCAGC
>CAZZZG010000179.1:2194-6518 GCA_964658525.1 uncultured Edaphobacter sp.
GCCTTTTGGGCGTCATCTTGTTTCCCGCGGTCTTCGCCATCGATCTTGCCGTCAACATCGCCGACCGAAAGTCCCTTCCCACCCGCCATCTGCGATTCAACTGGGTGAAGTCCGAAGGACGAGTTCCAGGGCCCACGCATATCGGTATCGCCTTCATTCCCGTCACCCGTAGACCCATTGAAGTATTCGTCCACGATTCCAGGGGTAGGCATCAGAAGTCCAACGGCGAATGGCGACTTCTCCAAACTATCGAGTGCAGCCTGAAAGGCCTTCATGTGGGTGATTTCCCGGGTCATCAGGAATTGGAGGGTGTCGATGGTGCCCGGATCGTCTGTGTGATCGATTAGACGCTCATACACTATCTTGGCTCTCGACTCTGCCGCGATATTACTTCGCAGATCGACATCCAACTCACCGGTGATCTTCAAATAGTTAGCGGTCCAAGCGTTCCCCATTGAATCGAATAGACCTACTCCTCCTCCTCCAGCAATGGTGACTAGAGGATCCGCTTCAGCCGCCTCTCTGTTCGTTTTGAGAGGTTTCAGGTGCATGCGGATGAGAGCACCGACTACCTCCAGGTGACTCAACTCTTCGGTCCCAATATCCAGGAGGAGATCACGTCGTGCCAGATCATCGACGCAATTCCACCCTTGGATGGTGTATTGCATAGCGGCGGCCAGCTCGCCGTTGGCTCCGCCAAACTGCTCAAGAAGCATGTTGCCAAACTTCACGTCTGGCTCTCCAATATTGACGGTGTACATCAGCTTTTTTACATGATGGTACATAGGGTGACTCCAATATTTAATTTGCTTGCTGCGTACCTTAGGTCAGATGCAAATCCATCGTATGTGGAGGGCCCCGACAGCGGGTCCCATCAAGTCTCTCTCTAGGCGTTAGGAGCGGCGGCGCGAATTGTTCAAACGGTGAACAACTAGTAGGTCGTGGTTTTCATCAGACCGATTGCCGGGACGCAAACGAGCTGCATCTCATCCAGCGGCTGGAAGCTCACTTACTCGAAAGGTATTAGTCCATGACACTTCTTAGCACTGCCCTCCGTACAACTGCGGCGATCGCACTCTGCTGCTGCATCCACCTGAACGCTTCACAACCTGTACCGCAGTCTGGTACTTCACAAACAGCACCCGACAACTCGAATCAGAACAAGAATCAGACGCCAACTGCCGACAATCAGTCGAATGTCCAATCTGACCGAATGACAACAGCTAAGATTCGCAAGGCGATTACCTCGGATAAGACGCTTTCGACCTATGCCCATAATGTCAAGATCATCACTCTCAACGGATCCGTCACCCTAAAAGGGCCAGTGAAGTCGGACGAGGAGAAGGAGAAGGTTGCGGCCATGGCGGCAAACATCGTGTCCGCGGATAAAGTAACTGATCAGCTTACGGTCAAACCCTAAGAGCTTGGATAACTCAAAACATCACAAAAAGGAGCACCATATGTCTAACAAAAACACAGCAGTATTCGGTATCTACGCAACCCCAGCGACAGCAGAAGCCGCCGTCGACCATTTGATTGCTAAAGGGTTTACTAACTCAGCTATCTCCGTACTTCTCCCAGACGATGACAGCACGCGGGCGTTCGCCCATGAGAAAGCGACAAAGGCGCCAGAGGGTACCGCGACCGGCGTCACCACCGGCGGAGTTATTGGTGGCACGCTAGGTCTGCTGGCAGGTATCGGTGCACTGGCCATCCCTGGCGTCGGTCCTCTCATCGCGGCCGGTCCAATCATGGCATCGCTGGCAGGTGTGGGCATCGGCGGAACAGTAGGGGGCATCGTGGGGGCTCTGGTGGGCATGGGAATCCCCGAGTATGAAGCGAAGCGGTACGAGGGGGCGGTGAAAGACGGGGGCACACTGTTGTCGGTCCACTGCGATACCTCCGAGCAGATCGATGCCGCAAAGGAAGCTCTCAAAGAAACGGGAGCTCGTGATATCGCTTCCACTAGCGAAGAAGGTTCGAAGGAGACTGCCGGCGGGCGGGGAACCTTCGGAAACATTTCCGATGGCGAGCGACTCTCGACGGCACGGGAAGATGAGGTCCTCGATAATCGTGAAACCGTGACGGGAGTGCACACCTCTACGAAGTACTAGTAGCGATAGGTCTAATATACGTAGGCCCGCTCGTTAGAGCGGGCCTATCTTTTACGGAAGAGGACCCGACATGGAGCGCCCGAACTGTCGACACAAAGAAAGTTTAGAAGAAAGAGTGCGAGATGCGGTTGCGCACGAAAAGGAGCTCGAAAGTAAACTCCCTGAACCTGAAGCGAGAAAGGAAGCACTCGAACAGGTTGAACGTGCGAGCAATGACCTGAAAGAGCACACCGAAACTTGTAGCAAATGCTGCAAAGCAGACCAATAATGCAGCAAGCGTCCGTTATAGTAGGCTCATACCGTCAAATCATAAGGTTTGATCAGCTCATCAAAGGGTCGACATACATCGCTCAGGCGAAGTCGTCGTGGCGGCCAACCGGAGACACAATATTCCGCTCTTAGAGGCTATGGATTCGGCAACCTGGCACCGCGACTCCTTTCAGGACCAGAGTCAGAAGCTCAAAACGTGCGAAGACAATTTACGAAGACACCATCAACTGGCCCTGGCGGGGCGGTTGGTCGGTGCGACTATGCACGAAGTCAACAACCGGCTCGGGGCTCTAACTAATCTGGTCTATCTTGCGAAATGTGCGGTGCCCTCCGAGTCTAAGGCCGTTGAGTACTTAGAGATAGCAGACGACGAGCTGCGCGGACTTGGAGAAATCACCAGCAAGAGCCTCGGGTTCATTCGCGTAGACAACGAAGCCAGAGATATTGATCTGGTCGAGTTGGCTGAATCAGCGCTTCATCTCCATCGTGTGAAGATCTCGAGCAAGAGGATCAATGTGCAAACAAGATCCGACGAGACTGTGATTGCAATGATCAAGCGAGGCGAAATCTTTCAAGTCCTCACGAATCTGCTCCTAAACGCCATTGATGCGCTTCCGCACTCCGGCAGTCTGCATGTCCGAGTGATCCTCCGACAAAAGGAAGCTATCATGACAGTCGCAGACAACGGTGTCGGTATACCCGAGGCGATGAGAGATACATTGTTCGATTCCTTCAAAAGCAGCAAGGCGGAGGGGAATGGCCTTGGTCTCTGGATTGTAAAAGAGATAATTCACAACCATCGTGGAAGAATTCAATTCCGGAGCAGCACCCTGCATGGTAAGAGTGGCACGATCTTTCGGGTGTTCCTGCCTATCAAAGAACTCGTCGCCTGATTCTGTGCCCGAAGAGGGTGAACAGCATGTTCCACCGCCGACAGAAGCAACAGGACCAATCGGCCCCCTTGCTAAGTTCTAGCCTGCGGTGACAATATTCGTCGCAGGCACCAATGTGAGGTCGTTGAAGGTTAGGGAAAGAACGGGGAACGATCGCGGCAAACGTCTACCTTTTAGTGGCTGTTCTGACGAGCTTCAATGCGGTTTCCGCACAGGAAATTCTTCGCTTTTCTACTGCAGCGTATTGAGATTCGGCCCTACCTATGAGCCTGGTGAAGTCGACTCCCTCGAGACGTGTGTCTGACCGAGCCGCAACGTCCAATGCGCTCCAGAGGCTGAGCTTGCCGAGAATGCCGAGCGACAGAAACTCCAGAGCTTCGAACACCTCAAACGGGCCATCAGCACCATCACCGAGCTTGAATCGGCTCGCTTTTTCGGATAACCAGGCACCCAATTCTTTCAAAGTACTCTGACCGGTTCCTGTTTCCTCGGCGAGTTCTTTCAAAGTGTCGCGATCCTCAACAATCTCAGCGAGAAGGGAATCTAGAAAACTCCCTATGGGCTCATCTTGATGTTTAGTACGCATTGCACGAAGCAACTCAATGGCGAGATTAGCGCCGGCAAGATGGTCGTGTAGATAAGTTGCCAGCGGATCGTTCATGAAGAACCTATCTTTCCAATCGAGTGACACCCTACCAGTAGCTCGCACACATAAGCAACCCTTGTTCCTTCCGCTTGACGGGTTTCTGGTCTGGTCCTAGCGGCCTGCAAAGAAATCTGGCTCTTATCTCGAGCTTATATTCACTCTCCCGAACCGCTTTGTGTTTCACTAGAACGCTCAGCCCCCGGCGAAATTCTGGAAACCGCGGGGAAAATCGCTCACCTGCGGTTGTACAGCTTACCTCTCTCGTCGCCGACCTTCGAGAGGCTCAAAAATCCGACAAGGTCGGCGCTCAGATAAAATCGTATCGATCCCAGCACCCTTTTCATCGAATCTAGCTTCATATAAATGTCTACGCCTCCGCACGTGGGTGGGTTCAATAAGTA
>CAZZZG010000180.1:0-6518 GCA_964658525.1 uncultured Edaphobacter sp.
CGCACCACATCCTCCAGCAAAAGACCGCTCTCTTGATAATACCCGATTTCGGTCTCGTCCGCAGTAATAGAACGCTCCCCGGCATCGGCATCAGCCGATTCGGGACGGAAAATGAGGTCAAAATCGCCCGAAAGTGGCACCTTCACTGGGTCAACGCACCGGGCACAGAGAATCTCGAAGTCGGCACTGTAGTTCGCGCGGAGACGAATGTCGTTCACATGCGAGCTCGAACTGCGATGCTCGATCAACAGATCCGCCACGCCATTCACCGGCAGCGGACCAACCTGCCGGATTTCGGGGGCATAGTCCAGCTGTCCCTGGGGGATCACTTCATTGAATTCAAGCGGTTCATCGACGAGTTGGAGCGGAGTAATCAGCACAATATTAAGCGTAGCAGGTTCCCAGCAGAGATCAATGGCCCTCATAAAGACGCGGCTTCCGTCTCTTCCGAAAACAGAAAGCCGCTTCCCTTCCCTAGCTCGCTGGAGCAGATCTTCGACGCCGCCCACTGATCAGATAAATCGCCGCCCGCAGCTCCAACAGAGGATCGTCCGAAGGCTCAATTCCATCGACCCGCGGAATCGGATCGAAGATGATCTGCTTCTGCTCACGCGCCGTGTCGGCAACAGGAGCAGTCAGCGTGAGTGTGCCAAGTTCCAGAACCTTGCGATCTTCCGGCCAATGATTCGTCGCATCATCGACCACATCGCCATCATTCGCTACCTGCACCATGATCTTGAACTTGACCGGCCCCTTTCCAACCCGCTCCACGATCTCGGTCATCAGGTAGTCAGGGCCCTTTGCTGCCGTCGCAGCATCGCCAAGATGATCATTGCCAGCCTCAGGAACAATGCGATAACGACCGAAGCGGCTGACTCCATCCTTATTGGTGAACTTCATCGCGGTTACACCAAAGTAGCTCTCGCGAGCGAAGCTCGAAGGCGCAGGCTTCGGAGCCTGTACAAACGCCAACGCCTTCGGGTGAGAGCCAAGAAACGCTTCGAGCGGAGTTCCAGCCAGATTCTTGGGATCGCTCGTGGCCAACGCCGTCAGAAGCTCCAGAAACTCTTGGCCTGTCCTAGTCGGAAAGCCATCGGTCGAATGACTGATGATGTCGGTATGAACGTGTTCGGTAAGATTGAACCGAATCGCAAATCCACGAGGATTCGCATTCGGATCGTTATCCGGTACCAGAGGAATGCCTGTCGAGTCCGAGAAACGCACAGTCACCGGCGTCGACTCACGAACGATGTGCGGCGCCTTCGTCAGAGTAGCGGCCTCCGCAGACGGCGTGAACGTGCCAGTCAGCATGATGCCCTTAGCATGAGCTGGCCGAAAGCCAGGGTTCAGTCCAAAGATCGTGTCGAACTGTTGCAGAAGCTGCTCACTAAGCGCAATAAGTTTTTCATCGGTAGGAAGCGGCATATTTTTTCTCCTCATCACAATCTACTGCACTCTGATTCAGCCCAAGTTAGAACCGACTCTCACTTCGATTCATTTGTGGGACGAGAAGAAACATCTCGGCCACGACGAAAGCAAGAAATAGTTCGCATCTTTACCAGTCTGCGGTTACGTCCAATACCAATGAACAAGAAGTGGCAGGCATCGGACATTCCATCGCTCATAGGCAAACGTGTTCTCATTACGGGCGCGAACAGCGGTATCGGCTACCACACAGCTTTGAAGCTCGCTCGTAAAGGAGCTCATGTAATCCTCGCTTGCCGTGACCGACGACGAGGCGAAGCGGCCCTTGCACGCATGAAGGCCGATTCGCCGGGTATACATGCTGAGCTAGCACTCCTCGACCTCGCTTCTCTAGCCTCCATCCACGATTTTGCCGCCACAGAGCTTGCGCAGCGTCGCCCTCTGCATCTCCTGATCAACAATGCCGGTGTGATGGCTCCGCCACGCCGCATGGAAACGGTTGATGGGTTCGAGCTGCAATTCGGCATCAACGTCATCGGCCATTTCGCGCTTACTGCTCTCCTCATGCCCGCTCTCGAGCGGGCTGATAATGAATCTTTCGCTGTAGGAGCGGGAAGACCTCGAGTGGTAACCATCGCGTCGATTGCGCATAAACGGGGGCGCATCAACTTTGAAGATCTGCAGTCCGCGCGAAACTACTCTCCTTTGGGCGCCTATCAGCAATCAAAGCTGGCCAATCTTCTGATCGCATTCGAACTCGACCGCAGATTGCGCGTTACGAACTCGGGCATCATGAGCGTCGCCGCTCATCCCGGCGTCGCTGATACTAATCTCTTCAAGTCGGGGCAGTACTCCGCAGTTGAAAACAGCTTCCGCTACCTGCTCGGTCATGTCATCGGCATTATGCTAAACACCGATTCAGAAGGTGCCCTACCGACGCTTTATGCCGCAACCTCAATCGACGCGAAAGACGCCGGCTACTATGGCCCGCAAGGTTTCCAGGAGATGCGCGGTGAAGAAGTAGGACCAGCAAAGTTAGCTCCTCAAGCAAATGACGCTGCCACGGCGTCTCGGCTATGGAAGATCTGTGAAGAGCTCACTGGGATCAAATTTCTGTAGCGCTGTTAGGGTAATTCTCAGGCGCAGATGCGGCCTTTATGAAATGCCAGCTTGCATGTTAACCGCAGAAAAGGCGACAGCTGAAGCTGCCGCCCTTCGAAAACAACGGTGAAGGTTAGAACTGCGCCCGTATTCCCAACTGAACCTGTCGTGGCGTGTAAGTGAACCCGCTGGCGTTCGAGTTTGTCACAGCCCCGAACAGAGGCAGAGACGAGTTCGCGCTGCTGGTGTTGAACGTCAGAAGATTAGCCGTTACTTGTTTCGCTGCATTGGTGGTGGTTCCGATGAAGTATCCGGTCGTATTCACCGACGTGACATTCTGACGGTTCAGAATGTTGAAGCTCTCGCCCAGCAATTCAAACTTCACACGTTCCGCAACCGTAAAGCGTTTCGAGAGGCGCAGGTCGAGAACATTCGTGTTTGGCTGCTGAATGCCGTTGCGCTCGAACCCCGGCAGACGGAATGTTCCGTTGACTGTGCCGGTTCCGCCCGATCCGTTTGCGCCACTCCCCACCGCGTTCAACTGCGCACCGTTGACAAGTCCGGTCGACAGCGTTCCGCTGGTGGCCAAGGAATAGGGCAAACCGCTCTGCGCCGAGAAGTTCGGTGAGAACTCGTAGTCGTTCAGAAGGTAGCTCTTCCACCCCGTGTAGTGCCACGGTGCCGTCACCACTGCAGTGAACACAAACCGGTTCGGAACATTCTGGTTGGAGTTTCCATACTCTGCGCGAAGATTAGTCGGATCCACCAATGCATTGGCAGAGGTGCCTGTCTGGTTGTTCTCTCCGTAGTCCAGCGCATGAGACCACGTGTAGTTCGCCATGAACTGCAGGTTGTGGGTCAGACGATGCGAGATCTGACCTACGAGGCCCTGGTAGTTGGAGTTCACGCCGCTGAAGATGTCTGTCTTCGATCCGAAGTTGCAGTCGGGACGCTGACTTGGACACACCTTCGACGACGTTGTGCTCTTCGCGAAGAAGTTCGTCGTATAGGTAGAACCGTTTGCGAGAGGACCCTTTCCAGATGTGTCCACCACTGTGTAGGTCACGGTGGTCGGAGTTGGGAGGTTGAGATCAACGAAGCTCGGCAGACGCCGTCCGAAGGATCCCAGCCAGGTTACGCTGACGACGGTATTCCAGCCGAGGTCCTGTTCGACCGTGAGGTCTGCCTGGTGAATCTCAGGCAGCTTGAAGTTGTTGTCGAAAAAGGTGGCGTTTGGGGGTGTTCCAGTATTCACCAGCGCCGGAATCACCTCTGGAAATACGGGGGCGCCTGCGCTTGTCGACGTGTAAGTAAAACTCGGCTGACCGTTGAGTGAACCTGTGTTGATGAGAGCGTTGTAGATGGTCGAGTTGATGACGCGAGCGAAAAACTCTCCGTACCCGCCTCGCAGAACTGTCTTGCCGCTTCCAAACACATCGTAGGCAAATCCAACTCTCGGACCGATGTTGGTCTTGTTGCTTGGCATGGAGGCGGTCTGAGGAATCGATGAAACGACAAGGTCGCTCACCGGCGAAGGCAACTGCTCGTATTCATAGCGGAGACCACCGGTCAGGCTCAGGCGCGAGTTCAATTTCCACTCGTCTTGAACGAAGAAAGCATAGTCGTTGGTGGTGAAATCGAGGCCAGACCGACCGAAGCCTTGCGTGTACGAGCTGTAGTTGTGTGCCTGGGAAACAGTGTTGGGATTCTGCGAGAGGTAGAGGTCCGTAAGGTAGTTCGTTAGCGTCGAGTAGCTATAGCCACCGTACTGCGCGAAGAGATTGTTGATGAGATCGTACGTGTGGATGTAGTCGCCGCCGAATTTGATACTGTGGTTTCCGTGAATCCAGTTCACCGTATCGGCAACCTGAGTGCGACGCTCATCAGGCAGCGCGGCACGTTGCAGGAAGGTCTGCGTTCCAAAGGTAAACCCGTTGGTAATCGCGACACTCGGAGGGAGACCGCCGAAGGGATTCGTGTAGCCTCCCAATGTCGGGCCTACCAGGTTCGATGTCTCGTACGCCGACGGATCCTGGGCAAACTCGAATTCGAAGTCGCGACCATATTGATAGCGGACTTCGTTGCTGATGCTGTTCGTAATGATCGTATCCAGCTTGGCGATGCCGAACGTATCACGCACATAGTCGTTACCAAAGCTGTGCGAACCGTCGAAGACCGTTGAAGCCGTTTGAATGCCGGCGGGGGAGATCCAGCGCAACCGATTTACCTCAAACGAAGCGTGATTCTTTCCGTTGATCTGCCAGTCCAGCTTGGGGAAGAAGACCGTCTGATCGCCTGTACGTGGCACGCTTCCAAGCAGTGTATTCAGATTCGTAAGCCCGCTGACGTAGTCGGTGGCGGCTGCGCCGTACGTGGCGAGCTTCAGATTGGTCTGCAGGGTACACGCTGACGCGTCGATCGCGCTTGGCGCGGTCGCGCCTGTCCCGCCGCATACCTTACCGGCTGGAAGCGTTGCGTCCGGAGTGGCGAAGAAGTTCGAGGGATTGCTTGCAGCCGCCACCGCCGGAAAGTTTCTCTGAAAGCGGTCAGCCGCAAAGAAGAAGAACAGCTTGTCGTGCAGGATCGGTCCACCGACTGCCCCGCCCCATTGCTTGCGTCGATCTGTCGGTTTGAAGTTCTCCGTCGTAAACGGTCCACCCGGAACCAGCTGCACGGTCTGTGTCGTGAACGCGTTCGCAGCTCCCCACTCCGCATCGCGATCGTAAAAGTACCCCTCGCCGTGAAACTGATTACCACCTGACTTCGTGACCGAGTTCACGACGCCACCAGCGGACCGGCCATACTCCACCGAGTAGTTCGACGTATTGACCTGGAACTCCTGCACCGAAGCCTTGGCCGTTGAGTAGCCTGCACGCGTGCGTCCACGCTCCTCGGAGAAGTAGGCCTGATTGTCATCAGCGCCGTCGATAGTCACATTGTTAAGCAATGTGCTCTGCCCGCGAAAACTCAACAACCCGAAACCGCTCGAATCCGCAACCACTCCAGGTGTCAGAAGCGCGTAAGCCGACCAGCGGTAGTTATTCACCGGCAGATCGAGCAGGGTCTTCTGATTGATGATTCCGGAGAAGTCCGGCGATGTCGTGTTGAGCATAGGTGCGTCGCTGGTCACCTCAATCGTCTCGCTTGCATTGCCTACCGGAAGCTTGGGAGAAAGATCGGTCAACACCCCGACCTCGACGAGTACCTCGCCAGAATGAAAGGTGCGGAATCCCGGCGCAGTAATTGTAACCGTGTAGGTTGCAGGTGGTAGATGGATCACCCGGAAGACACCCGAGTCATCGACTTTCACATTCTGCTCGGCATTGGTCGCATTCGAGTGGACGACAACGAAAGCGCTTCCAACTGCCGAACCGCTTGCATCCTGCACCGTACCGCCAATTGCGCCGTCGACAGCCGACTGCCCGTAGCCATGCAGCCCTGTGCCCATACAGAACGCCGTAACCAGCGCGCACCGCATCATTACTCCCGAAATCTTCATCCTGGTCTCCTGAATTGACTCGCCCGGCAGACTGCACACCCACTTCCGCGCCGCCTGCTACGGCCTAACGTTCTGATCAAATATCTGAGTCCTGACCAGACTCGCATGTTGCGGTTAAGGGAGGATTACGAAATGTAAAACCACTGTCTCCTGCGAGAGCCCACCCCTCTCGAAGATCACGACATAACCTTGTCCGGCATGACGCTTGCTTTCGGCTCCGCAGGAAAAGCACAACCCTCAAAGCCCTGTGGGCACACACTCTACGACGAGGGTATGCATGGATTCGCCTGACCGACGAGACCGTCACGCCAAAGGAAGATACGACAACCAGACTTCGCCAACAGCAAGCTCCACACGCGAGCACGGTAAACCAGCCGTTCAACTCTGGAACAAACTGGACTCGTAATGAGCCGCAAATGGCACCCCTCATCTCAAGCCTCAGATGCCAGGATCATAGAGAGTCTTAGTACTCTAACTTGGATTACGAGAAGTA
>CAZZZG010000181.1:0-6494 GCA_964658525.1 uncultured Edaphobacter sp.
TCCTTCAAATAAGCCCCACCACTCGCCGGCTTCACATCCACCCCACCCACCTTCACATCCAGCAGATCGGCCTTCGGATACACGACGATGTTCGCCCCATACACTGCCAGTTCCTTATGAATCCGATCTCCAATCGTAGTCGCCAGCGCCAGCATCGCCGTCACAGCCGTCGTCCCAAGCAGAATCGCCACACCCGCCAGCATCTTGCGCCGTCGTTGCCTGCGAAAGCTTTCCATGAGCAGCCGAAAGAACATTACCGTTCAAACACCGGCGCAAGCGCCCGCAGGTCCTCCGCTTGAATCACCAACTGGCCGCCACCCACCGTCGACTTCAGCGGAATCGGATTACATCCGCCCTTCATCCCCATCGAATTTGCATTCAACGGCGAAGCGCACATCTTGCAAGTAATCCCCTGGTCGCCGATATAGAACCCGACTGGCCCGCAGATCTGGCACGCGTCCGCAACCGAAACAATATTCCCATCCGGCTTCCTGAACAGCAGAAACCGTATCTCAACGTTGCCGCCTTTGCCATCGTCAAGATGTACGCCGTAGCGATGCAGCTTGTCATCGTTTACATCAGCCGTAGACAGCGTCACCTGCGACCCAACCAGCGTCACCGCTGCGGTTGGCGAGAGCGCAGTCGAACTCTTCGCGTAGATAAACTCCGCCGTCGACAGGAAAATAAAAACGAAGCTCGTCGCAACTACGGCCGTCATCCACATCTTCTCGCGCCGCTGCGTCCACTCCGCCCGCCGCTTGTCCGCAGGAGTCGCGTTCGCCGTCAACACCGCCGGCGTTCTCCGCTTGTACTCCATCAGCATCATCAATCCGGCCAGCGCCAGCATAGTGACGAAAAAGAACAGATCATTGCGCACAATCGGTCCAATCAGACGCATCTCCGTCGGGCTCGACGGCAGCACGCCATTCTCGCTCAGCTCATGCAGCCCACTCACGATCAGCTGAAACGCCACAAAGTAAAGAATGACCGTCGTGACACGAAAGAATCGTTGCAGGTTGATCTTCACGCTGCCGCGAATGAACAGCACTCCAAACACAACCGCCACCGCAATCCCCAGCAGCGTCCCGGTAAAACTCAGCAGTTCCGTCGAGTTCAGCGTCACCGCCGACAGAATCAGAACCGTCTCCACGCCCTCGCGAAGCACCAGCAGAAACACAAAGAAGAACAGCCCCGCCTTCGACACCCCCGCCGCGCCGGTATACTGCGAGATCTTCTCCTCGATCGACCCCTTCATCGTCCGCGCGGTCTTATGCATAAACCAGATCATGCTGACAACAAACGCCGCTGCCGCCAACATCACCCAGCCCTCAAACACATCCGTATTGAACTGGCTCCGGGCGATCACCACCGCTCCCGCCACACTCGCCGCAATAGCCGACCCAAGCGCCCAGAAGACCGTCCGCTTCAGCTCCGGCCTCCCGATCTTGGAAAGATAGGCGAACACGATCCCGACGATCAGCGATGCCTCGACCCCTTCGCGGAGCGTAATGATAAATGCCTGTAACATAACGTCTTTCTCTTCCCGGGCGGCGCTTCTCAAAGCCGGCATCCGCCAGCTCGAGACCATTTCCACGAGGTTGGAGCTACCCTCGTTCCAATATCTAGTGTATTGAGGACTAAATTGGTCGTCAATCAAACCGCCTCGATAATCAAACGCAATTTTCTTACGCCAGTAACAAATGCCCCCGGTTATCCTTGCGGGATGTCTCCCCGCGTAAGGGTTCGTCTTTTTTGGGCGCTTCTTCTGCTCCTCCCAATTGGTCTCATAGGAGGGTGTTCTCGCAAAGTCACACCCACAGGGCCGCCTCCCGCCACTATCCTCCTCATTCGTCACGCAGAGAAACTCGACGACGGACGCATCGACCTATCGCCCACAGGCTTCGAACGTGCGCGACTCCTGCCCAAAGTCTTCGGCCCCGGTGCAAGACCAGACGTGCCAACCCCTCAATTTCTCTTCGCCAGCCGCGAGAGCCCACACTCTAACCGTCCGATTCAGACGGTGACCCCTCTGGCTACTGCTCTCCATCTACCCATCAATGACAGCTTCAAAAACGACGACTACAGGGCCCTGGCATCCACTCTTCTCAGTGGCAAGTACGCGGGCAAAGTAGTGCTCGTAGTCTGGCATCACGGCAAGATCCCCCAACTTGCTACCGCCCTCGGTGCGATTCCACCCTACAAACCCTGGCCCGAGCAGCAATACGACCGCATCTGGCGCATCGACTACGTCAACGGGAAAGCCACGATTCAGGATCTACCCTACGCGCTTCTGCCGGGCGACTCTCAATAAGCCACCCAACTCGAACCGAACGGCAGTCGCACCCGTATCCTCTACAAGAATGTCCGATCTGCCAAAAAGTCTTTTTGCAAACCCGGTGTGGAACGCTCTCCGCACGAAGCACCGCCGCTTTGCCCTCACTGCCGGAGACGCCTGCCGCTATCCTGCCGACGTCGCTCCCTTCGCGGCCGTAGCCTCTCCGAGTTCAGACGCTCTCCTCCAACTTCACTCCCTCCTCGTCCCCGGAGAATCCGTCTGGGTCATAGGCGAGAGCTACCCCCACCCTGCGAAACTAGCCTTCGAACAGACCCTTGTCTGTCTCCAGATGGTTCTCCCTGCGATGATCGAGCCGCCGCCGCCAACCATCGAAATCCTTCAGCTCTCAAACGACCATGCACCCGAGATGGTAGCCCTCACCGACCTCGCATTTCCAGGCTTCTTCCGCGCCAGAACCTGCGAGATGGGCTCTTACTTCGGTATTCGCTCTAACGGACGATTGATCGCGATGGGCGGTGAGCGCATCACTCTCGACGGCTATCCCGAGATCAGTGGAATCTGCACGCACCCCGATCACCGCGGCAAAGGCTACGCCGAAAATCTAATCTGGCATCTAGTGAGAAATCATCGCCGCGAAGGCCTCGTCTCCTGGCTCCATGTCAGCGCCACCAACCAGCGAGCCATCGACCTCTATCGACGAATGGGATTCACTGAGGCCCGTAAAGTTACGCTCCACCTCGTCTCTCGCAAAGACTAACGACACCGGTTGGGTACCGGAAACGTCTAAACCTTGAAGTGTTCGAGAGCTCGTCCCTCCGCAATTCGGAGGCTCGATCTCCGTAAATAGAACGAACAATACCGTCGACGCGAACCACCGCCAAGTGAGACGATCAGAGTATGTTGGAAGAACGTAAGAATCGCTCGGCAGCCATTGTTCTGGGTTGCATCTGGATGATCATGCTTGCCGTCGTGTCGTTCCTGCCCAACCACGACAAGCTCCTATTACATACAACCGGACACTATCATCGCATCGGCCATGTGGTGGGCTTCCTCACAGTAACGCTACTGTTGACGAGCAGCGTAACTTCACTGAGGGCTCGATTCGCTCTGGCTGCGGTACTCGTGTACTTCGGATACCTGCTCGAGTACTTCGAGCACATAATGTACAACAACGCACTTGAGCGCTCCGACGTTCTCATAGACGCACTCGGGGTAGTATTTGGACTGATCATCGTACTCGTCCGCGAAGAGTTCATCCGTATGCGGCGATTCGACTAAAGGACAGCAAGGCGGCCACGCTAAACATTTTCAAAAAAGCTTGAACAAGGCCGACCCGTCGGGAATATCTAAATAAGCGACCAATCTGCTTCTTCTTGCCGATCATGCTGATCCACGCATATTCGGTGTTGGGCCAGACTCGGAGGACGAACGTAGCCTTTCGCAAGCGTAATACAACCCCATGCTGATGACACTTTCCAACCAATCCAATTGGGTGACGATGATGAAAAAGGCGCTGGCTGCGGTGTTTTTGCTAAGCGCTCTTCCCGCGCTTGGTCAAAGCACTACTGGGGAGTTACATTTAACCGTCACCGATCCCAACGGAACGGGCGTGATCGCTACGGTTGAGCTTGCCAGCGGGGTTACCCAGTACAGTCAGACATTCGTCACGAATCAGCAGGGCGAGGTGAACGCGAAGCGGCTGCCCTATGGCATATATCATCTCCACATCCAGGCGAAAGGCTTCGCGGAGATCTCCGAGCCTGCCGATATACGGTCAGCGCTGCCCCTGGATCAAACGATAAAGCTGCAATTGGCTCCCGTCGTCCAGTCGGTAAAGGTCACCGATGCCGAGACGCTGATGGATCCGTATCGTCCAGGTTCGGTCAATGAGATAGGTTCGGAGCAAATTGAGAACCGTTTGACCGCGATTCCCGGACGCTCCCTACAGGATCTGGTGAACTCACAACCCGGCTGGCTCTACGAGGGTAATGCCGTACTGCACCCGCGCGGAGCCGAATATCAAACACAGTTTGTAGTCAACGGGATTCCGCTCACGGACAACCGTTCCCCGAGCTTCGGCCCAGAGGCTGCCGAAGCCGAAGACGTCGAATCCCTCAAAATTTATACCGCCGGCATTCCTGCAGAATATGGGCGGAAGATGGGTGGCGTGATCGAAGTCAACACCTTGCAAAACGGAACGCGGGGACTTCACGGACAATTTACGCTGTTTGGCGGAAGCTATGACACGGGCTCGATCAGTACCGAGGAGCAATACACATGGGGCAAAAATACGCTTGGCTGGAACGGTTCTGGCAACATGACCAACCACTATCTGAACCCTGTCGTCCCGGAAAACTATACCAGTAACGGGACCACCGCCCGCTTCGGGGGAGATTACGAGCGGGACTTCACAGACAAAGACCGTCTCACTCTTACTGTGGTCCATGAACTCGCCCGTTATCAGATTCCCAACGAGCTCGTCCAGCAGAACGGTGCATATTTGCCGACACAGGATAACGACATCGGCTGCCCGCCCATTCCCCCCGATCAGGAGCCTGATGATTGCGTGTTCATTCCCGGCGGCCAGTTACAAACCGGCGGCAATTTTGAAACCATGGGCAGCCTTGCTTATCAGCACATGTTTTCGACGGATGCCATGGGGTGGGTTCACTTCATGGCACGTAACAACTCCACTAACTTTCAGTCGAATCCAGCATCCTGGCCTCTCATTGCATTCCAGCACAACTACTTCAACGAGGTTTATTTCAACAGCAGCGTCGCCATTCACCATGGAAGGAACGAATGGAAGGTCGGTGTCGAGTCCGACAATTCCTTCCTGCACGAAAACTTCAGCTATGTGATTCCTTACTGCGACAACCTCGATAACCCTCAATGCCCGATCAATCTGGGTATTTTGGACTCCGGCGCCATGACCTTTGCTTTCCAGGCCAATCGCCCGGATCTCGAACAAGCTGCCTACGTTCAAGACTTAATCCGCCTCGGCAACTGGACGGTCAGCGCAGGCCTGCGATGGGACCATTACCAGCTGCTGTTGAACCAGAACACGGTGAGCCCGCGTGTCGCCGTATCGCGCTTCTTCCGTACACTTAACCTGAACATTCACGGATCGTATGACCGCATCTTCCAGACGCCATCGAACGACAACATACTCTTGTCCAGCTCTCCACAGGCGGAGGCTTTGGACGACAGCGTTCCCGCATTGCAACTCCCGGTTCCACCCTCTCATGGGAACTACTACGAATTAGGTTTGACGCAGGCGTTAGGGGGTAGAGTGCGGGTGGATGCGAATATGTTCCGCCGTGACGTAAACAACTACGCAGATGACAATCAAATCCTGAGCACCGGCATAAGCTTCGCCATCTCATTCGCAAAAGCCGTTATCTACGGTGCGGAGGGAAAGATCGAAGTCCCGCATTGGGGCCCATTCTCGGGCTTCGTCAGCTACTCCTACATCGTAGGGAATGCCTTTTATCCGGTGACCGGTGGCTTATTTCTCGGCGACGATGCGGATAACCCGAATATTGGGCATTTTCCCGACTCCCAGGATCAACGGCATACCATTCGCGCGAGCGGACGCTACCAAATCAACCAACGCTTGTGGCTCGCCCTGGGATGCGACTTCAATAGCGGCCTCCCGTTTCAACCGGATTTGACTCCCCAGCAATATGCGACAACGTACGGCCAGGTGGTGATCAATCACCTCAACTTCAAACGCGGGCGCATCGATCCATACTTCACTCAAAATATTTCGTTTGGCGCCGATCTCTACCAGCGAGAAAATCTTGCGGTGCGGTTTCAGGCCGATATGAATAACGCGAGCAACACGCTCGAACTCATCGACTTCGGAGGACTCTTCTCCGGCAATGCGATTGGACCGGCGCGCCAATATACATTTCGCCTTGCAGCCACGTTCTAGCCGACGACACTCCAGTAACCGTGAACTTTCCTCCTCAGATTGCGTTTATGGAAGGGAGGTCCAAGACCGCGGCAAGATGGCCGACGGGATGGCCGCGGGGCGATCACAATGGCCTTGGGACGGGACATCCGAGCCGCAAGATGAGGCAACAATCCCACGGCGCAGAGCGATGGATTCGAGGGGGTACTGACCAGGTTGTCTTTATGAATGGTGCGCCCGGAAGGATTCGAACCTCCGACCCTTTGGTTCGTAGCCAAATGC
>CAZZZG010000182.1:0-6412 GCA_964658525.1 uncultured Edaphobacter sp.
ACATTCCGATCGCCATGCTTGTCACAACGGGAGAAGACGGCTCCTTCGACAGCCGACCCATGGCAACCCACGTTAAAAACTTCGACGGCACCGTCTGGTTCTTGACCCCACTAAATTCCGAGAAGGTTCACGAGATCAAAGATGACTCTCACGCCACTCTGGTCTTTTCCGACGCTTCGAATGCAAAATACATCTCCGCCAAAGGACGCGCCTACGTCAATCAGGACCGAGCCAAGATTCATGAACTCTGGAACTCGATGTACAAAGCCTGGTTTCCCGCCGGCGAAGACGATCCCAACATCGCAGTCCTTCGTGTCGACATCACCGAAGCCGACTACTGGGAAGCTTCTTCAAGCAAGATAGTGCGGGGTATCAAATACCTCGCAGCAGCTGCAACCGGCGGCAAGGTCGAGGTCGGCGAAGCAGGTAAAGCCGTAATCGCCTAGAGCCAGTGGGAGCCGCCGTTAGATCGGCGGCAACCCTTCCACCACGCTTACCCCATCCGGCGGAATAAACGCAAAATCGGAGTCCTTCACAGGGACGTTCTCCTGCATCCCAGAGAAGGCAAACTCCGTCACCGCCCCATCCACCTCTTCGAGCTTCATGCGCTCAATCGCCCCACCCGCCGTCACCCACAACGACAACAACTTAACCCTCTGCGCCATCCCCTTCGGCACACCCGAGATCCGAAAACCCGACCCACCCGCCACCACAGTCAGATCATCAAGCTCCTTCTTCAGCTGCGTATGCCCGAGCAAAAACCGCAACGGCGACCGCAGATCATCCAACTGCTTCGCCGGCACCCGCGTGGCCTGAGCATCCCCCGGCGTATAAAACCACGCAAACTTCCCATCCAGCACGAATACCTTTCCCACCGGCGCAGCATAGCTCCACCGCATCCTCCCCGGCTTCTTCAACAAGAGCGTGCCTTCTTCCGAGCGATTCATTCCCATTCCAGCGTAGCTCTCCGAATAATGGGCCCGCAGGGAAGTGAGATGGTTGTAGTGATCGTCCACCTTACGCACCAACGCGTCGTTCTCCTGCGCCACCAGCAACGGAGCGCACAAGAACGACGCGATGAGAATAGCCCTGACCAGCATTACTGGATAGGCTGCGTGCAGTTGGTTCCACCCGCCGGGTCGTAGCGGATGGTGTTGTTCTCGTCCGTGCAGAAGCCGCGATCGCCGGTCTTTCCAATCGAGTTCGGCACCGCCGTAATCTCAAACGACGTGTACATATCCTGATTGTTCACCGTCACCTTGGTGCAGTTGGTGATTGCAAATGTATAGCCAGCCTTCTGACCGCTCGCGAGATCCGGCGTAATCAGCTGCGCCGCCTGCGCCGTCGGAGCACCAGACTTCGGATCGCCGCCCAGCGTCGCCAGCGAACAAGAAAAACCATTCGCAGGATAAGCCGAGTTGTACTGCAGCTCCGCCTGCCCAATCGTCCGCAGCGACTGTACCGCCGAAGTCTCCTGCGCCTGCTTCCTCAGCTTCAACAGCTGCGGAACCGCCAGCGTCATCAGGATCAACATCACCGACATCACGATCAGCAGTTCGATCAGCGTAAATCCATCTTCGTTTCGTCGTTCCTGTAGCCCTGCGCGCAACCGGTCCCGTGCATTCATTGTCTTTTTCAATCCTCGGCAATTCTCGTTCTCTACCACCGAACAAACTCTATCAGCAGGGAACTAGCAGGCCAAATCTTCCCGCTCGATCTCCATCGTGCCAAGATTCCCAAGCAGCGTCAACGCCATCATCTCCGGCCGGAAAAGCTCCTGCGCCAGGGTCCGAACATCGGCAGTCGATACCGCTTCAATCTCCTCCATAATCTCGTCCACGCCAAAGAATTTGCCAAAGTACATCTGTTGCCGTGCGAGATTTGCCATCCTGCTGCCAGAGCTTTCAAGCCCGATCACCATATTGCTCTTCAGCTGATCCTTGGCTCGCTTCAACTCCACTTCGCTGACCGTCTCTTCTTTCAGACGCCGCAACTCCTGCAGGGTAAGCTGCAACACCTCCTGCGTCTTATCCACCGAGGTTCCCGCATACACGCACAGCGAACCAGTGTCGCGAAACGGGTTCATCTCCGAATAGATCGAGTAAGCCAGCCCTCGGTCCTCGCGAACCGTCTGGAAAAGCCGCGAGCTCATCCCACCGCCCAGCATCGTGTTCATCAAATACACCACATACCGCCGCGAATCGTTCACCGGTGGCGCCGGCATTCCCAGGCACAACTGCACCTGCTCCAGCGATTTCTTCCTCTTTAGCGTGATGTGCGGCGTCGCCCTTGGCCCATCCACCTTCGTCGGTACGTTATCGCCACTGGCAGCCAGTGAGCCAAACTCCTTCTCCACCTGCGCCACAAAGGCGTCATGCTCCAGATTTCCAGCAGCCGAGAACACCATATTCCTCGGTGTAAACTGCCCGGCATAAAAATTCAGCAGAGTCTGCTGGTCGAAGGTCTTTACCGTCTTGACGGTCCCCAGAATCGGCCGTCCCAGTGCGTCACCCTTCCAGAAGTTCTGCGTCCACACCTCGTGCACCAGATAATCCGGGTTGTCTTCGTCCATCTTGATCTCTTCCGAGATCACACCCTTCTCGCGTTCTACATCCTCCGGGGCAAAGGTGGGGTGCAGCACCAGATCCGACAGCACATCCAGCGCCGGGGCTACATTCTCATCCAGCACCTTGATGTTGAAGCAGACCGTCTCCTTCCCGGTAAACGCGTCGAGATTCCCCCCGATCGTGTCTACCTCCCGGGCAATCTGCTGCGCCGACCGCGAGGTCGTGCCCTTGAACACCATATGCTCGACAAAGTGCGAGATCCCATTCACCTCCGCCGTCTCGTCTCGTGATCCGGAGCCCACCCAGGCCCCCATCGAGACACTGCGCACGTGAGGCATACTCTCAGTCAGCACCAGCAATCCGTTCGAAAGAACAGTTTTGCGGATATTCCGAGAGGCATTCTTCGAAACTACGACATCATCTACTAACGTTACAGACATGAGACTCCTTCAGACTCCATTGTTTCACAGCGCCGCTCGTGCGATCTTCCGTAGCTATCGGAGTAGACTTATATAGATGCTCAGGCGGTATCCCAGGCTTCTAATCTGCCCGGCAAAAAGAAATTAATCTATATTAATGAGAGAGATAGAAGTAATTTCAAATCCGACAGTTGAGAGAAAATCGCTCTTCGGCGCCTCCCTCCTGGAGCTGACCCGTCTGATTGAGTCCCTCAACCAGCCGGCCTACCGGGCGCGCCAGCTCTACGAGGCCCTCTACTCCCAGCGCATCTCCTCGCTCGACCAGATCACCACTCTCCCAACCTCCTTACGCGAGAAGCTTAAAGCCGCAGGCCACACCATCGGCCTTCCTGAACTCCTCCAGACCGCCCGCTCCATCGATGGTACCGAGCGATACCTGGTTCGCATGGCAGACGGCGAGACCGTCGAGACCGTCTGGATGCCCGGAGGGGACGGTGGCGAACGCGGAGATGGCACCCAGGCTGCAGAGGAAGAGGAGCATCCCTCGCACGATGACGATGATTACAAACGCGCAACCATCTGTGTCTCCAGCCAGGTAGGCTGCGCAGTTAACTGCCAGTTCTGCCTCACTGCCAAACTCGGCATCCGCCGCAACCTCACCCCAGGCGAGATCGCCGGACAGGTGGCCGCCGTCCTCAACCGCCACCAAGTCGAAGTCGGCCGAGACCGCATCAACCTTGTCTTCATGGGCATGGGCGAACCATTCCTGAATTACACAGGATTCATGGATGCCGTCCGTCTACTCACAGGCCCCATGCGCATCCCCGAGTCCCGCATGACCGTCAGCACCTCTGGCATCCTCCCCGGCATAGAGCAGTTCGCCCAGGAGACGGTCCGCCCCAAGCTGGCTGTCAGCCTCAACGCCTCCAACGATGTCGTCCGCGAGTCCATCATGCCCATCACCCGCAAATGGAACATCGCCGCTCTCCTCGAAGCCATCGCCACCGTTCCGCTTCGTCCCCGCGAGCGTGTCACCTTCGAATACGTCTTGCTCGGCGGCGTCAACGACCAGCGCAAACACGCAGACGAACTGATCTCCCTATTAAAGAATCTCCGCGCCAAAATCAATCTGATTGTCTGGAACTCCGGTCCCGACATGCCCTTCCACGAACCGACCCCGCAGAATGTTGGCATCTTCCAGAAGCGGCTCCGCGATGCCGGCATACCAGCCTTTATCCGTAAGCCCCGCGGCCGCGATATCTACGCGGCCTGCGGCCAACTCAAACGGACCGTAGAATCCTCCGTTCCGCCATCACCGCTCGTGACAATTGGGTCTGCAACTACTTTTTGAATCATAGTTTTGCAGCGATTTATTGAACTCGAACATCATCGCCTTCGCTCTTCCAGCAAGCATCATTAAAACTAGAGTCCCGCCATGGCAACACTCCTTGGTCCTCTAGTGAGTCAGCGCAGGGGACGACCTCGCCAGCCCAAGCGCAAGCAACCGCTCCGCCACAAGGTCGTAGTCATGCCGCAGCACATCACCCTCGTGAACGAAGTTGCCTGTAACCGGCTCGACCCCCAGTTCACGCACTCGATCGAGGTCCGCTTCGATCGGCTCTTGTCCCTCGCGCGCATACTGCTCCAGCCGTAACGGCGAGATATGACCCGTATTGATCAGCGCGTAGTCAAAGAGGGGAGTCCTAACGCTGCCCGCGTGCTGCATGATCTTCTCGATATGCTGAGAAGCCGTAAGCCCCAGCGATTCGTTCGCCTGGGTCATTAAGTTACACACAAACACCTTGGTCGCGCGCGAAGCCGCCAGAGCCTCCGGGATACCGCGAACCAGCATATTCGTAATCAGCGACGTATAAAGCGAACCCGGCCCCAGCGTAATCAGGTCAGCGTTAGCAATTGCCTCCAGCGTCTCCGGCAGAGGGTCCACCAATTCCGGCTCCAATCGCAGCTCGACGATGCTGCGTCGACTCTTTGTGATGTTGGTCTCGCCCCTCACCAGAGAGCCGTCATCCATATCCGCCGCCAGCGTCACGTTTGTATTCGTCGCCGGGTAGATCTTCCCTCTCGCCGCCAGAATCTGCGAGGACATCTGCACCGCCTGGGCAAAGTCGCCCGTGATGTGTGACAGGGCAGCCAGAAACAGATTCCCGAAACTGTGTCCTTCCAGATCGCCGTGCTCGAAACGATATTGGAACAGCTTCGACAGCAGGTGCTCGTCCTCCGACAGCGCGACCATGCAGTTCCGGAGATCTCCCGGAGGCAGCATCTTGAAGTCCTCGCGCAGTCTTCCTGACGAGCCGCCGTCGTCGGTCACGGTCACCACGGCCGAAAGCTCCCGAATGATGCAACGCGGTGTTGGACAAGGTGGCGCGGGAGCCCTCTCAAACCCGGCAGAATCTCCCAGCCGGATTCCTCTCCTGCGCTCTGGGCTCGACACATATCGTTTCAGACCGCGCAGCAGCGTCGACAACCCCGTGCCCCCGCCAATCGCAACCACACGCAGGTCTTTGTCTTTCGATTCGGTCGGTTTCGGCAACGACATGCGCAGGTTCTCCTACACAAGCCTAAACGAAGCGCCCGCTATGCCGGATTGCAAATTGCGCTTAGACCTCAGGATAGAGCAGCTCCGTAAAGCGCGGATCGTCGGCCATATCCTGAAAGTCCGAATCCGCTCTCGCCTGGATCCTGTTCCGCGGGTTCTGCCGAATAGCCTCGGTCAAATGCTCCAGGCAGCGATGAGAGTCGCCAGTCATGCTGGCCAGCACCGCCAGACCGTAAAAGGCATAGTCCGCCTTGTCGTTCGCCTGCAGGATCTGAGTGAAGTGCTCTCGCGCATCTTCGTAGTGACCATCATTCAGCAGAGAGATCGCATAGTCATACTGTTCTTCGCAGTTTGCGAAGTCATTCTTTCCCTTCGTCATCTGCTGCGAGCACGCGGTGGCGTACATGCGGACGCGGTCGCTCAGTTCGCCTGCGCCGGCTGCCAGCATCTTGTCGAACGCCGCATGGGCCTTGTCGTACTTACCCTCCTGCATCAAGCGGAGAGCAGCTTCGTAGTGAGCCATCAGCTGTGCGCGGCCAATGTCGTTTGTCTGAGGAATAGTTCCAGCGATCGTGCGTGGGACACGCTTTATTGCTGGTGCTGCTGCTGTTTTTGTCTGAGCCATCGTAGTTCCTGTCGCCTAAGGCGTTTCTGAGCTCTCCCATTCTAACGGGTGCCCCATAATGTGTTTGTTCTCGTGTCGGTTTTATACGCAGACCTGGCCGTCAGGTCAACCCCACACCTCTACAACCAATCGGTATCATCTCTTTCACGTCAGAAGTATCCACCCAAACCGGCAATTCGGTCATCGTTACACGCGGCCATACACCGCCGGATTCAATTCGGGATCGTTGTAGATCTCCCAC
>CAZZZG010000183.1:0-6403 GCA_964658525.1 uncultured Edaphobacter sp.
CGATCCGTGAGACTTCTGAACGAAGAGGTTGTGGTCTCGCACGTAGGAGATGAACTCGCCGCTGGGCGAAAACTTCGGATCGTCGCCGCTCTGCATGCGTGTGTCGCCTACCTGCACGCCCTTCGCGTCATGCGCGAGATCGTAGAGCCACAGCTCGCCGTTGGTGTCGAAGAGCAGCCGTTGAGAGTCGGGCGACCAGATGTAGCTCGGCTCGTCATAGCGCGCGCGATGGTCGCGATCCTTTTCCCGAATGGGAGCGTTGAGCAGCCGGACAACCTTCTCATGGCCGATCAATGGCTTCAGCTTGCCGTCAGCTATCTGAATCTGCATCACGTTGCCGTTATCGTCGATGTAGGTAGCGCGCGTACCGTCCGGCGACCAGCTGATGCCGTCCGGCGGTTCGCCCACCAAACTTGCGCCGCCGTAAATCTCCTTCACCGTCCAGGGGTGAGTCGGGCCATTCGCGGACGGAGCTGATTGCGAATGGGCGGGAAGGCAGATGGCGAGAACAAATAAGCAGGCGATCACGGCACGAAGAGTACGCAAGGCAACTCCAGGCGGAAGAATTCTTCACCCTCGGCCGATTTTCGGGGAATCAAAAGCGGCCTTTGGGGGTTAGGAGGAATTCTACAGTGAGACGTTTGATGGGAGCGCACCGCGTCAATGAGTCCTTGAAACAAATAGTTTCAATCACTTAGCCGATATTGTCATTTCCGATCCTGAGACCGAAGCCTATACTTGCGCAGACTCCGCACTTGGCCTGAGCCGTTCAGCAAGAACAAGGAGGAAACACCCATGACGACAATCAAAGTCGTACCTGGTTTCGCTCCAAGTACCTCTGGCTTCCATTTCATCAATTCATTTCCCAGCGTTCCCCTGCTGACTCTCAACGTACTGGGACAAAGCATTCCGATCGGCGATGCCTCCAACGGCTTATGCGGCGGAATGGTCTTCGCAGTACGCGATTTCTTTGAGACCGGAGTTGCGATGTGGCCCGACACCACGCCGCCTTCGTCGGGAACATTGTTCGACTACATCGTGAATCGCCTCTTCGACAGCTTCGACCTGCTTCTTCCGCCTCCACCACCGCCGCCTCCCTTTATTACGCCCACGTCTCCATTTGGCCCTGGACCGGCAACGTACATGTGGTTGATGGACCCGGCGTTGCCGGATCACGAAACAGTAGCGAGCAATGCCTTGCTGGCCCCCCACGGCAGGGCGTGGGTGATGGCCATGGAGGAGTGGCCGAAGATCCAGTCTGATATCGACAAGGGCATCCTGTCGCCGATGGCGCTGCTCGAACTCAAGTCAACCGATCCCACGATGATGGGCAAGAATCATCAGGTTCTTGCCTACGGATACAAGTTGAATGACACAGAACTCGATATTCACGTCTACGATCCAAATCATCCCGGCAACGACACAGTCAAGCTGTCCCTGAACATCGGCAACCCTCAACAGACCACTCCCGTCGTGTACTCGACTGGAGAGACGATACTTTGCTTCTTCCGTACCTCCTATTACCGGGACGGTTCACCGCCGCCGCCACCGCCTCCAGCCAAGTCGAAATGCTTCATCGCAACGGCGGCATACGGGGCCGACGCCATCGAGGTGTCTACTCTGCGCACCTTCCGTGACCGGAATCTGCTCGTGAGCTGGCCCGGCCGCGCATTCGTCGCAGTCTATGAAATGCTGTCGCCACCTTTGGCGGCAGTCATCGCCAGAAGCCGGACGCTTCGGAGAATGGCCCAAACCCTGATTGTGATGCCGGCCTATCGCATCGCAAAGTGCAGGCTCACAGCTCGCTCATCACGGGAAGGTGGAGAATGAAGCCCGCATGAACGGACGGGCGGGATAGCGATGGATTTCAGAGCGAGGCTGCCTGTGCGCTGCCCCCCGTGACTGCATCAGACTGGCAACACCGTGTCGTGCTGTGCCGTATCAACTCCAGATCAAGATGGCTCTGCTTTCTCCAACGCCCGCTCGCCAAAGCCCGCTACAATGGCAGGGTGCGACGTCTTATCGGAATCACCTTACTCTTCCTCTTCAGCTTCCCGCTGATCTCGCCGGTGTTTGGCCTTGCGGCCGGCTCCGACGCGGGTCTGCCGGTTTGCTGCAGGCGGAACGGCGCGCATCACTGCATCATGAAGATGCAACAGGCAGAGTCATCGGAATCCGGTATCGGCTTTTCGGCCACCCCGGAAAAGTGCCCCGCTTATCCGGCGGTTGTCACCCCGGTCCATCACGGTGATCTGTCGATTCACGCTGCTTCTCTCATCTTTGCAGAGATCGTTAGCCATCCTTCCGTCAAAACCCAGACCGCAGCCCGCGCTCGCGTGGCTCTCGATCGCTCCCGTCAAAAGCGCGGCCCTCCCACACAACTTCTCTAGGACCTGACCAGCACCCGCCTTGTTTCTCCCGTTCTGTCGAGAGACTTGCAGTGTTGTCGATCTCTCTTTGAAGTTGCAGACTCGTCAGCTCGCCTGACAGGGAAGTCCGATGCGCAAACTTTCTTTCTATTGTCTTTTCTTGATTTTTTCAGGCCTATCCGCGGCCTACGCCAGTATCTTCAGCCAGGTCCATGGAGTTGTGCACGATCCGCAACACCGCCCCATCGTCGGCGCACACGTGGAACTCCACGCAGCCAGCTCCGACTTCACCATGACCACCGTTACCACTCAGGATGGATCCTTTACCATCGCCTCCATCCCGCTCGGAGATTACATCGTCACCATCTCGCAGCCCGGCTTCGACACCATCCGGCAGAACCTCACCCTCGCCTCTGACACCTCGCCCGTCCTGCACTTCGAGCTGCCGGTGGGTACCGTGCAACAATCCGTTCAGGTAGAAAACTCCGCCGATACGGCTAACGTGAACACTGTCACTCCCACTACGCTCATCAGCCGTGAAGACATCGCCCACACCCCCGGCGCGGATCGCACCAACAGCATGGCGATGATCACCGATTACGTTCCCGGCGCCTATATGACCCACGACATGCTGCACATGCGCGGAGGCCACCAGGTGAGCTGGCTTATCGACGGCGTGCAAATCCCAAACACCAACATCGCCAGCAATCTCGGCGCACAGATCGACCCCAAGGACATCGACTACATCGAGGTTCAGCGCGGCAGCTACACCTCCGACGTTGGCGATCGAACTTACGGCGTCTTCAACGTCGTTCCGCGCACCGGTTTTGAGCGCAATCGCGAGGCCGAACTGGTGCTCAGCGCCGGCAACTTCCTCCAGACCAATGACCAGCTCAACTTCGGCGACCATACGGAGAAGTTCGCGTACTACGCCAGCCTCAACGGCAACCGCAGCGACTACGGTCTTGCGCCGCCCACCGGGCAGGTTCTGCACGACACCACCAACGGCTACGGCGGCTTCGCATCCTTCATCTACAACCGAACTCCGGAGGACCAATTCCGCCTCGTTACCCAGCTCCGCGAGGACTTCTTCCAGATTCCTTACGATCCCAATCCAAACAGCTTTGAAAACCAGCAGTATGACTCAAGCGGCTTCCGCGACGGCCAGCATGAGACCGATGGACTCGCGGCTTTCTCATGGATTCACACCTTTAACCCGACTACGGTCGCGCAGGTATCGCCCTTCTTCCACTACAACCGTGCCGACTATGAACCCAACCCCGACGACACCCCGGTAGCTACTACTGTGAACCGGTCTTCGACCTACGGCGGCGGCGAAGGCTCCATCACGACCGAGATCGCCCGCAATACGCTGCAGGCCGGTTTCTACTCCTTCGGCCAACACGACAACTACCTCTTCGGAGCCATCTTCAACGACGGCAGCGGAACGCCCAGCTTCACGACGCCTGACTCTGCATCAGGCGGCGTGATCGAGGAGTACGCCTCCGACAACTACAAGGCGACCTCATGGCTTACGCTGATCGCCGGTCTTCGACAGACTCACTTCCAGGGCCAGTTCACGGAGAATGAGACCGATCCGCGCTTCGGCGCTGCCGTTCGCGTTCCCCGTCTCAACTGGGTCTTCCGCGGCTTCTACGGACGCTTCTATCAGCCGCCGCCGCTGCTCACCGCTGCCGGGCCGATTGTTCAGTTTGCGCAGGCCAATGACACTGCATTTCTTCCGCTCCACGGAGAGCGCGACGAAGAGCACCAGTTCGGCGTCCAGATCCCCTTCCGTGGGTGGCTGCTTGACGCCGATACCTTCAAAACCCGCATTAACAACTTCCTCGACCACTCGAACATCGGCGACTCCAGCATTTATTTCCCGGTCACCGTCGATGGGGCTCTCGTCCGCGCCTGGGAGCTTACGCTCCGTTCCCCGCGTCTCTGGAACTTCGGACAGGCGCACCTCGCCTATTCGAATCAGATCGCGGAGCAGCGGGGAAACATTACCGGTGGTCTTATCTGCGCGCCGATCACGTCGCCGCAGTGTGACTCCGGCTTTGCCTATACGCCGGTAGATCACGATCAGCGCAACACGCTCAACGTGGGCTTCAACGCCACGCTGCCCTGGCACACTACCGCATCCACTAATGTCTACTATGGCTCCGGCTTCACCAACGGAGATCCCGATCCGACCACTCCGTACCCCAACGCCTATCTCCCACAGCACACTACCTTCGATCTCGCCGTGGGCAAGAGCTTCGGCGAGAAAATCACGACCTCGGTTACTGCGACCAACGTAGGCAACCGCCGCGTCCTTCTGGACAACAGCCTCACCTTCGGAGGCTTCCACTTCAACGACCCCCGTGAAATCTACGGGGAAGTCCGCTACCGCTTCAGCTTCTGAGAACCCTAGAAGCGCAGCCAGTAACGTTGGCAATGCATTCACCACGCAGAACGCAGAGGGCACAGAGGATTCACTATTCTGCGATAAAGCCCTCTGCGCTCTCTGTGCCCTCCGTGGTGAACAGGGCTTTGGGTAGTCTCCGAAATGTGCAGAGGAGTATCCTGCGCAACCGCAAAGCCCTGAAACTATCCGCGCTTTGTTAGAACGATGTGCATCGCACTCTCAGTCGCGACGTGTTCGGTGCACTCATAGCCGAGCTTCGCTGCGTCGATGCCGGTGAAAAGCTGCTCTCCTGCCCCGAGAAGCACAGGCGAAATCGCAAGGTGCATCTCATCGATAAGTGCGGCGCGAAGGTATTGCCGAATGGTTGCCACTCCGCCTCCGAGCCGGACGTCCTGCCCGTTTGCTGCTTCCGTCGCGCGCGTCAACGCCGCGTGTATGCCATCAGCGACAAAGTGGAAGACGGTGCCGCCCTCCATGGTGATGGACGGGCGGGGATGGTTGGTGAGAACGAAGACGGGAGTGTGGTACGGTGGGTTGTCGCCCCACCATCCCTTCCAGGTGTCGTCGCGCCACGGTCCACGAACCGGCCCAAACATATTCCGCCCAAGAATCCAGGCTCCGATATTGGTGAAACCGCGAGCCGCAAAGTCGTTATCGATGCCGGTTGTGCCATCCTCACGTCCATGCACCTGCTGAAATTTTCGGGTGGCGAAGAACCATTGGTGCAACGCCATGCCGCCGACACCGAGCGGGTTCGCAAGATCCTGATTGGGACCAGCGCCATAGCCATCGAGGGAAAGAGAGAAGCTGCAAACCCGCAATTTACTCATGTATGCCCTTTCGTGTGAACGAGTCGTGGTTCTAAAGTCCGAACGGAACGAATGGGCAGCTGGCTTCCGGTATCGCCACCTGACTCCAGGCACCTACTATAAGACAGTGAGTCGCTGAGCGGGTACCATCTTCGGAGCAACTTCCTGCTCCGACGATCCGGGATTATTGATCATTGGATCATTGAACCAGGTTGTATAGTTTGACCCATATGCCCACCGTGTACCCCGGCCGCTATGCCACCTCTATTGAAGGCCCTTTCGTGATCTTTCTCATCGGCATTCGCGCCAACCGGCTGTTGGCCATCGGCAAGTGGCTTCCCGTTGCGAGAGCTATGGGCCCCATGCTCAGCGAACTCTACGCCAATCCCTCCCTCGGCCTCCTCGCCGCTCACTCCTCCATCTACTGGCGAGGAATCATGATGACCCAATACTGGCGGAGCTTCGATCATCTTGTCGATTACGCCCAGTCCCACGACGCGACGCATCTGCCTGCGTGGAAGGCCTTCAACCAAAGCGTCGGTACGGACGGCACCGTAGGCATCTGGCACGAAACCTACCAGGTTGCCGATCACAAGTACGAGGCCATCTACGCCAACATGCCTCGCTTCGGCCTCGCCGTTGCCGGCACTCATGAACCCGCTATGGGGCATCTCCGCGACGCCCGCTCGCGCATGGAACCGCATCTGCCCAATCTCTAAGCTCTCCAAGTATTAGCTCAACCCGGTGATAGATCGTGGCTCGCGGCGGAATTTCGATGAGACTATCTGCTAATGCGCCGGAATCTCGCCTTT
>CAZZZG010000184.1:0-1446 GCA_964658525.1 uncultured Edaphobacter sp.
GCCGAAGGCGCGTCAGCCTCGATGGCAGATCGCGCCGTGTGCGCAGCACGCCTTTGCTTTATTTCCGAGTCCGCGAACTCTTCGATCCATGCCCGTTAGTTCCAACGCCGGCAAGCTGCTTCCCAATCGCCTCATCAGCCACTGAGGTCGTAGCCTTCTGTGCCTCATCCTGCTTGCCTCTGTCTTCGCCATTGATCTTACCGTCGATATCGCCGACCGAAAGACCTTTCCCACCGTTCATTTGCGACTCTACTGGATGCAGGCCAAACGACGAGGACCACGGCCCGTGCATATCCGTATCTCCCTCACTGCCGTCACCGGTCGAGCCATTGAAGTACTCATCCACAATGCCCGGCGTAGGCTTCAGCAATCCAACCGAGAACGGCGACTTCTCGATGCTATCCAGCGCAGCTTGAAACGCCTTCATGTGCGTAATCTCTCGAGTCATCAGGAACTGCAACGTATCGATCGATCCTGGATCGTCGGTATGGTCGATCAACCGCTCATACACAATCTTCGCCCGGGCCTCTGCCGCGATGTTGCTTCGCAGATCAACGTCCAACTCACCGGTAATCTTCAGGTAGTTCGCGGTCCAGGCGTTCCCCATTGAATCGAACAACCCAACGCCGCCACCGCCAGCGATTGTCACCAGCGGATCAGCCTCCGCAGCCTCACGATTCGTCTTCAGCGGCGCAAGATGCATCCGAATCAACGCACCAACAACCTCCAGATGGCTCAACTCCTCGGTCCCGATATCCAGCAACAGGTCTCTCCGTCCTAGATCGTCAACACAGTTCCACCCTTGAATCGTGTATTGCATCGCTGCTGCAAGCTCGCCGTTCGCTCCGCCAAATTGCTCCAGCAACATGTTGCCGAAACGAACATCCGGCTCCCCGATATTGACCGTATACATCAGCTTCTTCACATGGTGATACATAGGAAGTCCCTTAAAAATTGATTTGTCGTTCTTCCGTTCTGCGTACTGCCCGTATGATGCAATCCATCCGTCACGCATCGACGAATCCCAAAATCAGTGTGTATAAAATCTCCTATGCTCACCCAGCCAACCATTCTCCTGCGAGTCGAGGAAGCCGCTCTCCTCATCCTCCCCATCGTCGCCTACCAGCATCTTCACTACAGCTGGCCTCTCTTCGCCCTCCTCTTCCTTACTCCCGACCTCTTCATGCTCGGATACCTGGCCAACGTTCGCCTCGGAGCGGCAACTTACAACCTCGTCCACACCCTGACCCTCCCCTTGATCTTGCTTCTAACCGGTTTCATCAAGCACTGGCATCTCCCTGCAGAGATCGCGCTCATATGGATCGCCCACATCGCCATCGACCGCCTCCTCGGCTTCGGCCTCAAATACCCCACCTTCTTCAAAGACACTCACCTCCAGCGCATCCCGTCAAAATAAATTTCAAAATCGTGTCACATTTTTTTCCC
>CAZZZG010000184.1:1456-6275 GCA_964658525.1 uncultured Edaphobacter sp.
CACCATCCGAAACACCACATTCACCACGCATCCCACCACGTTCTCACCACCAAAACACCACGTTTTGCACGCGTATTTTCCAAAAAGCCCCAATAAAAACAGCCCTTTTCCACCGTCCAACTTTTTTCCGCAGAAACCTCCCGCCACCACACCAATGCGACAATAGAAACAAGACGCATGCGCCTTCTAATCACGACCCTTCTCCTCACGCTCACCGGCTGTGGCTACCATCAGGCCGGCTCCGCGACCAACATCCCCGCAAGCGTCCGCACCCTCGCCGTCCCAGTCTTCACCACCAACGCGCAGGCCTTCCACACCGAAATGGCCTTCACTCAGGCCACCATCCGCGAGCTCAACACCCGCACCAGGTACCGCATCCTCACCTCGGATTCAGACTCCGCTGACGCCACCCTCAAAGGAACGATCGTCAGCCAGACCGTCGCTCCCCTCACCTACGACGGCGCCACTGGCCAATCCTCCAGCTACCTCATTACCATCACCGCCAAAGTCCTCCTCACCGCCCACGACGGCCACGTCCTCTATCGCAACGACGGCTTCGTCTACCACGAGCAGTACCAGTCCACCCAGGACCTCAGCGGCTTCATCCAGGAAGATAACAAAGCCGTTTACCGCGTCGCAAAAGACTTCGCCCAGGCCGTCGTAAGCGATATGCTGGAGTCGTTCTAATGGCCTCTCTCAAGTCCTTCGCCTCCGTCGACCGATTCATCGCAGAGATCGCCTCGCCAGCTACCCTCCGCCCCGCTTACGTCCTCGTCGGCGACGAAGTCTTCCTCTACGACCGCTGCCGCAAAGCCGTCCTCGCCACCCTCGCCCCCGAAGACACGCGCGACTTCTGTCTCCACGATCTCGACCTCGCTGAAACCAGCATCTTCGAAGTCCTCGACCGCGCCCAGACCCCGTCCCTCATGGCGCCGTTTCAGGTCATCTTCGTCCGCAACCTCAAAACCCTCTACGGCCGCGGCAGCAAAAAAGAAGAGTTCGCCGCCATCGACGCCTACTTCCGCTCGCCTAACCCACAGGCCCTTATCCTCTTCGTCGCCGACCACCTCCGCATACCCACCGACCTTCGCAAGATGGACTATCAGGATAAAGACCGCTTCGAAAAGATCCGCGAAACGCTAGGCGATTGGTGCGGCACCGTCGAGCTGGCCCGCGTCGACGAAAACGACGCCATCAAGTGGGTCACCACCTCCGCCGAATCCCGCAACGTAAAGTTTGACCCCGACGCCGCCCGCGAGCTGGTCGACTCTCTCGGCGCCGACATGATGCTCATCTCCAGCGAGTTTGAAAAACTTCTCCTTTATGTCGAAGGAAAAAACCGCGTAACCCTCGGCGACGTAGAAACCATGGTCCTCGCCGCCAAGCAACGCTCCCTCTACGAACTCACTGACGCCATCTCCGCCAAGGACCGCCCCCGCGCGCTCCTCCTCCTCCACGGCCTGCTCAACGCCTCCGACGGAGGCGAAGACGCGGCCATCGGCCACCTCTACATGCTCGCGCGCACGTTCCGCCAGATGCTCATCATCTCCGAAAAAAATGTGCGCGACCCCCGCGCCATCTGGCAGGTACTCTGGCAGGGCTTCCGCATGCCTCCCTTCGCCGCCGAAGACCTCATCAAACAGGCGCGCCGCTATAAATCCCGCCGCGAGCTCACCCGCGCCATCCGCCTCGTCGCGCGCGCCGACCTCGAGCTCCGCAGCAGTCCCGCCAACAAACTGCTCGTGCTCGAGCGCCTCATCCTGGACCTCTCAACCGAACCCAAACCCAACGCTTACGACCCCAGCCAACAATTCGCCATGGAACTGTCCTAGCAGCTCTCGGAAGAGCCGCGTCGTCATGGAAGCAAGAGGCCGGACCGCGCACCCGCCTCACCATAATTTGGCAACGCTGAAACTACGCAAACAATCTCTTGCGAACAACGCCCGCAGCTGCAAGCATTCCTGTTCCCAGCAGAGCCAACGTCGCTGGCTCTGGAGTCACTCCGGTTTGGGTTTGATTGGGAGTGTAGGACAGCACAGTCGTTTCTTTACCCGTGAAATCCCCACCTGCGAACTCGACCGTCAGCGTATCTCCCGCAAACGAAAAATTCACACCCAGATCATTCGAAATCAACGAAAAGCCCCCGAAATCGGTGTCAGTAAACTTCATTTCAAACGGTGCCTGGCCGTCGCGGAATCCTGTATCCGTGATGGTGAGAGTCGAGCCGGTGAAATTCGCAGTATCCAAATTATCTGAGTCACCATAGCCAAACTCGGTGCCGGAACCTATGGTCACCTTTGTCCTCGCATGGTTGCCAAAACCTGGAGGAACTCCCTTGTTCGCTGGATCAAAAAAATTGATTGGTAACCCCTGGAATGCAAGAGACCCGGTGACCGATGTCCCAATGCCGTCAGCGAGAACCGTATGCGCAGATAGAGAAAGCACTCCCACCGCAAAGATAGACAAAATTTTTCTCATGGCTTTACCTCGATTGAGTCGCACAACCTCCTGAGGGCAATTAACCAGCCAAAGAAAACCTACCGAGGCAAGTGTGCCCCAAATAGTGCAACTCGCTGCGTCGAAATGGCTTCATGCATTCAGATGCATAATTGCAAAGCCAATCGCGCCCGCTTCCCTGCACACAGTTGCATGCAAATGTGCAAAGAGATTCCAAGATAGTCCGCCAACCGCTGACCCACATTCACATAGCCGGACTCGCCACCTCGCTCATCCCCGCTCCGGCGCACAAAGTAATCTATCTCCATGAACCCTCTCGTCGCCCCCTCCTGGGTGGTCGCCCGCCTCGAAGACCCATCGACCATCGTCCTCGACGCCACACTCCCCCCCGTCGGCGTCACACCCCCGGTCGACACCCGCGCCAACTATCTCCAGCATCACATCCCCGGCGCACTCTTCTTCGACATCGAACAGCTCTCCGACCACGCCACCTCACTCCCCCACATGCTCCCCACGCCCGAAAACTTCGCCCGCAGCATGTCCGCCCTCGGCGTCTCCGACACCAGCACCATCGTCATCTACGAGCAGCACGGCGTCTTCTCCGCCCCCCGCGCCTGGTGGATGCTCCGCACCTTCGGCGCCCAAAACGTCTACGTCCTCAACAGCAGCCTCCGCACATGGATGGACTCCGGCCTCCCCACCGAATCCGGCCCTGTCCATCGCTCTCCGGCTACCTTCCACGCCAACCTCAACCGCAACGCCGTAGCAGACCTCGCCCAACTCAAAGATCGACTCGCCCACCACCAGCAAGTCCTCGACGCCCGATCCGCCGCCCGCTTCAACGGCACCGCACCCGAGCCTCGCCCCGGCCTAAGCTCCGGCCACATGCCCGGCGCCACCAGCACGCCCTTCACCGACCTCGTCGAAGACGGCCGCCTCAAACCAATCGAAAAACTCCGCGAATACTTCGCCGCCAAAAACGTAGACCTGCATCAACCAATCACTACCACCTGCGGCTCCGGCGTCACCGCCGCAGTCATCGCCCTAAGCCTCGAAGTAGTCGGCGCCCAAAACGTAACCCTCTACGACGGCTCATGGGCCGAGTACGCCCAACACCCCGCCTCAGTCATAGAAAAAAGCACCTAATCCCACCGCAATCGTTATCATCTCTCCAAACACATGCCGGAGCTACCCGACATCACCGCCTACCTCTCCGCCCTCGCCCCGCGCATCGTAGGCCAGCCTCTAACACACCTCCGCATCGCCAGCCCCTTCCTTCTCCGCACCGTCCAGCCCCGCATCGAAGAGACCGAAAACCACACCATCCGCGCTCTCCATCGTATCGGCAAACGCATCGTCTTCGAATTCGACAACGGCCTCTGGCTCGTCCTTCACCTCATGATCGCCGGCCGCCTCCACTGGCGCCCCCTCGGAGCAAAACTCGGAGGCCGCAACAACCTCGCCGCCTTCGACTTCCCCAACGGCTCCCTCGTCCTCACAGAAGCAGGCTCCAAGCGCCGAGCCTCCCTCCATCTCTTCGCCAACGAAGCCTCTGCGAACGAAATAGACCCCGGAGGAATCGATGTCTTCACCACCGATCTCGAAGGCTTCCGCACGGCCCTCACCGCCGAAAACCGCACCCTCAAGCGAGCCCTCACCGACCCCCGCATCCTCTCCGGCATCGGCAACGCCTACTCCGACGAGATCCTCCACGCCGCCCAGCTGTCACCGATCCAACAAACCGCGAAGCTCGATCCAGCCCAATGGCAACGCCTCTTCACCGCCACTCGCGAAACCCTGCAGCTCTGGATCGACCGTCTCAACGCCGAAGCCGCCCAGGCCTTCCCTGAAAAAGTCACAGCCTTCCGCAAAGACATGGCCGTTCACGGTCGCTTCGGACAACCCTGCCCCGCCTGCGGCCAGCCCATCCAGCGCATACGCTACGCGGACAACGAGACCAACTACTGCGCCCAATGCCAGACCAGCGGCAAGGTCCTCGCCGACCGCAGTCTCTCCCGCCTCCTCGGCAAAGACTGGCCCCGCACCCTCGACGAACTGGAAGCTCTAAAAAAACGCTGACCAACTGATCCGTCCCATCGCTTTTGCTGTTGCCTGTTTTCTTGTTGTCATTCCGCAGCGCAGCTGAGGAATCTGCTGTTGTCTTTGCCGTCGCTGTTGTCTTTGCCTTTCTTGCTGGCATCCCCGAAGGGGGATCTGCTGTAGCCGTCATCATCACCCGCCCACACGCTGTCAAACTGCCTCCGGACCCCTAGGCCCTTTAGCCCGCCGCAACACCGTCATCGACACATAAGCCCCAATCCAGGACCCCACCGCAGCAAAGCAAACATACACCCAGTTCTTC
>CAZZZG010000185.1:0-6119 GCA_964658525.1 uncultured Edaphobacter sp.
TCCGACGGCTTCCCCACCTACCACCTCGCCAACGTCGTCGACGACCACCTCATGCGCATCACCGACGTCATCCGCGCCGAAGAGTGGATCTCCTCCACCCCCAAGCACGTCCTGCTCTACAAAGCCTTCGGCTGGCAGATCCCGCGCTTCTGGCACATGCCCCTCCTGCGCAATCTCGACAAGTCCAAAATCTCGAAGCGCAAAAATCCCGTCTCGCTCATCTACTACCGCCAGGCCGGCTTCCTCCCCGAAGCCATGATCAACTTCCTCGGTCTCATGGGCGGCGGCATGCCCGCACCCACCACCGAATCCACACCCACACAAGCCGCCACCAAGCAAAGCGAGACCGACATCTTCACCCTCCCCGACATGGTCGCCCGCTTCGACGTCAAAAACATCCGCCTCGGCGGCCCTGTCTTCGACCTAACAAAACTCAAGTGGCTAAACGGCGAATACATCCGCGCCCTCACACCAGAAAAGTTCTACGCAGCCCTACGCGAAACCATCCTCAGCGACTCCTACCTGCAACAGATCGCCCCCCTGGTCCAAACCCGCATCGAAACCCTCGGCGAGTTCGGCAACCTAACCCACTTCCTCTTCGCCGACGACATCATGCCGCCAGCCGAGATCTTCGTACCCAAAAAGCGCACCCCCGAAGAAACCGTAGCCTTCGCCGCCGAGCAACTTACCGTCCTCGAAGCCACCGACTGGACCCACGAAGCCCTAGAGCCCGCCCTAAAAAAACTAGGCGAAGAAAAGCAGTGGTCCGTCAAAGAAAACTTCATGCTCCTCCGCGCGATCCTCACCGGAAGCACCATGTCCCCGCCACTCCTCGAGAGCATGGTAGTCTTCGGCAAATCCCGCACCCTCGACCGTGTCCGCCGCTTCCTCGAAACCCAAAAGAAGTTAGCTCAGACGAAAAAGTAGCGACAGGTCGTACATCCCGCCAAAAGTCGCAACTTCGATTCTTGATTTAAAGCCCTTCCCTAAATTCGGGAATAAAACACAAGCGCGATTGTTGTACAGACACGAGTGTTCGTCGTTCTGTTCACACCATGCCTGATTTGAAACGACAAGCATACTCGCACAAGATCGCGCTTGAACGAGGGCTATACATTGACATCGATTGCGACATCTGCCTCCACACTGGATTCCTATTCCCCTGTCGGCACAGAAGAAGAGCTTGCTGGACCTCCCCATGCCGTGGCCCCCGTCCAACGGGCAGAACGCATCTCCAGCGTCGACACATTACGCGGATTCGCTCTGCTCGGCATCCTTATCCTGAACATCGACGACTTTGGGGGACCGATGTTTTTTCACGACATCCCTCCAAACCCTGCATTCACAGGCCCTCACGCGCACCTCAACCTCATCGTCCTGTTCATCAAATGGATGTTCTTTGAAGGAAAGATGCGCTTCCTGTTCTCCATGCTCTTCGGTGCAGGCGTCGTTCTGTTGACGGACCGCGCCGAACGCCGTGGAGCAGCCGATAAAGTGGCTGACGTCTATCTGCGCCGTAATATGTGGCTGGTTGTTCTCGGACTGCTTCACGGCACCTTTATTTGGGATGGAGACATTCTCCTCCAATACGGTTCGGCCGCGCTTCTTTTCCTCTATCCCTGTCGAAAGCTCAAGCCCAAAACTCTCTTCACCGCCGGCTCTTTACTCCTCCTCGTCTTCTGGACCTACGGAGTACTGCAGTTCACAGGTGTGGCGCAGGCACTCAGGTTGAGCAGCAAAGCTGCCAACATCGTTGCCGCCCAAAACGCAGGACATCCACTCACGCCCGAACAGAAACAGGTAGAGCAGCAGTGGAATGAGATGGTCAAAAAACACGAAGTAACAAAGCAAAAAATCGACCAAGAGATCGCCGATTCGCACGTCAGTTATCTCAATCACCTGCTCGATGAAGGCTTCAACTACGAGAAGAGTTTTGCTTCACGAAGTCCGTTTTTCACTATCCCTGAAAGCGTGGGAGCCATGTTGATCGGCATGGGACTCTACAAAACCGGCTTCCTTCTCGCAGAACTCTCCTACGGCACCTATCTCTGGACAGCCCTGCTTGGCTTTCTCGTCTCGATCCCCGTTTACATCATAGGAATCTGGAAGGCATATGAAAGCGGATTCTTCTTCCTGACGATCTATAAATGGGTCTACCTTCCGTATCCGTTAACGGAGTTGGCTGGTGGACTCGCAGTCACGGCCGCGCTCATTATCATCATTAAGAGCCACGCCTTCCATCGACTGCTGCGCCCGATAGCGGCCGTTGGGCAGACCGCACTCAGCAACTATCTCCTGACCTCTGTCTTGTGCCAGTTCGTCTTTCTCTGGGGGCCGTGGAAGCTCTTCGGAAAACTCGATTACTACCAGGTCAACTATGTGCTACTCAGTGTCTGGGCCATAAATCTAACCCTCAGCACCCTCTGGCTCCGGGCCTTCGAGTTTGGGCCGGTAGAGTGGCTTTGGCGCTCCGCCACCTACTGGAAGCTCCAGCCCATGTTGAAAAAGGCCACTTAGTTACATCACAGGTCATCGGACATCCCATCCTGTAGGCTGCGAATCCCGCAGCCTAAACCCCAAACTGCCGCAGATGATGATCCAGATGCTTATACATCCAAGCCGACCACTCATCCGGCGTAAGCCGCCCAAAGAAGCTATGCGGATGGTCAGTACATCCACCCGGCCCACTCGCAACAAAGCGGTCGACTAACCCGCAAAGCCGCTCCCGCCCACGCACAAAATCCGTTTCGTCTTCCACCTTAAGCCCCGGCACCGTCGGCGAATTCCTGCGCATCGGCTCACTTTCCACAAACGCTTTCGGTTTTATGATTGGCCCAAGTATCCGCCCAATCAGCAACCGCGGCGGACGTCGATCCCCCAGCGCCAACTCCATTCCCCTTGCGCAATGCTCCATCACCTGCGCCGCATTCATCCTGCCCCACTGCCGCGCACTATCGGCTCTCAGCAGAGCCATCCGCCCCTTCACTTCATCCACCGTCGTCGCTTCAAAAAGGTTCTTCATACAAAACGACTCCTCTCGAAGCACTCACTCTGCTCGGCCTACTTCGCCGCATCTGCAATATCCGCCCAATAACTTCCCCTCGCAGTAATCGCCATACCCGAATAATCCGGCAACTTTAAACTGAGCGCATGCAGCCCCGGATGCGGCGACTGCGGCTGAAAACTCAAAATATATCGATTCGGAATATGATTTGAAATTACCGCAAGATCGCGCTCAAGGTACTTCGGATCAGACATGTTGAAATATTCCCCGCCCGTCAGATGAGCCACCGTCTCAGGCACGTTCTGCTTCAAACCATCCGTCGCCACAATCGCCCCCATCTTCGCCAACGCCAACGGAGGAGCAAGCTGCGTCATGCAGTCATACAACCGCACTGCCTTGTTCTGCGAAGCATCCGGATCAGGACTCGGATCCTTCGCCATGCATCCGCCGGGAGGATTAGGGTGATGATTCTCCAGCGATAACAAGTTCCCGTGCGGCTTTCCCGGCTGAGTCGGAAGCTCCCTCGCCGCATAGTGCGCCGCCTCGGACTTCCCTGTCGAAAAGCCGATGCTATAGATCGTCGTATTCGTGTCGCTGACCGCCCGCAGTGCCTCTTCCAGCGTCGTATGGCTCCCCCGATCGAGCGTTTCGCTTATCAGCAGAATCGCCCGTCGATATCCCACCGGCTGCTTACGAAGCAGATCGACGGAGAACCCCAGGCTATCAAGAATCGCAGCCCCGTTATCTCCAACCCCCACATCATGAATCGCTAAAGGCGACGCACAATGTTCCAGATGATGTTGCCGCGTGCAATCAGGCCGCAGGCTCTCGATCGCGTCCGCAGCCACATCAATCTTAGGCGTGAAATCCTGAAGGAGTGTCGGCTGACTGTCGAACGTAACAACGGCAACCCGATGCGGCACATTCCCAACAATCGACCCCAGCATCGGCCCTAGCCCGGGAGCCAGAGAGCCGTACTTGTTTAACACACGAGCACCAGCGCCGCCAGTCTCAATCACCACAACAAGAGCAAGCGGCTCGCCCCCGGTATCCTCCTCCAGAATGAGCTTTTGCGGAACCCCATCGTCCGTCAGTTGAAAGTCACCGGCCCTAAGCGTAAAAACCAATTTCCCGTCCTTGCTGCGGACAAGTGCAGGAACCTGCACCAGTGTCGAATAAGTATTCAACGCTGGCTCCTCGGACAAATGAGAAGCAACAGACTGCGCGAACCCCATCAGCGCTTGCGCAATCAAGACGAGGCACACCACCGACGAAAAGACGAGACATCGCCAGACCCCACTCCGCCGTGTATTACCCTGCATGCTGAACAGTATGAATACAGCAGACCAACTCAGGCAACTCGAAGAACATCTCCTCGACCCAGCCGTGCGGCGAAATCCGGCACTCGTAGCCCCTCTCCTCGCCGACGATTTCCTCGAATTCGGCGCCTCCGGACGAATCTTCGATAAAGCCTCCATCCTCGAAGACCTGAAGAACGAACCAACCCGCCCGGCCTCCCGCATCACCGGCTTCGCCGTACGAGAGTTGTCCCCCACCATCATCCTCGCAACCTACCGCGCCACCAGATTCAACGCCGAAGGACAACCCATCAGCGAATCACGCCGCAGTTCCATATGGGCGCACGTCAACGGCCAATGGCAGATAACCTTCCATCAAGGCACCCCGATCCCGCCCCCATAACACCCAACCCAAAAATAAATCTCAAAACCGTGGCGTATTTTTCGCCCTTCAAAAACACGCTGCTAACCAACCACGTTACGACCACAATCCACCACGATCATCACCACAAAACACCATCACCAAAACACCACATTTCTCAAAACTCCCCTCAAAAACATCAGCAAAACAGCAAAAAGCCCTGGCTCTCACCAGGGCAAATATTTTTGCAAAACTCAATTCTTAACCAGCCTTAAACATCTGCTTGATTCCCCGTAGCGCCTGCCGCGTCCGCTCCTCATTCTCGATCAGCGAAAACCTAACATGCCCATCCCCATGCTCGCCAAAACCCACGCCAGGGCTCACTGCAACCTTAGCCTCCAGCAGCAGCTTCTTCGAAAACTCAACAGATCCAAGCCCTTTGTACTGCTCCGGAATCTTCGCCCACGCAAACATCGTAGCCTTCGGCAACTCCACAGACCAGCCCAGCTTATTCAGCCCCGGCA
Organism: uncultured Edaphobacter sp.; assembly: GCA_964658525.1. GTDB lineage: Bacteria > Acidobacteriota > Terriglobia > Terriglobales > Acidobacteriaceae > Edaphobacter. The sequence goes on from CAZZZG010000185.1 coordinate 5,188, forward strand.
CCAAAACATCCCGTCGTTCCTTATAAATATCGCGAATCTCCGCGACACACTCCTGCGGCCCATCGAGCGCGCAGATCGCCGCCACTTGAATCGGCGTAAAAGTCCCATAGTCAAAGTAGCTCTTGATGCGTCCCAAAGCCGCGACCAGCTTGGTGTTTCCCACCATGAAGCCCACTCGCCATCCCGGCATATTGTAACTTTTTGAGAGCGTAAAGAACTCCACCGCAATATCCTTCGCCCCCGGAACTTCGAGTATGCTCGGCGCTCGATACCCATCAAACACAATATCCGCGTAAGCAAGATCGTGAACGATGTAGATCCCCAACTCCTTGCACAACGCCACAAGTCGCTCAAAAAAGAAAAGCTCCACGCACTGCGCCGTAGGGTTCGAAGGAAAGTTCAAAATCAGCAGCTTCGGCCGCGGCGACATACGCGGCAAATCATGCTCCAACTCCTCGAGCAACGCCTCCGCAGTTCCACCCCGCATCGGAATACTCTGCACCTTCGATCCCGCAATCACAGGCCCGAAGATATGAATGGGATAGCTGGGATTCGGCACCGCGACGGTGTCCTCATCGTCAAGCACCGCCAAACAGAGATGAGCAATCCCCTCCTTCGAACCGATCGTAACAATCGCCTCAGTCTCAGGATCAAGATCCACGTCATAGCGTCTCTTGTACCAGTTGCAAATCGCTCGACGAAGCCGAGGCACCCCACGCGACAACGAATAGCGATGTGTAGCAGTACGCTGCGCCGCTTCAATCAGCTTGTCAACAATGTGTTTCGGAGTTGCACCATCGGGATTACCCATCCCGAAATCAATGATGTCCTCGCCGCGTTTCCGCGCCGCAGCCTTCAGCTCACTTGTGATGTTGAATACATACGCCGGCAGCCGTGTCAGCCTTCGAAATTCTTCCATTCCCGTCCGCCCG
>CAZZZG010000186.1:0-5995 GCA_964658525.1 uncultured Edaphobacter sp.
GGTCTTCGGCGATGGGGGCGTTGATGGTGATGTTAGAGGGGGTGGGGCTGGGCTGCGCGTTTGCTGGGGCCTTGGCATTGGAATTGGGAGAGAGCCAGAAGGCGGGATCTTTGGGCGCGAGGGAATCGTTGTCGGCGGTGGTTGGGGTGTATTCGTCGGTGGGATCGGTGCCCTGGTTGGAGTGGAAGAGAGCTTCGCGGGCTGCGGGGGTGTCTTCTTCGTCGCAGGATTGACGGAAGAGGGTGTAGGAGGGGTAGGTGAGGGTTGCTGCGATGAAGATTGCGATGAGTGCGCGAGGGGCTGGTTTGAGATGTAGCGGAATTAGGGCCAAGGCGGCGGATAGGCTGAAGATAGCGGCGAGGATTGCGAGGAAGCGCCAGGGGAATTGCAGGAAGGCCAGTTCGGGGGCGTGGTTCCAGATGATGGCGGTGAGCGGCGTCAGGAGCAGGGCAATGGCTACGGTGAGGATGGCCAGGGATTTTGTAAGCGTGTTTCGTTGAGCGTGTCGAGTGAGGGAGACTGCGAGGACCGCGATGGTCAGGGTGATGAGGACTACGGCGATGGTGGATGCGGTGTGGAGAACCTGATCGTGTGCGAGGTCGCCGGTGTGGTGGAAGAGGAAGTTGTCCTGGATGCGCATGTTGGGGATGATGGCCATGGCGATCTGGACGAAGCGGCGTTCGTAGGCGGCGGGGACGATGTAGAAGGCGGCGAGAGCGAGGCCGAGGATGGTGCCTGCGATGGTGTTGATGGCGATTTCTCTGCGCGGACCGCTTGGTTTGGCCAGGCGGATGAGGGTGAGAAGAGCGAGGGCGTAACAACTCATGACGGCGGCGGGGGCGTTGGTGAGCCAGAGGAGGCCGATGGGGATGGCGATGCCGAGGATGGTGACGCGCTCGCGCAGGATGGAGTGGAGGAGGAGTGGGATGAAGGCGGTGGCGAGGAGTTCGGCGTAGGCGGTGCGCTCGTAGGCGGTGAAGAGCATGTAGGGGTTCACCGTGTAGAGGATCGCAGCTAGAAGAGCGGAAGTGGGTGGAGCGAAGGCGCGGGCGAGACGATGGAGGGCGAGGCCGCTGGCGGTGAGGGCTAGCCACGTGTAGACGATCGGTGCCGCGGTGATGGGGAAGATGAGGGTGAGGATCGCGCCGAGTGTCCAGGAGAGTGGAGGGTAGAAGACGAAGCGGGGTTCGCCAGCGTTCCAGGCGGCGGTAAAGGCCCAGTGGGGGTGAAGATTGCCGTGAGTGAATTGACGGGCGGCTTCCATCCAGTTGAGGAGGTGGAAGTCGAAGTCGTGACCGCAGGAGCAGCCGTTGAGGATCAAGGGGAGGATGGCGATGCAGGCGGCCAGAGGGATCAGGAGATAAGGAAGCCGGTCGCGCTGCATGTCTTTGAGGGTATCGCAGAGTTAGATGTCGGCATTGTGTGATGTTGACCGATCCGCGGCACTGAGATCAACCAATCGGTTTCGACATCTCGTATTCGGTCAGATCGGGATCGTTGGGGTAGGGCTCGGTTCGGCCGGTTGCGGTGAATCCAAGGCACTCGTAGAAAGATATGGCGGTGAGATTGTTGTTGGTGACCATGAGCCGAAGGGTGTCGGCTGCAGAGAGGCGGGCCCAGGATTCGATTGCGTTGACGAGGAGCCTGCCGGTGCCGGTGCGGCGGTGATCGGGAGCAACCCACATAGACACGAGCTCGGCGTTTTGTGGGACTCCTTTGTCGAGGAAACCGGCTGCTATGCCGCAATACTCGTCCTGGTGATATGCGAGGTAGCCAATGGAATGTGGGGTGCAAAGGTTGGCGGCTCGGGTGTGCCAGTCGGCTTCAGAGAATTGAGATTCGCGGGCGTAGGTGCTGCCGAAGGCGGATGGTGTGTCCTGAAGAGCGCGGAGCCGAACTGTTTTGTAGCTGGCAGACAAGAGTGGAGTGATGCGGTGAAGAGCGACCATGGGTTAATGAGCGCCGGCAGGGGGCTTGCCTGGTTTTACTTTTTTCAGGAACCAGACGATACCGACGCAGACAAAACAGAGAAGAGAGAGCCAACGGAAGACATCGACAAACGCCCAGAGGGTGGCCTGGCGGCCGAGCTGTTGGTAGAGGGAGGCCTGGGCGGGATCGGCGGCGTTCGCCTGCCCATAGGCGTTGGTCAGGAACTGGGTCATGCTGTTGAGGGAGTTTTGAAACTGCTGTCCGGTGCGAGGAACAGAGTTAATGATGAGGTTTTGGTGGACGTCGGCGCGGCGGGTAAGCAGGGTGGAGGCGATGGAGATTCCGATGGACCCGCCGATGTTGCGCATGAGGTTGAAGAGGCCGCTGGCGTTGCCGATTTGTTTTGGATCGAGGGTGCCGTAGGCGGCTGTGCTGATGGGGACGAAGACGAAGCTGAGACCGAAACCGGTGATCAGGATGGGGAGGAGCAGTGTGGTGGGGGAGATGTCGAGGGTGACGTTGCCGAAGTAGAGAGTGGTGAGGCCGAAGGTGAAGAAGCCAAAGGTGAGAAGGTAGCGGGGGTCAACTTTGTTCGAGAGGTAGCCGATGACAGGCATGCCGCAGACTGCGCCGATGCCGCGAGGAGCGACAGCGAGACCGGCAGTGAAGGCTGTGTAACCGAGGAGTTCCTGATAGAAGAGCGGGAGGACAGTGACGGTGGAGTAGATGCCGACACCAAACATGAAGATGAGAATTGAACCCAGACGGAAGTTTCGGTCTTTGAGGACTTTTAGATCGACGATGGAGTCTTTATCCCGCCAGCAGTGCCAGCAGAAATAGACTAAAGATGTGACGAGGAAGAAGACGGCCCAACGAATCCAGGTGGCTCCGAACCAGTCGTCTTCCTGACCTTTGTCGAGGACAACCTGGAGACAGCCGGTCCATACGACGAGGGCTGCGAAGCCGTAGCGGTCAAAGGCGGGGACCCGGGCTTTGCTGATGTACGGCGGGTCGTGGACGAATCGGCTGATCATGACGATTGCGAGGACGCCGATGGGGATGTTGATGTAGAAGGCGTAGCGCCAGGAGTAGGTGTCGGTGAGCCAGCCGCCGAGGGTAGGGCCGAGGACGGGGGCAACGACGACTCCGAAGGCGAAGACGGCCATGGCAGCTCCGCGTTTGGAGGGTGGAAAGGATTCGAGGAGGATGGCCTGGGAGAGAGGTTGCAGGGCGCCACCGCCAGCGCCTTGAACGATACGGGCCAGCAGCAGGATGCCGAGGGTGGGAGCTGCTCCGCAGGCGAAGCTGGATATGGTGAAGATCACGATGCAGGACAGGAGGAAGCGCTTACGGCCGAATTTAAGGGAGAACCAGTTGCTGGCTGGGAGAATGATGGCGTTTGCGACGAGATAGCTGGTGAGGACCCAGGTGGCTTCATCGTTGGAGGCGGAAAGAGAGCCAGCTATGTAAGGGAGGGCGACCGAGGCGATCGCGGTGTCGAGCACCTCCATGAAGGTGGCGAGCATGACCGAAGCGGCGATCAGCCAGGGGTTGACGCCCTGGGTCACGGAAGCGGATTGGTCGGGTGGTGCGCTCGCAGCCGAGGCCATAGTCTCCGGAGGGATCCTTGCGGTGGAGTGATTGTCTCCTAAATAGAGGCAAAAAGGGAGGTAATGGATGCATTTGGGTTTGTGCGGTGCGGTTAGCGACGCAAAAAGGCGGCAGGCCCGTTGGATGGAGCCTGCCGCGCTTGGTTGGTTGTGGTTTCCGGCGTGCGACTGCCGGTTCGGTGTCGATGGGCTTCAAGAGGGGTTGCGGCCCATCGGGCCCATTGACTGGGAAACGTTACGGTAAGAGCCCGTCTGTAGCCTTCGCGTGGAGGGGGCATGCCGAAGCGGGGGGATTTGGGTAGCGTCGAGGCTCTTTGGAAGGTGGGTAGACCAGGTGTAACTGGTGGTCGAGAAATCGGTGGAGTCCGGGGTGGCGTTACAGCCGGAGAGGAAACCGGCGAGAAGCCCTGCGAGGCCCAGTGAGGCTACTTTAAGGAGGCGGCGTGCGGTACGGCGTGCAGTAAGGGAAGACATGAGCAGAGCTCCAAGTGATGCATTAATGAAGGAAGCGTAACCGGGGGGATCAAGGGCGACAATGACACCTTCGAGTGACCGATTGGGCGATTTAACCGGGGTGTTTTGGAGAATCACGTGATTGGTTTATCGGAGGGTAGGAGTGGGGTCTAGAGGCGTCGGGAGAAATTTGGGCTTGAATTGGGTTCTTTTGTACTGGCTGAGGGGACGCTAAAGGTATTTGGAAGAATGAGTAAGGCTTTTGAATCCAAAGGGTGGCCGTGTACATCAGAATATTTGACAATAAGTCACTCAAGGTGAGATTCTTGAGCAGTCAAAAATGTTGATGGGCGGCGAGCCCAGAATGGGGATGTGGGATGGCGAAGATTATTGGAATTGATTTGGGAACCACGAACTCGTGCGTCGCGGTGATGGAAGGCGGCGAGCCGAAGGTGATCCCGAATGAAGAGGGTGGCCGGACTACCCCTTCGGTGGTTGCGTTCACCAAGAGCGGAGAGCGCCTGGTGGGTCAGGTAGCGAAGCGCCAGGCGATTACGAATCCGGAGAATACCGTTTATTCGATCAAGCGGTTTATGGGTCGTCGCATGAATGAAGTTGGCGACGAGATGAAGATGGTGCCGTACAAGGTTGTTGCGAAGGGCGACAACATTGTGGTCAGCGCACAGGGTAAGGAGTTCACTCCGCCTGAGATCTCGGCGATGATTCTGCAGAAGCTGAAGAAGGCTGCGGAGGACTATCTCGGGACTTCGGTGACCGAGGCTGTGATTACGGTTCCGGCTTACTTCAACGATGCTCAGCGTCAGGCGACCAAGGATGCCGGAAAGATTGCTGGACTTGATGTGAAGCGCATTGTGAACGAGCCGACTGCGGCTGCGCTTGCTTATGGTCTGGACAAGAAGAAGGACGAGACGATTGCGGTCTATGACTTCGGCGGCGGTACGTTCGATATCTCGATCCTTGAGGTTGGCGAAGGCGTCATTGAAGTGAAGTCGACCAATGGTGATACACACCTTGGTGGTGACAACCTTGATCAGAGGATTGTGGATTGGCTGATTGCTGAGTTCAAGGCCGATACCGGACTTGATCTGCATGCGAAGGGCAACGAGATGGCGCTGCAGCGGTTGAAGGATGCTGCAGAGAAGGCCAAGATCGAACTGTCGACGGCGCAGGAGTCGGAGATCAACCTGCCGTTTATTACTGCTGATGCGAGCGGGCCAAAGCACCTTGTTCGGAACCTGACCCGTGCGAAGTTGGAGTCGTTGGTGGATGACCTGTTGCAGCGGTCGATTGGGCCGTCGAAGCAGGCGATGAAGGATGCCGGTGTGGATGCGAGCAAGATCGACGAGGTGGTTCTCGTTGGTGGACAGACTCGTATGCCGAAGATCCAGCAGTTGGTGAAGGAGCTGTTCGGCAAGGAGCCGCATAAGGGTGTGAACCCGGATGAGGTTGTTGCAATCGGTGCGGCGGTTCAGGCTGGCGTGTTGGCTGGTGAAGTGAAGGATCTGTTGCTGCTCGATGTGACTCCGCTGACATTGTCGATTGAGACGATGGGTGGTGTTGCGACGGCGATGATCAATCGGAACACGACGATTCCGACGAAGAAGACGGAGACGTTCTCTACGGCGGCTGATTCGCAGACTGAGGTTGAAGTGCATGTGCTGCAAGGCGAACGGCCGATGGCGGCGCAGAACCGGACGCTCGGTAAGTTCAAGCTTTCGGGGATTCCTCCGGCTCCGCGTGGCGTGCCGCAGATTGAGGTTACGTTCGACATCGACGCAAACGGCATCCTAAATGTAACGGCAAAGGACAATGCGACGGGCAAGGATCAGAAGATTACGATTACGAGCTCGTCGGGGCTGAGCAAGGAAGAGGTTGAGCGGATGGCGAAGGATGCTGAGGCTCATGCCGCTGAGGATAAGGAGCAGAGGGAGGCGGTTGAGGCTCGCAATGGACTGGATTCGTTGGTCTACAACATCGAGAAG
>CAZZZG010000187.1:0-5960 GCA_964658525.1 uncultured Edaphobacter sp.
GGCCGTGGCAGTTGGGGCAGGCGCCGTAGTTGGAGTTGAAGGAGAAGCTGCGGGGTTCGAGGCGGGGGACGTTGATGCCGCAGTCGGGGCAGGCCATCGAGGAAGAGTAGAGGGTCTCTTCCTGCTCGCGGGTGTTGGGGTTCTGGATGCCGATGAGAACGAGGCCGTTGGCCATCTGGAGGGCTTTGATGACGGAGGTTTCGAGGCGGCGGGTGTCGTATTTTGGCGCAGCGTTGGCCAGGGCGGCGTTGGTGTTGTCGGGTGGGAGGGGCTTGAGGATGATGCGGTCGACGACGGCTTCGATGGTATGGTTCTTGCGCTTTTCGAGGCGCATGCCTTCGGTGAGCTCGGTCATCTCGCCGTCGATGCGGGCGCGGAAGCCCTGCTGGTCGAGGGCTTCGAGTTCCTCGCGGAACTCGCCTTTGCGGCCGCGGACGATGGGCGCGTAGACGGTAATGCGCTCGCCGGGGGAGAGGGCGGCCACGCGTTCGACTATCTGCTCGGCGGACTGACGGGTGATGGGGCGGTGACAGTTGGGGCAGTGGGGCTGGCCGACGGAGGCGTAGAGGAGGCGGAGGTAGTCGTAAATTTCGGTGATGGTGCCGACGGTGGAGCGTGGGCTGCGGCTGGTGGTTTTTTGTTCGATGGAGATGGCGGGGGAGAGGCCGTCGATGGCGTCGACGTCGGGGCGCTCCATCTGGTCTAAGAATTGCCGTGCGTATGCCGATAAGGTTTCTACGTAGCGACGTTGCCCTTCAGCGTAGATGGTGTCGAAGGCGAGGGAGGATTTTCCGGAGCCGGAGAGGCCGGTGACCACGGTGAGGGTGTTGCGCGGGATGCTGACGTCGACGTTGCGCAGATTGTGTTGGCGAGCGCCGCGGACGGTGATGTGTGTAATGCCCATGTGAGTTCTGTGGCGGTGTTCGGCCAAGTCTCTAGAATACGGCATTTTGAGGGAAGGCATTACGGGCAGGTGTAAGGGCTGGTTCGCGCGGTACAACCCCGGAATGGGAATTATGTATCCGAAAGAACCACAAGAGCTACTTTCGGGTCATTGTAATGGCGCGTAAGTTTGCAACAATAGCCGAGATGTTAAAAGTTCAGTCGCCGTAAAAGCCGGCGACTTATGAATCTGAGGGTCGGGTGTGATGACGTCGATGATGTTGGTCTGTGCGGTGTTGGCTTCGCTGGCTGTAGGTGTCCTGGTTGCTTATGGAGTTTGTATTGCTATGTTTAGCGCATTCCACATGCACGCCCGTCAGGTGGCGGGAAACGCGGCCCGTCGAGTGGCGGCGACTGCGCAGGCTGCGAAGAGCTAAGGGTATCTACCTTTTAGAAGATCGAAATAGCCCCTTCCGCTTCCTCGGCAGGGTGTATCTCGAGTATTCAAACCACATCCTAAATTTAAGGGTCTCGCACGGAGTCCAGCCGAAATGGTCCAGTCGGAGAGGGTTGGCGGCTGCCGGTCGCTGCCTACTTGAGGCTCAAGGCTATTGAGGCGGAGTCTGCTGGCGGAGATGCTGGAGCTGCTCGTAGATCTGCTGAGGAGTTTTGACTCCGTTGGGGGAGTCTGGCTGCGATGCGTCAGGAGTAGATGATGCGCCGGGAGCTGCGGGAGCGATTGGCGGCACTGTCCTGTTGCGGTCAGGAACTGCTTCGGCGGGCTGAGATTCGGGGGCAGGCTGCGCTTGAGAGTCTTCGGACTCGTTTTTGTCGTCGGCAGCGGCCGCGTTCGGGTTGGGGGGAGTTGGACCGCCCTGACGTGGGGTGAGGATGAGCTGTGGCGCGGCATCGCCATCGTGTCTCACGAGGATCATGTTGCTGCCTGTGCCGTCCAGAAGTTCGGCGAGAATCTGACTTGGAGCGGCGGGACCATATTGCCCGAAGACGCGCTCATCCATAACGCCTCCCGTGATCTTGATGCCGGTGTCATGGGAGATCTGGCGGAGGATCTGGTTGAGGCTTGAGTTGTCGGCCGAGACCGAGAGATTGCCGTTGGCCAAGGTGACCTGAGCGCGCTTTGGCGGTAGCTGGGAGGGAGTGAGCGGAACCGTTGGCTCAGTGGTGGGAGGAGTTGGCGGTAGCGTGGATGCGGCCTGAGCGGTCGCGGAGGGTCTGAGCTGAGGAGCGGGGGCTGACTGCGCTGACAGCAGAGCGGCGGAGGCAAAGCTCGAATAGAGGATGAAACGAATTGGCCCGATGCTCTGCATGTAGTTGTAGGACTAGCTTCGGTGAACAAATGTCATCGCCGCGAAGAATCTCTTCTATAGTTTATCGCGGATGACCTGCGTGCAGAGAATTCCGTGGATTGGACGGATGGTTGGCCGGCCTTTGGGATGAGTCAGGAAGATGCTTCGTCCGTCGAGGCTCTGATAGAGTTTTGGTCATGCGCGCGACGGTTGTTCCGCAGAACCTGAAACGAAGAATTCTGAAAGAGTCACTTCGTGAAGACGAGCAACGAGATGCGGCTTTTCGTCGCATCATTCGTTCGGTTCCCAAGGGCAAGGTTTCGACGTATGGCAAGGTGGCGGCTGCGGCCGGCTATCCCTTATACCATCGTGCGGTGGCACGGTTGCTGCGGCAAGCTCCTCTTCAGGGGTTGCCCTGGCAGCGCATTGTCGGCGCTGGAGGCGAGATCAAACTGAGAGGTGAAGCGGCAGCGGAACAACGTTTTCGATTGGGCATGGAGGGCGTAAAGTTTCGCGGCAAACGCGTCAATATGGAGATGTATGAACATGCGCTTCGTAGCTGGGAGACGCTGGATTAAAGCTTCGGCTGTTGGATGTGTGGGAGTAGCTGTAGACTGGGATGGCCTTTTTGTGCGTCTCAAACAGGCTATCGAGGCTCCGTAAAAGGTTGATGGTGGACATGATGAGACTGAAGATTGGATTGCTGACGGTGGGGCTGCTTGTGGCTGGGGTGGCTTCAGCGGAAGTTTGCACGACGCAATCGCAGATGACGGGCGCGGAGCGAGAGGCTTTGGCAACAGCGGCGCGCGGGCTGGCGGCGAAGGTTCAGGCCGGGGATGTGAACGGTCTGCGTGCGGCTACCGCCTCTGAATATGCCAAGGATTTTGGCGGAATTGGAGATGTTGTGAACAGCACCGCAGCGCATGTGAAGGGTGGCACGCTGAAGGTGGAACAGGTGTATCTGCTGGATGGCACTGAATTGAAACGTGCTGCTGACGGGTCGGTGCCGGACGCACAGTTTTTCTGTTCGCTGAATAAGACGCAGGCGGAAGCCGACTTCATGATTTCTGGGCTGGCACCGGGGCGCTATGGGTTTGCGATGGTGGACGTTCCTGATGGCGCTGCGCCGTGGCGGTTGTCTTTTCTGCTGCGGCAGGACCAGGGTCAATGGGTGATGGCGGGGTTTTATCCGAAGCCTTTGATGGCGGCGGGTCATGACGGGCTTTGGTACTGGACGCAGGCGCGGTTGATGACGGCGCAGAAAGAGCATTGGAATGCGTGGCTCTACTATCAGCAGGCGGAGAGTCTGCTGCGGCCTGCGAATTTTATTCAGAGCACGCATCTGGAGAAGTTAAAGGCTGAAGAGACTGCGGCTGCTCCACCTGCGTTGTCGGAGGGCGTGAGTGCGGAGTCGCCGCTGGTGGTGAAGGGGCCAGATGGAGTGGAGTACCGCTTTACCGCGTTGGGGGTGGATGACTCGCTGGGGAATGACAAGGTGGACGTCACGGCGCATCTGAAGTTGGAGCAGATGGGAGATGCGGCGACTGCGAGGAAGCATAATTCGGATGCTATGAATGCGTTGCTGACGGCGTATCCGGAGTTGCGGAAGCCGTTTCACGGCGTGTGGATGATTGCGGAGGCTCCTGGGCAGAATCCATTTGCGACTGAAGAGGCGATGAGCCAGATCCACTGAAGACAGTTAGCGGTCTTCGGACGAGTGTTTGATTGGGTAGTGATATCTTGAGAATCGTTTCTGCAGGACGGTAAGAGATGCAGGGTAGGATGACTCACCTTCCAGGTTAGAACTGGCACTCTATTGATAGGTAAGAAAGAGAACAATGACAAAATTAAAAAAGACACTGAGTCAGGCAATCCAGGAACGTAGAGCGACACCGAGTTTTGATGGAACGCCGATGCCTGCGGAGGACCTGCGCCAGATTCTAGATGCGGGCTTGCATGCACCGAGCGGATACAATCTGCAGCCTTGGCGTTTTGTGGTGGTGCAGTCGGCGGAGCAGAAGAAGAAGTTGCGCGGCGCGAGCTATAACCAGGGTAAGGTCGAAGAGGCCTCGGTGGTAATTGTGGCGTGTGGCGATAGTGATGGGTGGCGGAAGGATTTGGACCTGATCCTCGAGAAGGGGCGCAAGGGTGGGATGCCCGAGAGTTATGCGGCGCAGGCACAGAGCAGCGTTCCGAATTACATGTCTAGCTTTAGCAGCGGGCAGATGCAGGGATGGTTGAATAAGCAGGTAATGCTGGCGTTTACGCACATGCTGCTGATGGCCGAGGTGATGGGCTACGACACCGCGCCGATGGAGGGATTCGAGCAGGACAAGGTGCATGAAGTGCTCCGGCTTCCGTTGAGTTATTGGGTTGTGGCGTTGCTGGCGATTGGACATGTGAATGGGCCGGACAAGTTCGATGGTGGGCGATTTGAGATGGGACATACGGTGTTTGGAGAAGAGTTTGGCAAGCCGCTAAAGCTGTAATGCGGAGAAGACTGGGCTATGAAGCTTGCACTGCGCGTTGTGGCTTTTCTTTTGCTTGTGGTTGTTGCGGCCGGGTTGATCTTTTATCGCTATCCGCTTTGGGTTGCGGATCAGCATACTCGATTTCATCTTTGGCGCCAGGGTGTGAAGAGCGAGTACATTGAGGCGGGCGGATACAGGCTTCATTATTTCGAGGCTGGGCCGGCGGGTGGAGGTGGGACGCCGCTGGTGCTTGTGCATGGGCTGGGAGCTCGGGTTGAGGACTGGGGGGCGATGATTCCGGCGCTGGCGGCGCAGGGATTCCATGTGTATGCACCGGATCTGCTGGGGTATGGGAGGTCGCCGAAGCCTGATGTGAGTTACTCGATCTCACTGCAGGAGCAGACGGTGGCTCAGTTCATGCAGGCGGTGCATGTTCCCAGGGCGGATGTTGGTGGATGGTCGATGGGCGGTTGGATCGTGATGAAGCTGGCGCTGGACCATCCGGAGATGGTGAACCGGCTGATTGTGTATGACAGCGCGGGCGTGTATTTTCCGGCTACGTTTGAGCCGGATTTGTTTACGCCGCATGATGTCGCAGGTGTGAGGAAGCTGATTTCGATGTTGACTCCGAATCCTCGGAATGTTCCTGATTTTGCGGCGGAGGCGATGGTGCGGAAGCTGCAGAGGAATGCTTGGGTGGTGAACCGGAGTACTGCTTCGATGGTGGCTGGAAGAGATTTGTTAGATTTTCGGTTACATAATATCTCGCAGCCTATGTTGATCGTGTGGGGTGCCAAGGATGAGCTGATTCCGCTGGCTTCAGGGGAGACAATTCATCGGAGTGTGCCGCAGTCTGTGTTGGACGTTATCGAAGGGTGTGGGCACCTGGCTCCGGCGGAGTGCGCTAAGCCTGTGATCGAGGGAACCGTTGAGTTTTTGCGGGCGCAGCCGCCGATGCGTGGTGGGGAGAGGATGCTTCCGGCGGGTTTCTAGTGGTGGGCTAGTCGGACTGCCACTGATAGGCGCCGGGTTGGGGCAGGCCGATGTGGGCGAGGACTCGGTGGACGAAGTTGCGAGCCATCTCTTCGGTGCTTTGGGGGTGGTTGTAGAGCGTGGGGATGGCGGGGAAGATGGTGGCGCCGGCGTCTGAGGCTAGTTGCATGTTGCGGATGTGGATGCGGTTGAAGGGAGTCTCGCGGATGCAGAGGATGAGGGGGCGATTTTCTTTGAGGCAGACGTCGGCGGCGCGGTGGATGAGGTTTTGCGCGAGGCCGTTTGCGATGGAGGCTAGGGTGCCCAT
>CAZZZG010000188.1:0-5747 GCA_964658525.1 uncultured Edaphobacter sp.
AGGAGATTCCTCCGCTTCGCTGCGGAATGACAACCAAAAGAACAAAGAACGTTGAGGGCAACCGTCTAGATCCCCACGGGATAACAAACAAAGAACGGATAAGAGCAGTCGCAACTGTAACAGCAGATTCCTCCGCTTCGCTGCGGAATGACAACAAAAAAGTCAACGGCCACAATGGTGATGGCTCAAGGGATGATACGGTCGTGGCGGAGGCGGGTGAAGAGATCGTAGAAGCTTTCGTCGGTGGCTTGATAGTCGAGGAAGCCGAACTTGCGGCTCTTGCTCATGTCGGTGACGACTTCAATGGGGCGGCCTAGGTCGGCGTCGGTGTGCCATGCGGAGACGAGTTGGTCGATGTTGGACTCGACGAGGTTGTGGGATTTTGCGATGTTGTGCCAGATGCCTTCGGTTCCGACTAATTGTTGTTCGAGCGGGCTGCCTTCTCCGGGGAAGGGAGCAGGTTCGATGTTGAACCATGCGGCGAGGCGAGGCCACATCCAGCTCCAGCGGAAGACGTCGCCGTTGACTACGTTGAAGGCGTGATTGAATGCTACTGGTGTGGTTGCGGCCCACTCGAGATGGCGTGCGAGGAGTCTTGCGTCGGTCATGTCGGTGAGGCTGTTCCACTGGGTGGCTGAGCCGGGGAAGAGGAAGGGTCGGCCGGTTTCGCGACAGATGTTCGCGTATACGGCGAGGGTGACGCCCATGTTCATGGCATTGCCAAGGGCGTAGCCGATGATGGTGTGGGGGCGGTGGATGCTCCAGTTGAAGTTCTGGCGGTCCGCTGCGGCGAAGACCTCGTCTTCCTGGGCGTAGTAGAAGTTTTCGATGTCGAGGCGGGGCTGCTCTTCGCGGAAGGGTGTGGCGGGGAGTTTGCCTTTGCCGTAGGCCTCGAATGGTCCGAGGTAGTGCTTGAGGCCGGTGACGAGAGCTACGTGGCGGACGGATTCAGCGGGCGCGACGGCTTCGAGGAGGTTGCGCACCATGGTGGAGTTGACGCGGATGTTTTCGGCTTCGGTGGGTTGGCGAAGCCAGGTGGCGAAGAAGATGTTGGTGGGTTTGAGGTGAGAGACTGCAGCGCGCAGCGCGGTGGGGTCGAGGAGGTCGGCGGAGATGAAGTTGACTCCGTCGATGGTGTTGGAGGCGCGTCGGGCCAGGCCGTGAACCTGCCAGCCATTTGCGAGGAGTTGCTGCGCGAGGTTGTTGCCGACGATGCCTGTGACTCCAGCGATGAGCGCGGTGCGGGACATGAGAGATCCTTTGAGTCAGGTGGCTGACGTCGATTGGATGATGCTCGTGTCCGATGCGATTCGGCGGGAAGGATTATGTAGAGGCACCGGCCTGGACGACCGGTGCCATGTTGCTAGACAGCTTTGCGCTGGAAGGTTGTTTTTTTAGTTCCGGCGAAGGAGTCCTTCGCCTTGACGGAGGCGGTCGACGATGTGGCGAGAGATTTGTCGCCGCCTTTTGCCTGAGCCGCAGCTTTTTCGCGAGCGGCCTGGAGCTTCTGTGCTTTCGGGCTTAGCCCGCGGGTCTTAACTTCGGCTGCTTTTGGAATGAAATCACTCATAGAGAGATCGTATAACGGGCTGCTGGTTTCGAACAGTGCTGCCGTCCGTGCAGTTATTTTGCCGGATGCGGTTTGACTCCTTGAACCGTGACAAAGACGGCGGGAGCATTTACCAGATTGATTTGAGCTCCCAGACCTGGCCTTCGCTTTGGATTGGCTTGGCGTCGTCGGGGAAGATCTGGATCTGAAGATTGTTGGCGACTGGGAATACCAGATCGGTCATGGCGATGGTGCCGTCCTGAGCGAAGGCTTCGACGGAGGAGCGATCGACGATCAGAGTGAGGTCGTAGGGGCGAGTGGCGACAAGCGGCGCTTTGGTTCGGACGCGGAACTCCGGACTGATGGCAGCGCCGGAGTGGGTGCGGTCGATGTAGAACTCTTTCTTGCTGGTGTCGAAAGCTATTTCAGTCCAGTGTTGCTGGTCGGAGAAGATTTTTAGACCGAAGACGGCGTCGGTGGGATGGCCGAAGTTGAGGCGGATTTCGAAGGGAGGCTGGATGGTGTGTGCGCTCCCGTAGAGAGTGGAGGTGTTGGCGGAGAGTTCGGAGATCTCGTAGTTTTTTCCTCGGAGGGGAGCGATGATGGGGTCTTGCTTAAGGGCGAGACCCGCGGCGTCGTCGATGAAGGAGAGGCGGCGAGGGATACTCATCTGTCCTCTCCAAGGAGTGGTGGGAATTTGGGCGGCGTACTGCCAGTTGCTCATCCAGCCGATGAGGACTGGCTTCTGATCTTTAGGCAGGCCGTTGTAGCTGATGGCGCAGTAGTCGTCCTTGCCGTAGTTGGTCCATCCGTAGGAGCCGCGGAGGCGAGATTGGCGGAAGGTTTTGCCGTCGAAGGTGCCGAGGAAGTATTGCTCGCCTGAGCCGCCTTGCGGGGCGCCGGGATTGAGGCCGACTTTGAGAGCCCACATGCTCGCTGCGCCGTTGGAGGAGGGGATCTGGAGGAGGTCGGGGCACTCCCAGTCGCCGTTGATGTCGCCGGTGGGGCCGAACTCGCTGAGCTGAGTCCAGGCTTTGAGGTTGGAGGAGGAGTAGAAGCGGATCTTGTGCTCTTTGGGGAGGGAGACGGCCATGACCCAGTGACGCGCGATGGGGTCCCAACTGACGCTGGGGTCGCGAAAGTCTGCGAGGTGGAGATCGAGGACGGGGTTGCCGGGATACTGCGCCCAGTTACGGCCTTTGTCGAGGCTGACGGCGAGGTTTTGGGTTTGACGAATTCCTTCAGGAGTTTGGGTGTGACCGGTGTAGATGGCGACGAGACAGTCGCCGTGGGTGCAGAAGCCGCTGGTATTGCCGTGATCGACGACGACACTGCCGGTGAAGATCATGGTGTTGTCGTGCTCGGGGATGGCGATGGGGAGCTGGTGCCAGTGGAGGAGGTCGGTGCTGACGGCGTGGCCCCAGCTCATGTGTCCCCACTGATCGCCGTAGGGGTTGTACTGGTAGAAGAGGTGATACTCGCCCTGGAAGAAGACGAGGCCGTTGGGGTCGTTCGTCCAGTTTTCGGCGGGCGAGAAGTGAACCTGCGGGCGGTACGGCTGGTCGTAGTCGGAGTTCTGTGCGGCTGTGGGGAGTGCGAATACAGTGAGAGCGACAACGCAGCGGATTAATTTGCGAAAGAAACTCTTCACCGTTGATGCTCCATTACAGATGGATGCAGTTCTGATGTTGAAGATATTCGCTATTGCAAAAAATATCTATTCGCCGAGGACTCGGGTGAAGATGGCGTCTACGTTGGCGAGCTGGCGGTTGTAGTCGAAGGCGCGGGCTAGCTTTTCGGGGGAGAGGCGGGAGGTGATCTCGGGGACTTTGGCGATCTCATCGCGGAAGATGAGGTCGTTCTTCCAGGAGTTCATGGCGTGGCCCTGGACGAGGCGGTAGGCGTCTTCGCGGGACATGCCGGATTCGGCGAGGTCGAGCAGGAGCTGGCCGGAGAAGATGAGGCCGCCGGTGGATTCGAGGTTCTTCAACATGCGGGCGGGGTAAACGAGAAGTTTGGCGATCAGGTTTTCTGTTTTCGCGAGGAGGTAGTCGGCGAGGATGGTGGAGTCGGGGAAGATGACGCGCTCGGCGGAGGAATGGGAGATGTCGCGTTCGTGCCAGAGGGCTACATTTTCGAAGGCGGTCTGAGCGTTGGCGCGGATGACTCGGGCCAGGCCGGAGATCTGTTCGCTGGTGATGGGGTTGCGCTTGTGTGGCATGGCACTTGAGCCCTTTTGTTTTTCGGAGAAGAACTCTTCGGCCTCGCGGACTTCGGTCCGTTGGAGGTGGCGAATCTCGGTGGCGATCTTGTCTAAGGTGCTGGCTAGGACGGCGAGGGTGGAGATGTAAGCGGCGTGACGGTCGCGCTGGACGACTTGTGTGGCGACGGCAACTGGTTTGAGACCTAATTGGTTACAAATGGCTTCTTCGTGCTCTGGCTTGAGGTGGCCGAAGGTGCCGACGGCTCCGGAGAGCTTGCCGACGCGGAGGTCCTCTGCGGCTGCGTCGAAGCGGGTGAGGTTGCGCTGCATCTCGGAGTACCAGAGGAGCAGCTTGAGGCCGAAGGTGCTGGGTTCGGCGTGGATGCCGTGGGTGCGGCCAATGATGGGAGTGTGCTTGAACTCGAGGGCGCGCTTTTTTAGAGTTTCGGAAAGGGCTACGATGCCGGCGCGGATGATGGCGGAGGCTTCTTTGATCTGGAGGGATTGTGCGGTGTCGACTACGTCGGTACTGGTGAGGCCGTAGTGGAGCCAGCGGGAAGATTCGGGGTCGGCGATGTGCTCGGCGACCGTGGTGGTGAAGGCGATGACGTCGTGACGGACCTCGGCTTCGATCTCGTTGATGCGGTCGACGGTGAAGGCGCCCTTGTCGCGGATGGCGTCGGCGGCAGACTGGGGGACAAGGCCGAACTTGGCAAGGGCCTGGGAGGCGGCGACTTCTACGGTGAGCCAGCACTGATATTTGTTGGCGTCGGACCAGATGCGGCCAAGTTCGGGGCGTGTGTAGCGGGCGATCATTTAGTTCCTTCGAGAGATTAACGGATATGTGTTAGTTGAATGGTCTTTTGAAGTATCACTACGATGAGCGGTTCAATCAACGGCAAGGTGAATTACCTGTCTGGCTGTAGATTTTGCAAACGATGAACAAAGGGAAAGGCAAATACAGGGATCCTTCACTTCGTTCAGGATGACGAGCTTGATATGAATCGATTAAAAACAAACAATTGATCCGGCCAATCGATTGTGGGTGGGCAATGCCCGTTACGGATTGGCGACGCCGAAGAGTTCGGACATTTCGTCATAGAGAAATCCTTCGCTCGGCTTATAGGGCTGGATCCACTTGCCGTCGAGGACAAACTGAGGGATGGCGCGCTTGCCGGTGTTTTTAATGACGAGCTCTGCGGCGCCGGGTGTGTTCTCGATGTCGATCTCTTTGAAGGGGATGTTGTGAGTTGTCAGGAAACGCTTGGCTTCGCGGCAGTCACGGCACCAGGAGGCGGAGTAGACGGTGAGATCCATAGAGCTCTATTTTACCCGGTGGCTGGCCGGGGGGTGGGGCTTGGTTGGACTAGAATGCCTGATATGTCGCAGCTTAAGGAGCTTTTGCTCGCGCATACCGGCTACTCTGCCTGGGGGAATCAGCAGGTTCTTGATGCATGTGTGGCCCTTACGGCTGAGGAGTTGGAAAGAGGGACGGGTGCGTCTCATTCGAGCATTCTGCAGACCTTGCGCCACGTTTATGATGCTGAGCGTGTTTGGCTTCGCAGGCTGGCGGAAGTTGATAACGAAAAGCTGCCGCGCGGTTCTGCTCCTGAGCTTTCGCTTGAGGAGATCGTTCAGTTGTGGCCGGACTTATGGGATGGGTATCGACGATGGATCGATGCTGCTTCTGAGGCAGACCTTACTCTGGAACTTTTGACGGTACTGCCCGATGATGCGCGTTTCTGCGTTCCTCGGTGGCAGATCGTGCTTCATGCGATCAACCACTCTACCTATCATCGCGGGCAGATCATTACGATGCTTCGAGGCTTTAGGGTGGAGCCTCCGAATACGGATCTTACGGCTTACTACTCGACACGCTAAAAGCGTCCTGCCGGACGGGCCCGCTGCGCGCGGGGCGGCCACTTCGTGGCGCGTATACCCTTTCTTGCAAGTTCATGCGGCGCGGCCCCTCCCGGTGGTCGGGATGGGGATTTA
>CAZZZG010000189.1:0-5711 GCA_964658525.1 uncultured Edaphobacter sp.
CTCAGCAGGGGCGTCCCGTGAAGGGCCTGGTGAACGATCGCGGGGATCGCCGCCCAGCCCGCCGCCGTGACGTGCAGCAGGTCGCAGGGGGGCGTCGGGATCGCCGCCGTCCGCGCGACCCAGTACAGCGTCTGATAGAGCCGCGCCGCTTCGATCGCGTCGAACACCGGCGCCGGCACCGGTGGCGAAGTAGAGAGGACCGACGCCGAGGATGAAGGCGATGGAGGTCATCAGGATGGGGCGGAGACGGAGTTCGGCGGCCTCGATCGCGGCTTCGGTGATGGTGCGGCCTTGAGCTAGCAGTTGCTCGGCAAACTCGACGATGAGGATCGAGTTTTTGGCAGAGAGACCGATGAGCATGACGAGACCGATCTGGACGTAGACGTCGTCGACCAGGCCGCGGAGAGAGACGAGTGAGAGCGCGCCGAGGATGGCCATGGGGACGGCGAGAAGAATGATGAATGGCAGAGCGAAGGACTCGTACTGGGCCGAGAGGGTGAGGTAGACCACCAAAAGGCCGAGGCCGAAGATGATGATGGCCTTGCCTTCGGACTCTACTTCTTCGAGTGCAAGACCGGTCCACGAGTAGGTCATGCCCTGGAGTTTGTTTTTCTCGAAGAGTTTGACCATGGCCTGGTTGCCCTGGCCGGAGCTGGTTCCGGGTGCGGGCGAACCGTCGATCTCGGCGGAGCGGAAGAGGTTGTAGTGGTTGATGACCTGAGGGCCGGAGATCTGCTGGACGGAGACGAGGTTGTCGAGCGGAATCATCTGACCGGTGTTGGAGCGGACGTAGTACTGGCGCAGGTCCTGCGCGTTGCGACGATACTGCTCGTCTGCCTGGACGTAGACGCGGTAGGAGCGGTTGTTGAAGTTGAAGTCGTTGACGTAGCTGGAGCCCATGAAGGTCCCAAGGGCGGCGGTGATCTGGGTGAAGGGAACGCCTACAGTTTCGGCCTTTTGTCTGTCGACGGTGACCTGGAGCTGCGGGTCGTTCGAGGTGAACTGGGTGTTCATGGCGATGAGCCCGGAGCCGGGAGCATTGCCTTGGGCGACGAGGGTATGGGCGACGCGAGAGATATCGTCGAAGGTGTTGCGGCCTCCGTCCTGAAGGATGAATTGGAAGCCTCCGACGGTGCCGAGACCGGCAACGGCGGGGGGTTCTGCGGCGAAGGCGATACCGCCGGGGACGCCGAAGAGCTTGGGACCTACATCGCGAACGATGTTTCGTGCGGTGTACTTGTCACCCATCTTGGTGCGGTCGTTGATGGGTTTGAGCGGGGCGAAGATGAGGCCGGAGTTGGGCGAGCTGCCGCCGGCGAGGGAGAAGCCCATCACCGAGAAGGTGCCGAAGACACCGTCGTTTTTGCGAACAACGTCGGATACGCGGTCGGCGAACTCGGTGGTGTAGCTGAGCGAGGCGCCGGGAGGTGTCTGCACGATGATGAGGAAGTAGGACTGGTCTTCCTGAGGGATGAAGGCGGTGGGTACGTGGTTGTACATGAACGCCGTGGCCGCAAGGGCTCCGACAAAGAAGATCAACATGACGTAGCGTATACGGACGACGAAGGTGACGACGCGCGCGTAGGTTCGGATGACCCATTGGATGAGGGCTTCAATGGGGTTGAGAAGCAGGCCCATGATGCCTGTCTTCTTCTCTTCGGGGCGCAGGAGAATAGCGGCCAGCGCGGGTGAGAGAGTGAGTGCATTGAAGGCTGAGATCGCGATGGAGAAAGCGATGGTGAGCGAGAACTGCTTGTAGAGAATGCCGGTGGTTCCTGGGAAGAAGCTGACCGGGATGAAGACCGAGATGAGCACGAGTGAGGTCGCGATGACGGCGCTGGTGACTTCGGCCATGGCAATGCTGGTGGCTTTGTGCGGATCGGAGGAGGTCTGCTCCATGCCTTTGCCGGTCTTCTCTGCGGCGAGAGTGTCGGGGGCGTAGGGGTCGGGTTCGCTGAGCTCGTGACGCTCAGGGATGACGGAGTGTCCGGAGAGGTGGCGCTGCACGTTCTCGATGACGACGATGGCGTCGTCCACGACTAGACCTGTGGCTAGGGTGATGCCGAAGAGCGTCAGCGAGTTGATGCTGAAGCCGAAGATCTTGATGAAGGCGAAGGTGCCGACGAGCGAGACAGGGATGGTGACGGCGGGGATGATGGTGGCGCGCCAGTCCTGCAGGAAGAGGAAGATGACGATGACGACGATGACGATGGCTTCGCCGATGGTGGTGACGACTTCATGGACCGACTCGCCGATGACGAGGGTGGTGTCAACGGCGATGATGCCTTGCATGCCGGGGGGGAAGTTTTTCTGGAGCTCTGCGAGGACGGCGCGGCACTTTTTATCGACGTCGAGGGCGTTGGCGTTGGAGAGTTGTTGGACGCCGACGCCGATGGCATTTCCGCCGGAGTATTTGAGGTCGGTGCTGTAGGTTTCGGCGCCTAGCTCTGCTCGTCCCACATCTTTGAAGAGGACGACTCCGCCAGCGGTCGGATTATTTTTGATGACGATGTTATCGAACTGCTTGGGGTCGTCGAATCGGCCGATGGCGCGGATCGCCATTTGGAATTGCTGCTTGGGATCGGAGGGCGGCTGACCGAGCTGGCCGGCGGGTACCTCGACGTTCTGTTCGGCGAGTGCATTGGTGACGTCGAGTGCGGTGAGGCCGCGGGCTGCGAGGCGGTTCGGATCGATCCAGAGGCGCATGGCGTATTTACGTTCGCCAAAGATAACGACCGCGCCGACTCCGGGTACGCGCTTGAGCGCGTCGCTGACGTAGACGTCGAGATAGTTCGAGATGAAGGATGGGGAGAGGGAGTGGTCGGGCGAGATGAAGCCGGCGGCGAAGACGAAGTTGGAGTTCGCCTTGGTGATGCTGATACCGGTGTTGTTGACTGTGGCGGGAAGACGGCCTTGCACGGTGGCGACGCGATTTTGTACATCGACGGCAGCGATGTCGAGGTTGTACCCGGTCTGGAAGGTGATGGTGATGGCCGAGGTGCCGTCGTTGGAGCTGGTGGAGCTCATGTAACGCATGCCCTCGACGCCGTTGATGGCCTGCTCGAGGATGATGGTGACTGCGGACTCGACGTCCTTGGAGTTTGCGCCGATGTAGTTGCTACTGACGACGACCTGAGGCGGCGCGAGATCAGGATAGAGCGAGATCGGGAGGGACGGGATGCAGACCGCACCTGCGAGCACGATGAGAAGCGCACAGACCGTGGCGAAGATCGGACGACGAATAAAGAAATCTACGAACAAGGCTGACCTCTAACCGGAGCGGCTGGCCCGGGGTGGAGCTTGAGACTGTGCGGAGTCCCGATGGACTCCGCAGGGAAAATGAATCCAGCTGCTTAACCGAGGGGCTTGACCGGTACACCTTCCTGCAGAAACTGCAGACCCGAGGTGATCACTTTCTCTCCCGTTTTGAGACCGGCGAGAACGGGATAGGTATTGCCGACGGTTTCACCAACTGTGACCGGCACCTGGTGAGCGACGTAGCCGTCACCTTTGGGCGTGGCGACGTAGACGAACGTCTGGCCGCCTACGAGACTGACAGCAAGAACAGGGACCGTGGGAGCTGGAGATGTGCTCCAGGTGACGCGGGCCTTGACCAGCTGCTGGTTGCGAAGGAGCTCTGCCGTGCGCGGGATATCTGCCTTGGCGAGGATGCTCTGCAAACCGTTGTCAACCTGAGGCGACAGAAAGTTGATGGTCGATTTGGCGAGAATATTGCCTGCTGTGTCGATGATCGCGACGGGGAGTCCCTTGCGAATTTGCGAGGATCGCTCGGTGGGGATGTAGATGTAAGCTTCGAGGTCGGCATTCTCATCCACCGTGGTGAGGAGCGTGGTGGGAGAAACGTAGTCGCCGAGGTGGACGGGGATGTCGCCGACGACACCGTTGAAGGGTGCGCGGATATCGTAGTAGGCAAGCTGTTGCTTCTGGGTGTCAGTGAGGGCGGCGTTGGACTCGTAGTCAGCCTTGGAGTTCTCGTAGGCCTGATTGGCCTGGTCATAGGTGTCGCGCGACACGACTCCGGCTTCGAAGAGCTTGCGCTGCCGTTCGACTTCGATCTTGTTGTAGTCGTAGAGGGCCTTCTTCTGGGCCTGAGTTCCCTGCTGCGACTGAACCGTGGCCATCTGCTTCAAGGGGTCGATGCGCATGAGCACCTGACCGGGCTTGACCACATCGCCTGACTTCACAAAGATCTTGACGATGTTGCCGTCGACCTGCGGCTGCATGGTGGAGGAGCGACGGCTCTTGATGGTGGCGACATAGGTGTCGGAGTTGGGTACAGGCGCCAGCGTAACGGGCGCTACCTGGACGGGCATCGCCTGCATGGGGGGAGGCGGAGCAGCAGCGGGCTTGCAGCCTGCGACCAAGCATGCAGCGGCGCAGACAAGAACAGGAAGGACGCGGGGTGTGTTCACAATCAGAGGCACAGAACTTCTCCTTCACAAGCGACAACTTCGACACAAGCCACCGAGAGAGTTGCAAAAGCGGCGGACAGAAAGATTTTGCAGTCGCAAGATTCTGCGGATCAACGTTTTACCGGCAACATCTCAGGATTTCAATTTTAGATGACCATCTCCTCACGAAAGGTTCGGAATATGTATCTAAAGACCTTTTTGAACCGAGCCGGGATGATTCCGGGTGCGTACTTTAGGCGTCCAGAGTGCTCTTTTCAGCAAATGAAAAGGGATTGAAGCTTTGGTGACGATCAAATGCGTCGGAGTGCTCAGCGCGTTTCAGCCAGTTTATGACAAGATACGTGATCGGAGTGGCGATTACCTCGTAACCGACCTTCAGGGTGTAGCCGGTGAGGATGATGTTGACGAGGGTGCGGGCCGGATAAATTCCGCCGAATGTCAGTGTGATCACGAGAATCGTGTCGACCGCCTGGCCGACGACGGTGGAACCGATGGTGCGGGTCCAGAGCCTGCGTCCGTTTGTGAACAGCTTGAGCCGCGCCATGGTGTAGGAGTTGGCGAATTCGCCGGCCCAGAAGGCGATGAGGCTCGCGGCCAGAATGCGTGGGATGAAGCCGAAGACAGTGGAGAAGGCCTGCTGGTTATGCCAGCCCGGTGCGGAGGGCAGCGCGATGACGAGGGCTCCGATGAGATAGAGGAGGGCGGTGCCGAAGAAGCCCAGCCAGATAGCGCGGCGTGAGGCTGCGAAACCGTAGACCTCAGTGAAGACGTCTCCAAAGATATAGGTGATGGGGAACAGGATGACGGCTCCGCTAACAGCGAATGGACCGATGGACCATGTGCCGATTGAGAATGGGCCGAAGAGGCAGACCTTCTGTGCGATGAGGTTCGATACAAGCAGGATGACAACGAAGGCAGTTGTAAGGGCGTCGAGATACCTGAAACTGCGACGTGTCGATGGTGTGGCGTTGGGTTGCATCGTGTGGAGTTGCGCGGGCATTCCTACCAGTATGCCGTGCGTGGTTGCGACGCGCCAGTTTTTGACAGAGACTGAGTGCCTTGTTAGCGTTGGGAGTGGCGTGGGTGCTTGCCGACGCCATCAACCTGGAGCGTCCCCGTCGTCTAGCCCGGCCCAGGACACCGCCCTTTCACGGCGATAACATGGGTTCGAATCCCATCGGGGACACCAAACTTGCATCGGCTCTGAGCGACCCTTTGCTCGTCCCCCTCCATTCTTGGGAAGACAACTATCTTCCGGTTTACGGGACTGTAACCAGG
>CAZZZG010000190.1:0-5616 GCA_964658525.1 uncultured Edaphobacter sp.
ATGTTCTCCTTGATCAGCGGCCTTCCCTCCTCACTCTCCGCCATCGATTGCTCGATTTTGTTCGAATGATTCATAGGTGTCGCGGTGTGCAACGCAAAACTCGAGGCTGAGCGGTTCGCTACTCCTTTCTCGTAGGACTCTTGCATTCCCTGCTTCATGCCGGTTTAGCCCGGCGCACTGCATTGGCGATTTATTACGGCATCCTTCGCGGCGGGCCGCATGGTGCTCAACTGATTTAGCTGAAATACCGAAGCAAATCGAGGCATGAAACCTCCGAATCGGATAGCCAACGGCGTACAACTAAAGTCTTGAACAGCTAAGTTTGGAAACGCATCCGCGACCGCATAATCACTCATAGCAGAGAAATACCAGGAGATTGTCATGAATGTTTTGAAGAGTTCTTTTTTAGGACTCGTACTAGTTGTAATGTATTTCACCGCAGCCGCACCCACAGCATCAGCACAGGTCGTTGTCAGAGTGGGACACAATCAGCCTCACCACCACTATAGACATCACTACCATCACTATCACCACCGCTAGAAACAACCAGAGCCCTATCCTTTGCTCACTCTGCATTGGGTAGGGGTTTTTCATGGCGGCGTTCAGAAATTATTTCAAACAGCCTAACCAAACAGTGACCCGGTCGAATCTGCGCAAGGCTCGCATGGTTCGAGCAGCCCTGGCCCAACGCTTCGAACACTTCCAACATCCTTTTTTACCTTCCACGCAGTCATCTCATCTGATGGATGTGGTCTGAGAAGGTCAGTGTCGGGCTGGGCGGGTCTACAGGGCCAAGCCAGCAGATCCAGTCGGCTCTAGGAACGATGACTGGCATACGGGTATGTATCGGCTCCATCAACTCATTCGGGTCCGTCGTGATGATTGAGAACGTCTCTAAGAGGAAAGATTGATTCGGATCTTTCCAAGACTCCCAGAGTCCAGCGAATGCCATCGGCCCTTTGTCCTTACGAGCGATCGCGTAGGCTTGTTTGCTCTTGCCCTTTTCATCTAGCTTTTGCCATTCATAGAAGGCATCAGCGGGTACGAGACAATGGCGACATTTGAATGCCTCTCTGAAGACCGGGGCAGTAGTCACTGTCTCTGCTCTTGCATTGATGCTTGAGAATCCAACCTTAGAGTCCTTCGCCCAATAGAGAACCAAACCCCATCGCATGAGTGTGAGTTCACGTTCTCCAGTCTCACGGTTCAAACGCACTACAGGTTGAAAGGTTTGGGGCGCAACGTTGTAATCGGGAGGGAGTTCAAATCTTGGCGGCAGCTTCCAACTTTGAAGGCTTCCGCGATCTTCTGTTTGTCAGAGTGTCTTTCGTATCGACCGCACATGGGCTGTCTCCAGTAACTAAGCTGCTGTGGTCTTCTTGCGTGTGGTTTTCTTTGAGGCCACCTTTTTAGGTTTATCGTTAGCCAGGCTACTTCGGAGTGCGTCCATGATGTTCACGACCTTGGTGCTGGCTGGTGCCGGTTCTGGCTCGGGTAGGGGCTTGCCTTTCCGCTTTGTATCTACTAGTTTCTTCACGGCCGCTTCATAGTCATTTTTGTATGCGGACAAATCGAACTTCGACGTGCTTTTGGCGATCAATTGCTTTGCCAATGCTAGCTCGTCAGAGTCCACAGATGTTTCCTTGACTCCCGAAAGAGAAGATTTGGGATCGCGCAATTCATCTTCATAGCGAAGCATGTAAAGCATCAGTCCCTTTTGTTTAGGATCGAGCGGCGCTCCTACGGCGGCTAAATGCTCACGGCCGCTGAAAGCGATTTCTCCGATGCCCAGAGTGTCCGTCTGCGCGAGAGCTTTGCGCATAATACTCAGCGCCTTTGCTTGAACTTCATCTTTGGGCGCAACGAAGTACGGTCTGTCGAAGAGAGCAGAAGAAATCTCATCGGTTTTGACGAACTGCTTGATCTGCATTGTTGTCGCAGTTGGAATGCGTAGAGCCTTCAATTCATCAGGGTCTATTTCGATGTACTTGTCTTTCGCATATTCGAACCCTTTGACAATGTCAGCCTTCTCGACTCCGCCAGTCTCGTCAACATTCTGGTGGTGGACGCGCTTATGCGTCTTGCGGTCAATCTGGTGAAACTCGACCTGCCGTCCGGGGTTGGTGGCAGGAAAGATATTGACCGAGATTGAAACGAGTGAAATCTGGATAGATCCTGACCATGTGGGGCGAGTTGGCACCGCATCTCCTAGCAAATACCTGAGGATATGATGCGGTGAGTTCGGCTGGCGTCACGTAGACTAATCTCCCATCAACTCTTCGATGCGCTCCACAGCGGCCTGCCAGCTCGCATTCAGCTCATTGTTGAGAGTTTCGAGCACATCGATGGCGGCCTTTGAAGCACCCTGATGTAATCCTGAAATCGAAAAGATGCTCGAGTCGGTGACCAGCATTGGTCAAATGACCTGCGAAGACCTCTGTGCCAACCGAGCGGATGATCTCGACACCTTGGGGGCACTCGAAGAGGTTCCAACTGAACTGGGTGCTCATACACGCATGATAACGCTCAAGAAACTAGCCGCGGTCAGGGCCAAGGTAAGGCTGAAAAAGTGCCCTTCTTGCTGAGCCGAGTGTTTGAAGTTTATCCAACTCGAACGCAGCCTTCCGTTTCTCGGGCATCACCTTTCGACGGTAGCCTCACCACTGAGACCGCCTTCACTGTAATCTTCTTTGCTGTTTTCTTGGCCGTTCCTGTCATCTGGTACGGGATGGACCCCGGTCACGATTGGATCGCTTACCGTCACAATGTCCGGTGGCATGGGATCTTGGCTGTCATCTAGTGGGATTGTCATCGTTAGACCTCGTTACAGGAATCACAGTCCTCAACGCGCTCGACCAGGACCATGTAGCAGGTTTTGATGTCATTCAGGTGGTCCAAGGGTTCCTCGGTGCCTAAACGATTTACGCATTCACCACAACTGATCAGATATGCCTGTGGCAGCACCGACTGTGTCGACGACGAAGGGCGCAGCCAAGCGTAACCATGTTTCGAATTGATCTTGCATCATGGAAGCGAGGAAGCACCTCAGTCTCTCCTAGCGGAAGTTCTCTACCATTCTTGATAGCGTCTCGCGACGAGTCACTCACCGCGCCTCGCATTGTCTGCAGAGGCACCTAGAGACGGCGGCAAAATAAGTACCTTCCATCCTGCTTGCAGAATCCCCAAGTCGGGGTTGAGAGATTGCTGATGCAGAATGCGCAATGGCGGGAACTGCGTATCTTTGAACACCTGCTTCTGCAGCCTTTCCATTTGCGGCGTGAGCGACTTCTTGTCGATGAAGAACAATCCACCTCGGTGACGGTCGCACAGTCCTCGGCGTGCAGGTTCAGGATGGCGTCTGTGTCGGAAAGGCATATCGAGGTTGACGCTGACGACCATGGACCGCTGTCGCTGAAGATGGTGCCTACCTATGTGATGACGACCCCGCACTTTGGGAGGACGCCTCCCAAGCTGCCTAGGAGGCGCTTCGTGCCCGGCTCAGGCTGTGGATGGTGTGCTGACGCAGATAGAAGCGAGCTAGTCGGCATCAAGGTAGGAAACTGCAAGCTTTGAAGCAGAATAGCTTCAGCGAATAACATTCTTTCCGGATTGCCGTCAGCCAGACAGAACTCCTAAAGAATCCTCTCCGCGCCCACTTTCGATGAGTGCATTGGCAGCACTCGCCAAGAAGGCGAGTGCCGCCATTCTTGCTTGATTGAAGAGTGCTAATCAGCCTGATTGAGCGAAATTGCCGATCGCCGGGTCGAGTAGCCGAGTGTTGGCCTGGGTTGATACTTCGATGCGTGCATTTGGCTTATGATGGCCAACTGACCTCACCGGCCCGGATTGCTTGTTAAACAAACACCTTAGCGAATGGCTCCACAGTGGAGCCCTGCAGCCATTGCCGCGCGTTCAAGGCCACCTCACCGACTGCAGAGTCTCGACGATGATCGAAAGGGTCTATTGCGTTGTACGCTCGATGAAGCCTGTTTTTGAAAACGGAAGCAGCCTCTGCTCGCCGGGCTATAAAACGACTGGCAAGGGCAACGGTTCGGCAGGCACGGTGTGAGAGCTCCACGCACTGCGATTGGTCGCTCGGATGGCAATGTCTTTCGTACCGCTGTTCTCCGCAAAGAAGCTTTGAAGGCAGACTGCGACATCCTTTGGCTTGTCGAGAGGAATGAAGTGTCCTGTGTCGAGCGTAACGACTGTTGAGTGCGGGATGAGCGAAGCTGCTCGCTCGACAAAGGAGGCGGGCAAAACATCGCGTGATCCCTGGAAGAGCAGAGTGGGCATCAGTAATGCCGCGAGCTTGGCCGGGATTTCACCCAACATATCTTGAGGTTTGCCCCAACGAACGAGTCGCATGAGCTGCCAGGAGCCAGTGAAGCCGGAGAAAGGTTTATAAAACGCGCGGAGCGGGGTATCGTTCGATTCGCCGCAGAGGGCTCGACGCATCGCGATCCGCCAGAAGATCAGATGCAGCACTGGAGCCAGCACTTCTCCCACGAGCGGTTTGCGGAGGGCGTTCAAAAGATAAAACGGTTTGAGATCGGGAAAGATTGCCGGAGACATGAGCGCAAGACACGACACACGGGGTGAAAAGCGGGCCGCGTACTGCACAGCGACGGCTGAGCCTGCGTCGTGTCCCACAACATGCCACTTCTCTATGCCATGCTGTATGCGAAGCTGTTCGATCTGCTCAGCCTGGCGATCGAGATATCCAAGGCTATATGGAACGAATGGCGTCTCTCCCATTCCGGGCAGGTCGACAGCAAAGCATCGGTGATCGCTGGAGAGTTCCTGGATGAGGGGGCCCCACAGCATTCGGTTGGTAGGCATGCCGTGGATGAAGAGAATGGCATCCCCCTTACCTTGAAATATGCAATGCACGGCGTTGCCCCCTTCTGCCATCGACAGTTTGGAGCGAGTCGCTGGACCGCGCGACGAACAAGCGGCTAAGTTGAAACAAGCCCCATACAGTTGCCCTGATGGCGACCAGAGCAGAACAAAAGATTAAGGTCCCTAAGATGCGTCTCGGGCGCATGCGAGAATACACAAGATTGGTAAGCCAAGCTGGAACTGTGTATGTCCGTGCTGTGCCGAACAGACCTAGTCGGGTGCGGATGGGCGATTCGTAAAACAACTTCTCGATCAGGCTGTTGAAGTAGCGGCCAACTCCGCTGACGCGCAGGTTATATGGAGTTCTTGCGAGGAACGGAATGCTTTGCCGGTGGCGATATTTGCAGATAAGTGCGCTTGCTTCCTCAGCGTGTCGAAGGGCGGCCGTAACTCCGTTACCGGTAATCGGGTCAGACTGCGAGGCGGCCTCTCCGATGATGATCCAGTTTGGTCCGCAGACACCCATGTAAGTACGGCAGAGGAACGACGTGACGGCGATTCGCTCTGGTGGAGCGTCACTGGCGAGAGCGCTCAGGCGAGCGAACTTCTGCATCTGCTGTGCAAGCAGATCGAGATTCTTCAAGCCATGGGCACGTTGCACCTTAATCTTCGATCCGGGTGCGATATATCCAATGCTGCTGACGCCGGGACGAATTGGGATCTCCCAGATCCACTCCATATATTCACCGGCTGGGCTGAGCATGTAGAGAGTAG
>CAZZZG010000191.1:0-5604 GCA_964658525.1 uncultured Edaphobacter sp.
CTTTGCTGCTTTCTTAGTTGCCATAGTACCTCTCGTCTTTAGTTTTTTACTGCTTGCAGTGCTCTTGTTGCCGGCCGCCTTTTTAGGGGAGACCTTCCCGCCGCGCAGAGCACTAACCTTCTTCGCGGCAGATTTCGATTTGGCAGAGGCTTTCTTTGGAGCGGCCTTCTTCGCCAGAACTTTTTTCGCTGCGGGCTTCTTCGCCGCAACCTTCTTTGCGGCAGCCGGCTTGCTGGCCTTCTTCGCTGCTGACTTAACTGGCGCAGCTTTCTTGGCTGGAGCAGTCTTCTTGGCCGGAGCGGCTTTTTTGGCTGGTGCTGCGGCAGCCTTCTTTGCGGCAGGTTTTGCGGAGCCGTTAGAGGCTGCGTTCTTCACCGGCAGCTCGGATGCTTTCGTCGGCGGCTCGTAGCTGCTGACTGGCGAAGGCGGCAGCGCGAACAGCTTTGCGTCTTCGGCATGAGTTCCATGAAGATCGTCGTCGGTGTCTTCGTCATCGAGCTGAGACTCCGCATCGTCATCCTCTGAGGTCATCGTGACCTCTTCTTCTTCGTCATCGTCGTTGAAGCGGTTGTGCGCGTCATCCAATTCGTCATCCGGTTCGTCGCCGAAGTTATGGTCGTCATCGGCTGCAGCTGCGTGAAGCTTGATGGTGTCGTCAAACGTCATTGTTGTTATCCCCTCACTGCTCTTTACTTCTATCGCTCTCTGCGTTGTCTTACCAGCTTCGCTGCAACAAGAAATATCTTTACATACCGGCACCAGATTCTAGCAACAGGATGCATCCAAGCGCTACCGAAGGCAAGCAATCTTTTTCACGAGGAAACTTATCGTGTAGCTTTCTTTTTCATTTTGGTGGCTGAACTGAGCGCCGCTTCGCTTGAACTCTTCTTGCTGGTCGCCTTACTGGAGGCCGAAGACGTGACAGACTTCGAGTTCTTGTGTGTGGTGGCTGGATGCGCGGAACCCCGATGAACATTGGTCGAAGCGGTATTCACGCTGCTCCTTCTTCGAGTGCCTCTGCCGTGCACGCGCGTGCCGGGGGCGAGCTTGACTGGCTCGACAACTGCGAGAGAAGTGCCGGGATGCACAGCTTTGGATGACAGATGATTCCACCGTCGCAAATCTTCTACGGAGACGCCGAATCGATCGGCGACGGTGACCAAAGTGTCGCCGCGACGCATGGCATATCGCTGCGGACGTGTGCCGGCAGTGGCTGTCGTGACGGGTATGACAAGCTCGTCTCCGGTATCGAGGCCGTCATTCAGAGCCACGCCGTTGGCTGCAACGATGTCGCTTGCATGAGCATGCAAAGTGGTTGCGATACCGTCGAGTGTCTCGCCGGGACGTACTACGTGAAAGCGCCAGCTGCTGCGTTTGTCTTCCGGAATCTCTTTGAGGCGCTCGGTGAAGACGTCGTGGGTGCCGACGGGTATGTGCAGATCGAACGACGTGTCGTGCGGCGTCGTCATTCGCAGAAGGCTTGGATTCAAGGCGACGATCTCCGTGAGAGACGAGTCGGTTACGTCAGCCACCAGACGTAGATCGATTGCGTAATCGACGGTTACGGTGTCAGAGACGACGGGCGCGTCGGGGACCATCTTGTCCAGCCCGTACTTCTCGGGGTTCTTCGCCATGATGACCGCGGCGAGAATCTTGGGGACGTAGTCTCTGGTCTCCTTCGGTAACGAGTTGCGGCGGTAGAGCTCCCAGAAGTCGGCGTATCCGGTTCTCTGCACGGCGCGTTGCACGTTGCCAGGACCCCAGTCGTAGGCGGCCATGGCGAGATACCAGTCGCCGAACTGGTTATAGAGAGTCTTCATGTACTTCGCGTAGGCGATCGAAGATTTTTCGGGATCGAAGCGCTCATCGAAGTAGCCGTTGCGCGCCAGACCGTAGGCGCCAGTAGGCATGAACTGCCACATGCCGCCTGCTCCGGATTTTGCGTTGAGGACCTGCGGCTGAAAGCCTGACTCAGCTACGGCGAGGTAGATCAGATCCTGAGGAACGCCGTTGTCTGCCAGCGCCTTCAGGATCATCGTCTTGTATTTTCCGGCGCGCTCCATGCTGCGAAGCATGTGGGCGTGGAAAGAGGGCGAGTTGGCGAAGTAGCCGATGTAGCCTGCGACCTGGTCGTTGATGACGAGAGGGAGATCGGAAGAGATCTGAAGTTCAGCCTTCAACTTCGCGGTCAGTTCGGGATCGGCGGGGAAGGTGAGATCTTCGGCTGTGTCGAGGGGCGCTTCTTCGATCTTGGGCGAGAATCCGTTGCCTTGTTTAAGCGCAGCCATCTCGAGAGAGTTCACGGCATTGAGGAGATGATCGAACTCGTCGGCCAGTTGTGGGTCGGTCTTTAGATCCATGCCGCTGGTCAGCATGAGATCTACTGCAGAGTCGAAGTCCAGCCGTGCGGCGTCGAGACGACCTGCGCGATAGTTGTCGACACCGCTGCGATAAGCGGCCTCAGCGGAGTTGATCAGTTGCTGCGTCTTGAAGGCGTGGGCAGAGTTATCGACGGACTGCTCGGTTGACTGGGCTGGTTGGCTGGCCGTTGTTGCTGCGCCCGCGTTCGTGGGCGGCGTGATGGTTGGTGCCGTTGCTTGTGCCGGGACATTCCCCGGCGCGGCGGCATCTTCCTGAGGACATCCCGTCAGTAGTACCAGCGGTGCACACATCACCGCGAGTGCCGAAGTTCGCACCAAGTCCCTTAATGTCATTCGCACCATCTTCGCTTTTCATTGTAAGGGGTGCAAGAAGCAAATTCGCATACTCTCGCGGATAGCTCTACGAAAAGGACCCACCATCCGGCATATGGTGCGGTGCAGTCGAGGTACGGATCAGTGCTCCTGATGGTTTATCGACTTCGGATGAGGACTGCGGTTGCGTCATCGGTGTGGGTCGAATGGTGGGAGTGTCTACGCACATCGTCGATCAGTCCTTCGACGCATGCGCTGGGCTGCAGGAAGTGTTCGACTAACCGGTCGGCGCCGTACTCCTCGTCACTATGATTCATTGCCTCGGTGATTCCGTCCGTATAGAAGAGGAGCTGAGTGCCTGGAGGGAGAGCGACCTTGTATTCGGGATACGAGGTCGTACCCAGCCCGAGCGGCAGGCCGGTATCGATATCAAGAAAAGAGCACTTGCCATTGATGAGAAGAGGCCGCAGATGTCCGGCACTGGCAATCGTGATCTCTCGCGAGTTGGCATCGAGTACACCGTAGATCATGGTGACGAATTTTCCTGTTGGAAAATCTTCCATAAGCATCTGATTCAGCTGCATGAGGGTTCTTCCGGGCGAAGGATCGAGCTTTGCGAGTGAGCGCAGGATGGCGCGCGTCGATGACATCAACAGCGCGGCGGGCATTCCCTTGCCCGACACATCAGCTAACACGATTCCGGTGCGATCGTTGCCGAGATCGATGAGATCAAACCAATCGCCTGCGACAGATCCTGCGGGATTCCACGCAGTTTCAAAGGCGAAACCGCAGACCAGCGGAACGGCCGTGACGAAGAGGGACTGTTGGACAGCACGTGCTTCCTCTGCTTCGCGCTGCATCTGTTCCCGCTCCAGGCGCTCGTTACGGAAGAGCCTGGCGTTTTCGATCGCTACAGCGATGTGACCGGCCAGGGCCTCCAGCACTAACACCTCGTCTTCGGCAAAGGCGTTGGTCTGCTTATGATCGACGCAGAGTACTCCGATGACTTCGCCGCGTGTCATGAGTGGAATCGACAACTCGGAGCGGGTGTTGACCTCGCACGAGATGTAGTAGGGATCGACTGTGACATCGCGTGCGTAGCGCGTAGCTCCGGTTGCGGCAACATGGCCGACCATGCCTCGCTCACCAATCTTCAGCCGGGCGCCCTTTCTATAGGTCGTGCAGCCTCGAACCCCGTGGAGCACCATCTCGTCGCCATTTGGATCGCGCAGCCAGACTGAAACCTCGACGCAGCCGATAGCGTCGGCGATATCGTTTACAACCCGATCGAGCAACATCTCGAGATCGAGACTGGAAGTAATCAGTTGCGCAGCGCGCTGGAACTTCATCATGGCCTTCGCGCTCATCAAGGCCTGCACGAAGGCGCTGGAGGGGTGAACGCGTGGAGGAATCTTGCTGAGTGTATCGATCGGAGATGGTTCGGTCGCCATGGTCTCCTCCTTGCAAGGAACCCAGGAATCTGTGGTCCATTTGATGTTCGGGTCTGTGCCGCGATGCAAAGTTTGGTCCGTCGTAGAAGTGCTAGATCTGCAGGAAAATCGGGCAGGATCGGCGCTGGCCGCAAGTTGTTTCGGATGAATCCTATTTGCCTGAGTGAGCCTTCGAGCGGCGACGTTTCGCGGAGGCAAGTCTCATCCGCCTATTGATACGGAGCGCCGCGCCGATTGGTTCCACACGCCGCCGATGCACCATTGTTTGCGTAAGAAGGAGTGGATAAGGCAGCTCTTAAAATCGCTGACTTCAAAGGCGCAAGACCGACTGGTTAA
This sequence comes from uncultured Edaphobacter sp., assembly GCA_964658525.1. Taxonomy (GTDB): domain Bacteria; phylum Acidobacteriota; class Terriglobia; order Terriglobales; family Acidobacteriaceae; genus Edaphobacter. The sequence continues at coordinate 4,481 of CAZZZG010000191.1, forward strand.
CGTCTTTGTAGACGCAGCGGGGTGTTAACATGGATATTGAGGCTACCCAGCTACAAAATGGATCCAAGTCACATCCGCAACTTCGCGATCATCGCGCATATCGACCATGGCAAGTCCACCCTTTCCGACCGGCTCCTAGAGCTGACCGGCTCTCTGACGTCCCGCGAGATGCAGGCGCAGGTGCTGGACGCGATGGACCTGGAGCGTGAGCGCGGCATCACGATCAAGGCCCACACTGTTCGCATGATGTACAAGGCTCACGATGGCGAGACCTATCAGCTGAACCTGATCGATACGCCCGGTCACGTCGATTTTTCTTACGAGGTCTCTCGCTCGCTGGCGTCGTGCGAAGGCGCTCTCCTGGTGGTGGATGCGTCACAGGGCGTTGAGGCGCAGACGCTTGCGAACGCGTATCTTGCGATTTCGAACGGGCTTGAGATCATTCCGATCATCAATAAGATTGACTTGCCCAGCGCTGATATCGAACGCACGAAAGAGATGATCGAGAAGTCTGTCGGGCTGCCTGCGGATGATGCGATTGCTGTCAGCGCGAAGACCGGGCTGAACGTCGAAAGCATTCTAGAGGCGGTCGTCACGCTGCTGCCGCCGCCGCAGGGCGATCCCGAAGCGCCGCTGCAGGCGTTGATTTTTGACAGCTGGTTCGACCCCTATAGAGGCGTGATCGTTCTTGCGCGCATCATCAATGGCAGGCTGCGCAAGGGGATGAAGATCAAGGTCATGTCCAATGGCAAGATGTTCGATGTTGAGAGCATGGGCGTGATGACTCCGAAGCCGGTTGAGCTTGCCGAATTGAGCGCGGGCGAGGTTGGTTTTTTTGTCGCGACGATCAAGAACGTTGCTGACACGAAGGTCGGCGATACGATCACGTCGGTTGAGAACCCGTGCGCTGAAGCGCTGCCGGGGTTTGAAGACATCAAGAGCATGGTGTTTGCCGGTTTGTATACGGTTGATTCGCACGAGCATGCGATGCTGCGCGATGCGCTCGAAAAACTTCGCTTGAATGATGCGAGCTTTTCATTTGAGCCAGAGTCTTCGGTTGCGCTTGGATTTGGATTTCGGTGCGGCTTTCTTGGGCTGCTCCATCTGGAGATCATTCAGGAGCG
>CAZZZG010000192.1:0-5328 GCA_964658525.1 uncultured Edaphobacter sp.
GCGGCGCGGCCCCTCCCGTTGGTCGGGACGGGGATTTATTGCTCGTGATAGTTGCGGATGAGGCCGCCGTCGATGAAGTAAGTAGAGCCGGTGACGTAGGCTCCATCGTCGGAGGCGAGGAAGAGAGCTACGCCGGAGATGTCGTCGGGTGTGCCCATGCGGCCTAGCGGGATATTTTTCAAGAGAGCATCAAGCTTGGGTTTGTCTTGCATCAGCTTAGTGTTGATGGGGGTCGCGATGGCGCCTGGGGCGATGTTGTTGACGGTTATGTTGAGGGGGCCGAGCTCAACGGAGAGGTCGCGCATGAGCATGCGCATGCCGCCTTTTGAGGCGCAGTAGGTGGAGAAGTTGGGGAAAACCATGTCCTCGTGGACGGAGGAGATGTTGATGATGCGGCCGGGGAGCCTGGCGTCGCGGAGACGGCGGACGAAGGCTTGCGCGAGGAAGAAGGCGCCTTTGAGGTTCACGTTGAGGACTGCGTCGTAGTCGGCTTCGGTGACGTCCCAGAAGGCGGCTTCCTTCTCGATTCCTGCGTTGTTGACGAGAATGTCGCAGCGGCCTAGTTGAATGTAGGCCTGATCGACGAGATTTTGCGTGTCGGCGAGGTTGGAGACGTCGGCTTTGACGAGGATGGCTTTGCCGCCTGCGGTTTCAGCTTTGGCGGCGGTCTCCTGCGCTTGATCCATGTGGTTGCGGTAGTCGACGACAACGGTGGCGCCTTCGCTGGCGAAGCGGATGGCGATGGATTGGCCGATGCCAGAACCAGAGCCGGTGACGATTGCAACTTTGCCTGCGAGACGACCTGACATGACGGCTCCTATTTTTTCTTCGCGGATTTTTTGCTCGGTGACTTTGCGGATGTTTTCTTTGTTGCTTTTTTCGTGGATTTCTTTGCAGAGGATTTTTTTGCCGGTGTTTTGGATTCGGGCTTTTCTTTGGCGATGATCTCAGAGAGGAGGGTCTTTGCTTTTTCGAGTTCGGCTTGACGCTCCTGGGTTAGGTTTTTGCCGGCGCGGTTGATGTAGAAGTTCAGCATCTGCATGCCGGAGGCCGGGCCTTTGGGAGAGACCTTTTTTGTGGCTAGGGCTTTTGCGATGGCCGAGGCGCTCTTTTTGAAGAGGCCTTCGTCGGGATGGGTGGAGTCGGTGTCTACTTTTGCGGACCACCTGTTTTTTGTTGCCATGAGTGCCTCCTTCGCTGCGTCGCGGGTTGCTGCTTCGCTTTGTAGGATGCGGGCTTGCGACTTTTCCTGGCGGCGTTTGCGAAAAAAAGCGGTGAGGAGGGTGCCGCACTCTTCGGCGAGGAGGTTGGGGGTGACTTCGACTTTGTGGTTGAGTTGGGGGTGGTTCATGACGGAGAGGACCGAGCCGCAGGCTCCGGCTTTGGGGTCGTAGGCGGCGTAGACGAGGCGGGTGATGCGCGCGTGGAGGATCGCTCCGGCGCACATGGCGCAGGGTTCGAGTGTGACGTAGAGGGTGCAGTCTTCGAGGCGGTAGTTGCGGAGGTAGAGGCCGGCCTGGCGGAGGGCGACGATCTCGGCGTGGGCGGTGGGGTCGTTGTCGCGGAGGACACGGTTCTGGCCGCGGCCGATGATTTTGTTTTGATGGACGACGACGGCGCCTACGGGGACTTCATCGTTGGCTTCGGCGTTGTGGGCCTCGGCGATGGCTTGGCGCAGGTACGCTTCGTCGTTTTCGTTCGCAGAGGTCATTGCAGGCTAGTTTAGCTTTGCATCTTCTCTTTTCTATTAATAGAGGTTTGGGCCGGCTTCGGATTCGAGGGCGTCGAGGAAGGATTGCATGATGGCGATGCGGGGAGTTGCTAGGGCTTTGGAGGTTTCGAGAAGAAGCTGAGATGGGAGGGTGGTGAGGTGCTTTTTGAGGGCCGTGTGGGCTTCGGTGAAGGTTTCGAAGCGGGTATCGCTGCCTAGTTTGGCGAGGGTGCGGGTGATGCCGATGGCGCCGAGCTGCTCGAGTATGTCGGCGTCGCGGGCGATGGTGGCTTCGATTGTGAGCGGCTTGTCGTGGGGCTGATGGGTGCGGATGACTTCGAGAACGGCCGGGATTTTATCTTCGGGGAAGCAGAACTCGGTGAGCAGCGTGGGGGCTTTTTCGATCGCGTAGGCTACGTGGTCCCAGGTTTTGAGTGCGGCTTCGTCTTCGGGGCGGTGGCCGATGAAGACGCCGAGGTCGTGGAGCCAGACGGCGGCGAAGACTACGTCGTCATCGTAGGTGAGGCCTTGGCCGATTTGTTGCGTTAGTGCGTAGAGGCGAGGTTGATGGCCGAACTTGTGGGTCGGCTTCGCGTGGGTCGCGATGTAGGTCTCAAGGGCGGTGCGGTAGGACTGATCTTTCCTGTCCTGCGTGTTTTTTGTGTCTTTGATTTCTATGGTATCTGTCATGGTGTTCATGCGGGTTCTTGTTGGGAGAGGCAATGGAGGGTCCCGAGGCCCCAGACGAGGTCGACGGCGTGGATGCCGACGATCTCGCGGTCGGGGAAGCAGTCGGCGATGATGTTGAGGGCGTGGCGGTCGTTGGGGTCGTTGAAGGTTGGGACGAGGACGAGCGAGTTGGCGATGTAGAAGTTGGCGTAGCTGGCGGGGAGGCGCTGGCCTTCGAAGGTGACTGGCGCGGGCATGGGTAGCTCGACGATCTCGAAGGGGTCGCCTGCGAGGTTGCGGAAGGAGCGGAGGCGGTCGAGGTTTTCGGCGAGGGGTAGATGGTTTTCGTCGTGGGTATTGGTCTCGACGGCGGTGAGGATCTTGTTCTCGGCGACGAAGCGGGTGATGTCGTCGACGTGGCCGTGGGTGTCGTCGCCGGCGCAGCCTTTGTGGAGCCAGAGGACCTTTTCGATGCCGAGGTACTCGTGGAAGGCCTGCTCTAGTTGATTGCGGGTTTCGGCTTCGTCGCCGAGGCCGGGGTTGCGCTGCTGGATCTCGCTGAGGAGGCACTCTTCGGTGGTGAGGAGGAGGCCGGCGCCGTTGGTGTCGATGCTTCCGCCTTCGAGGACGAGGCGGTGGGGCTTGCCGTTGGCGCCTTCGATCTCGGGTTTGAACTGGGGCATGTCGTAGTGCTTGGCGACGTGCTGGGGGATCTGGTCGTCACGGTGCCAGTTGTCGTACTTGGCCCAGGCGTTGAACTTCCAGTTGGTGATGGCGAGTTCGCCTGCGGGGTTTTTGACGAAGATGGGGCCGGAGTCGCGGAGCCAGACGCGGTCGGTCTGCCAGTGATGGAAGTGAAGGCGTGCGAGGTTGGCTCCGGCGCGGCGGAGAAGGCTGGTGGCGCGTCGTTCGGCGTCAGTGTTGTTGACGAGGATGTGAACGTCTTCGACGCGGGACAGGTGGCGGACGATCTCGCCGTATACCCATGGGATGGGTTGGAATTTGCTGGGCCAGTCTTCGGCGTTGTGGGGCCAGCCGAGCCAGGTGGCGGCGTGGGGAGCCCACTCTGCGGGCATGCGGTAGTTGGTCGGTGTGTCGGTCGTACGGCTCACCTGACTGCTCCTTCTTGGGAGGTACCCCTCCCGGGTAAAAAAGTAGGCAAAGTCTTCCATCCACGCGGCTTCTGCCTGGACTTCCAAGGCGTTCAAGACACGGTAGCAGCCCTGCATCACGTTTGGATGAACTGGCGCGGGTTTCGGTCGCTTGTTCGCGAAAGAGCACGCTTGTTCAAGTATAGCTGTTTGGAGGTAACCGATACGCCACGCGAATTTGCTGGATTGACGCGGGTTTTATGTAGTTTGAGGTGACAGAGTTGTGGGCTGCGCATCGATCGAGTTCTTTTAAGAATCTTATTGGGTGATTGGATGAGACGGGGAGGCCGGTTGGATTCTGGGCTCGACCATCCTTCATCATCAGGAGACTTCATGCCGTTGTTTACAGTGACGTTGAGATCCGGTCGAACCGCTGACGAAAAAGACGCGATATCCCGGGCCATACACCAAGCGAGCACCAGCGCGGGGTATCCCCACGACGATATGTTCCAGCGGTTCTTTTGTCTTGAGCAGAGCGACCTGAAAGTTGATCTCAACTATCCTGGTTTGCCGAAACCTCGAACGGAGAAGATGCTGATGATCGAAGTCCTTGTGTCGTCCGGGACTGACGCAGCCAGAAAGGCACGTCTGCTGGCGGCTTTAATCGAAACCCTCGAAGGTGCTGGTACCGATCCGAACGACATCATGGTGTTCTTTGGGGAAGTTGATCGTGCCAGCAGTTCCTACGGGGGTGGCCGGCTTGCGCCACCAGTCGCAACCGCCTAGCCGAGATGTGGGGAACGCGGCTATCAGGGCCGAGTTTTACTGTTTGTAGATTGGCGCTCCCATGGGTGCGCCCGTGGCTCCGCCATCAATAACAATCTCGGTGGCCTGAATGAAAGAGGACTCATCCGAGGCGAGAAAGACGACGGCATTGGCCACTTCCAGAGGGTCGCCCATTCGTCCAAGAGGGATGCCTCTTTCGACAACCCTATGGAGCGTGTCTCTATCTTCCTCGGTTGTTATGGCTGTATCCCATATAGGTGTATCCACTGCCCCCGGGGTGACCACATTGATTCGAATTCCGCGTGGAGAGAGCTCGGAGGCCATCACGCGCGCCATTGTTCTGACGGCCGCTTTGCTGGCTGCGTAGGCAGAAAGGCCGGGCCTGCCGTTCACATTCTGGACCGAACTGTTGAAGATGATGGAAGCGCCGTCGTTCAGATACGGCAGACACTCCTGCACGATGAAGAAGGTCGAGGTTACATTGACGCTCAAAATCTCCTCGAACACCTCGATCGAGGTGCTGCCGAGCGGTGTGAGGGGGCCGATTCCAGCGTTCGCAAAGAGAATATCGAGATTGCCGAACTGCTCGACTGTGGTTGCGATAGCTTTTTTCATGGCTTTGCGGTCGGTTACGTCCGCTCTCATGACAAGCACCCCGGGCCCAAGTTCTTGTACGGCGGTTTCGAGCCTCTTCTGGTTTCTGCCAGTGATCGCGACTTTCGCTCCTTCTTCCAGGAATCGCTTGGCGGTGGCCAATCCGATGCCGCTGTTGCCACCTGTAATCAGTGCTACTTTACCCATTAATCTCATCTGACTTCCTTTCTGACGCAGGAGCATATTCGTGTCTCCGCTGCATCAGCGGGCCACCCAAGATGTGGCCCGGTAGATAAACACTTCTGGCGGCTGGATATTCCCGCGCGTCCACGGCGGAGACCGAGACGGGGCTCTAGTCGATAAAGCGGCTGGTGATGCCGTTGTAGGCGTCGATGCGGCGGTCGCGGAGGAAGGGCCAGTTACGGCGGGTGTCTTCCTGAAGCTTGAGGTCGATCTCGCCGATGAGGATCTCTTCTT
>CAZZZG010000193.1:0-5283 GCA_964658525.1 uncultured Edaphobacter sp.
CCATGCCGACGGTGGGTTCGTCGAGGAAGATGAGGTCGGGGTTGCCGCAGAGGGCAAGGGCGAAGAGAACGCGCTGCTTCTGGCCGCCGCTGAGCTGACCGAAGAGCCGATCTTCGATGCCCTGGAGCTGGGCGATGCGGAGGATGTCGGCGATGGGGAGCGGGTTGGGGTAGTAGCTGCGGAAGAGGTCGAGGTGCTCGCGGACTTTGAGCATCTCGGTGATGCGGGAGACTTGCAGCATGGCACCGACGCGGGTGCGGGTGGCGGCTTCGCGGGGGTCGCTGCCGAAGACGCGAGTGCTGCCGGAGGTGGGGGCGATGAGGCCGAGGAGGAGTTTGATGGCGGTGGATTTGCCGGCTCCGTTGGGGCCGAGGAGGGCGACGATCTCGCCCGGACGGAGGGAGAGGTTGAGGCGGTCGAGGGCGAGGGCATTGCCGTAGCGCTTGGTGACGCCGGTGAGGCTGGCGACGAATTGGCGGTGCGCGATCTGGGGGCCGTGGGTGGGAACGGCTTCGGTCTCGTAGGCGATGGCGGTCAGCGGCATGATCGGTCTCCTGTGGTGGGTTACAGGATGATGATGCGATGGATCGCGTGGCCGCAGTAGTGTCGGGCGTCAGGAGTTTGGGGTGACAGATGTCATGCTCTGAGTTGCGAGGGTGAGGACCTCGCCTGGAGCGAGGCCTTGTTCGCGGAGGGTACGGATGGCGAGGGCGTCGTGGCGTTTGGCCAGGCGGATGCCGCGTTCGTCGCGGAGGAGGTGGGTATGGAAGTAATTGGGTGTAGGGAGGTTGAGGGCGCGCTGGAGAAGGATCTGGCGCGCAGTGGACTTGAGGAGATCGGCGCCGCGGACTACTTCGGTGATTTGGGTGTCGGCGTCATCGACGACGCAGGCTAGCTGATAGCTGGGGAGGTTGTCGCGACGCCAGATGAGGAAGTCGCCGAAGTCTTTGCCGGCGGTAAAAGATTGTGGGCCAAGGTTGAGGTCGGTGAACGTGATGGTTTCGCCGTCTAGTACGCGGAAGCGGTAGTTGCTGGTTTGCTCATGAGTGATGGGCGTTGGGTGAGTGGGGCGGCAGTGGCCGCTGTAGACGGGCTCATCGTTTTCGTCTTCGTGAGGGGCGTGCATCATGAGGGTGAGATCTTTTCGGCTGCAGTGGCAGGGATAGATGCTGCCTTTCTGGAGCAGTTGATCGAAGGCTGCGTGATAGAGAGAGGCGCGCTGCGACTGGATGATGATGGGTGAGTGCCAGTCGATGCCTAGCCATGCGAGGTCTTCGAGGATGGTGGTGAGGTATGCGGGTTTGGAGCGATGCGGGTCGATGTCTTCGTTGCGGAGGAGGAGTGTGCCGTTGTGGTCGCGGGCGCGGGTAAAGGCTTGCCAGAAGGTAGCAGCGTGGCCGAGGTGGAGGAGGCCGGTAGGAGATGGAGCGAGGCGACCACGGTAGAGCATGCAGGTATTGTGACGGATGCGAGCTACTGAGGACTACTGACAGTTTTGGGTATGGGAGCGTGGTAAAAATTGGCATGGAAGCCGTGACCGATCGTCCTGCGTGGAAGACCTTGTTGGCTTTCGCGATTATCTATTTTGTGTGGGGATCGACGTTTCTTGCGATTCGCATTGGCGTGCATGAGGTTCCGCCGTTTTTGTTTGCGGCGATGCGGTTTGTGGCTGCGGGACTTGTGCTCTTTGGATGGACGATGGCGAAGGGCGAACGCTTGCCGAGTGGGCGGCAGTGGGGCTCGATATTGCTGATCGCGTTTGTGATCTTTGTGTGCGATTACGGGTTGCTGTTCTGGTCGGAGCAGCGGGTGGCTTCCGGGATTGCGGCGGTGATGCTGGCGTTGATTCCGGTGTTTATGGCTCTGGCCGAGATTATTTTTTTGAGGACGCAGAGGCTTACGGTTCGGTTGGCGGTGGCTCTGCTGGTGGGCATTGGTGGTGTGGCAGTGCTGATGAGCCACTCGATTGGGCTGGGGGCAGCGGCGATTGAGACGACGGGGGCGATTGCGTTGATCGTGGGATCGCTCAGCTGGGCAGCGGCTTCGGTGCTTTCGCGCGTGATGCCGCTGCCTGAGTCGAAGGTGTTGAGCTCTGGTGCGCAGATGCTGAGTGGCGGGCTGATGCTGACTTTAGTGGCGGCTGGGTTCGGGGAGTTTCGTAACTTTCATCCGGGGAGCGTGTCGCGTGGGGCCTGGGTTGCTTTGGTCTATCTGGTTGTTGCGGGGTCGATCATTGGTTATACGGCGTATGTTTGGTTGATTCATCATGAGTCGCCTACGAAGGTGGGGACTTATGCGTATGTGAATCCCGTGGTGGCGGTAGTGCTGGGATATTTTCTGGGTGGGGAGGCGCTGGGGTTGAGGACGATTGTGGGGACTGCTTGCATCTTGGTCAGCGTGGTGCTGATTACTACTGCTAAGAAGGTGGATGCGCATTGATTTTGGTTAGAGGCTTAGAGGCGTGCTGCGCGCACGGCGCGATCTGCCATCGAGGCTGAAGCGCCCTCGGTGCCTTTTTGTAATTGCTTCGGTTACATGTAGTCGACGCCGTATTGGACGGGTATTTGCGTGAATGCGATGCGGGTGGGTGCGGATTCGCGGGCCGGAAGCATGCCGGCGAAGTGCAGGGTGGTGTGGCCGTACTTGAGGTTGAGCTTGTCCATGGTGTTGGAGAGGTCCGCGCGGTTGTTCGGGTCGGCGAAGAGCTCGGGTTGATGCTCGTCTTCGGGGATCAGGTTGCGCAGGGTGACACCTACGAAGAAGGGCTTGGTGAAGTCGGGGCCTTGCGGGCGCTGAGACCATACGCCGCGCAGAGCTTCGAGGAGGGTTAGGGTATCCTGGCACTCGCGGAAGCGGGCTTCCATGGCCCAGCCGGAGTGCTTGATGCCGCTGGTGTGGCGCTTGGATTTGATGCGGGCGGTTTGCTCTTTGGTGAGAGCGAAGCGGATGGTGACGGTGAGGGAGTTGGTGTAGAACTTCTCCATTCGGAGGCGCATGGCGGCTTTGTGGAGGAGCTTGTGGGCTACGGCCCAGGAGCCTTCGTGCGAGCGGTGCTCAGGGCCGAGGACGTGGGAGTGGCCGAGCGTTTTCTGGATACCGGAAGAGACGGGTGCGCCGTCGTCGCCACTGTCGGTGCCGCGGAGCCAGTGATAGAGGCGGTCGCCCCAGACGGAGTCCCAGAGCTTATGCATGCCGTTGCGATCGAGTGCGAGAAGCTGCTCCATCGTGGTGATGCCCTTGGCGTTGAGGCGAACTTCGGTGCGTGCGCCTACTCCGGGGAGATCGCGGAGGTCGAGATGTGCGATGGCTCTCGGAAGTTGAGAGGGGAGGAGACCGATGAGACCGTCGGGCTTCTGCATGTCGCTGGCGATCTTGGCTAAGTAGCGATTTGGGGCCATGCCGATGGAGCAGCGGAGAGCTTCGCCGACGTTTTTGTAGATGGACTGTTTGATCTCAAGGGCGATCTTGCGGGCGCGGGGTGGTTCCTGCTCGCGGCCGATGAGCTCGCAGACCATCTCGTCGATGGAGGGAGTGTGGGAGACGGGGCAGGCCAGTTCAACGGCTTTGGCGATCTCGTGGGAGTATCTGGCGTATTCGGCGTGATTGCCGGCGATGAGGATGATGTCGGGGCAGATTCGTTTGGCTTCGCCGACCTGGGTTCCGGTTTTGATGCCGAGGGCTTTGGCCTCGTAGCTGGCGGCGATGCAGGAGGTGGTGTCGGCCATGGTGGGGACCACGGCGAGTGGGCGGCCACGATATTCAGGATGGAGTTGTTGCTCGACCGACGCGAAGAAGCTGTTGAGGTCGATGTGGAGGAAGTGGAAGCGGTCGGGTTGGGCGTGGGCGGACACGGCTCGTACTGGAGATTATATTCGCCTTTTATTTGCTTCCGTGTCTACGCCTGAACAATGGAGTAGGTGATGCCGAAGGGGTCGCTGAAGTTGAGAAAGTTGTGGCTTTCGCGAAGGATGACGCAGCCGTTTGCGAGCAGACCGGACCTGGTGGCACCGATGTCCGAAACCGTAAAGTTAGGGAGTGGTGGTCGAGTGTTGAGATCTTTATCGATGCAGAGGCGAAACTGGCCGGTGTCGTATTCGAGATGCATTTCGGAACGGTTCACGAGGGTGAATTTCATCACGTTGGTGTAGAAGTGCTCGGCTGCCGTAAGGTCTTGCAGATGGATGGCTGCACAGTCGGCTGAATGGAACATACCGGGTACCTCCCCAAACGAATAGGATGTCGATGTAAACACTTTGAGATGGGAGTTGTCCAGCGTATTTCGCGATAGAAAGACTGTGTTGGAGTTGCGCTGCTAGAATTCCGTTCTATGGCAGCAGCGGAACAACCCATTCAAACAGATACTCCTGTGGCGAAGTCACTCAATCATCAACGTAAACTTGCGGAGCTTGCAGCACGTCACGCCATTGCGGAAGAGGGTGGGGGCGAGGAGCGGCGGGAGCGCGAACGAAAGTCGGGCAAGCTCTCGGCGAGGGAGCGGATTGATTTTCTGCTCGATGAAGGCACGTTCGAGGAGACGGACAAGTTTGTTACGCATCGAGCTACCGACTTTGGGATGGCCGAGCAGCGTGTGCCTGGGGATGGGTTTATCACCGGCTATGGGCGGGTACATGGGCGGGTGGTGTTTGTGTTTGCGCAGGACTTCACTGTGTTTGGCGGGTCTCTGTCGGAGGCGAACGCGGCGAAGATTGTGAAGATTATGGATATGGCGATGCGGGTGGGCGCGCCGTTGATTGGGCTGAATGATTCGGGTGGTGCGCGAATTCAGGAGGGTGTGGTTTCGTTGGCCGGGTACACGGATATTTTTCTGCGAAACACGCTGGCCAGTGGAGTGGTGCCGCAGATCTCGGCGATTCTGGGGCCGTGCGCGGGCGGTGCGGTTTATTCGCCGGCGATTACGGATTTTACAGTGATGACTGAGAAGACGAGTTACATGTTCGTGACGGGGCCGGATGTGATCAAGACGGTGACGCATGAAGATGTGACGAAGGAGGCGCTGGGCGGTGCGGTGACGCATAACGAGATCTCGGGCGTTGCGCATTTTATGGCGCATGACGATCAGGAGTGTCTGGCGACGGTGCGGGAGCTGTTGAGTTTTCTGCCGTCGAATAATCTCGATGATGCGCCGCGACGGGCGACGCAGGATGATCCGGCGCGCGCGGATGCTGCGCTGGACACGATTATTCCGGAGGAGAGTAATCAGCCTTACGACATGGTGGATGTGATCTCGCGTGTTGTGGACGATGGGTATTTCTTTCAGGTGCA
>CAZZZG010000194.1:0-5245 GCA_964658525.1 uncultured Edaphobacter sp.
GGCAAACCGCCCATTTTCCGAATAACTTGCCTTTGGCTGAGATCTGGCCGGCCAAAGTTAGGGGAAAGGGCGACGACGAACGCCCTTGCCACCCTCTCGATGCGGATTTTGCTCTCAAAGCTACCAGCCAAGTACGGGCTTTTTCCAGCCATTATTTCCAGCCAGATTCGGGTTTTTTCTCCCGCCACCATTGGCAAACCGCCCATTTTCCGAATAACTTGCCTTTGGCTGAGATCTGGCCGGCCAAGTACGGGCTTTTTCCACCCGGGTTCGGGCTTTCCAGCCATTATTTCCAGCCAGGTTCGGGCTTTTCTCCAGCCACCATCGGCAAACCGTCCATTTTCCGAATAACTTGCCTTTATTCCGGCCAAGCTCGAATCATTTTCCAGCCGAGCCCTACCACCCAGGTACGGGCTTTTCTGCGGCCTTCGGCGCGGCACGACAGCGTAGGATGCTGTGCTGCCGCGATCTTCGATATCAAGGTGAAGACTTGCGGGACGGTTCAGGGACGCTATTTGGAAGCCTGCTCTATTGCTCGGAACTCGGGACGTGGTGTTTCGAAGAAGGGCCGTAGTGGGTGAGGGCGCTTTGGTCGAAGCGTTCGAGGAGTTCGGCTACGTCTTTGTAGACCTCGATGCAGCCGGCGTCCAGGAGTTCCTGGCGGGACCAGCCGCCGGTGGTGACGCCGATGGTGCGGATGCCTGCTTTGCCGGCAGACTCGGCGTCGTAGGGGGTGTCGCCGAGGGCTAGGACGCTGGTGGGTTTGGCGTGGAGCTTGTGGAGGGAGGCGGAGAAGATGTCTGGGTGGGGCTTGGAGCGGGCGGCGTCGTCGGCTGAGGTGGTCTCGTCGATGAGGTCGGCGATGTTGGCGATCTTCATGTAGGTGTCGAGGTCGGCTTTGGCGGAGGAGGAGGCGAGGGCGGTGCGGATTCCGGATTGTTTGAAAAGGAGGAAGAGGTCGCGGACGCGGGGAAAGGGTGTGACCTGGTGGAAGTAGTCCTGATGGAAGAGGAAGCTGCGATAGGTTTTGAGGGGCTCCTCGACCATGGGGCGTTTCCACCAGGGGACGAAGACGGGGATGAGCTGGTCGCCGCCTTTGCCGATCTGTTTGCGGAGGGTTTCGATGTCGAGGGGGATGTCGATGACGGCGAAGGCGTCTCTCCATGCGGCGGCGTGGAGCCAGTTGCTTTCGACGAGGGTTCCGTCGATGTCGGAGAGGACGGCTTCTACCATGGGGACCACCTTTGGGAGTTCTAGTGGTGGGTTAGATGCGAATTTGGGTTGAGACCATTTGATAAACGTTTAGTGAGTGGCCAGATGCCGAACATTCCCCTTCCTGATGACCTAATGGATGCCACTGTTTACTTACAAATTTACACTCCGATCCGCTCTGTTACAGTCATAGTTCAGCTACTGTTTTTCGGACGAGCAAACGCCATCATGAGCAGCGTGATATCCAACAGACAAGGGATGGCGGACAGGCTTCAGTCGGTCATGACTAAGTCTTATGAAGACCTGAAGGATGACCTCAGTCTCGAGCGAAATCACAGCTTAGTAAAAACATATTTGCTTGAAGCACATACTTCAGCAGCTTCATCCCAGGAAGAAATCTTAAAATTGCTTAGGACGGCTTTCCAAGAGCCTAAAGGTCGGCGAAAGCGGACAGAAGTCTCTGTAATAGAAACCGATGAAAGTCTGTTCACTGTGGATGGAAATTATGGAAGAGGGCAATTCGTCTTCTACATCGACACTACTGATAAGCGATTCTGGATCGCGCACTCCATCTCCAAGAGCGAGACATCAGATGTCGCGATTGACACGGTGCTTAATGGTAATTCGCAGCTCGACAGCACGTGGATGCCTATGGAGCTGCTGGAAACAATTCTTCGATCTGGGACTTCACGAGGTTTAGCTCTCGATTTCGATCGCCGCTATCTGGATGCTCCCGCCACGAAGCGAAGGAAAGAGAACATTGTCACCCCGACAGAAGATCGGAAGCCCAATGTGCGAGAGTCAAATCCGATCTCGTCTGGGAATCATCTCGAATACGTGAAAATGCAACTTTGGGGAGAAGGCGCAGATCGCATACTGCAGGCTCTCAAAGCGGCGAACCTAACAAATTCAACCACGATTTCCAAAGTTCGGTTGAAGAGCGAAGACGAAGATGATGAAGATCAGTTCTCGCTCGCCGACGTAAAATTTGATGGCAAGGTAACGGGCCGCGGCACGTCGTTTGGTATCTACAATGGGCTTCTCGGGGACGTGTTGAGAAGATATTCATCTGCCGTTCGCGAAGCCGAAAAAACTTTCAGAATTCATTGGGAATCCGAGGGTGGCCGCTCCAAATCCTTTGGCCAACCGTTTTTTGTGAGCCTCGGGGATGATGGGGTTTCAAATCTCGAACACTTTTGTGCAAAGGTTTTTTCCGGTACGGAGCCATTTCGGCTAATGGGATTACCGGTGAGAAGAAATCCGAATTTCTACACTGTCTCGGCTGTTGATCTCCATGTAAATCAGCGTATAGATTTTGAAGTATCGCGTAGAACGTTATCCGTCTTTTTGCCGAATAAGGCCTGCGGTAACACATTGTTGAGACTTTATACCAATCTGCAGCATTATTTCAGCTCCGACGTGAAGGCAATCGATGGTTCAGGCGCCCCAGTCTTCCACTTTTAGTCGGAAGATAGTAAATCTTTTTGCTGGCATGGCTTTTGGCTCCCCCAATTTACCCCGTGTACTCAGGGATGCGGGATATGTTTGCCATTCGATTGAGCCTTCATTCGCAGCAGCACCTCAGAGACTGGTCAATCCGGAGATTGTTCTCTGTTCAGAATCTTGCGGACATACGCTAATTGTGGAGGCGAAAAGCGGCGCTAATCTCAAGACGGATCAATTGGAACGTTACGCTTTGATTGATTCAAACGCGCTTGTCAGCCGTGCATTCACGACTGGCGTTTCAGCTCAGTTGCACGACGTTCTCATCGTTGGTCGTGAACAATTTGCGGACCGGTTGCTGATGGGTAGCGCACTCGTTCAATCGGCTCGAAGAGTCATGTCAGTGGTTACAGGTTTCGACGATTTAACGTCGACTCAGGACCCAGGTGGCGAGACAGTTCAGAGCGAGCCGCAAGTTACCGAAGACCCTATAACCGAATCTACTGATGCAGCGATGGTCACGAGGGGTATTCGAAGACTAGAAAATGACTTCGCCATAGACATATTGAATCAGGCTTTCAATCCGGTCTTGGCGGTTGATTGGGACTTAATTCCAAACGCCTTTTTGCCGGTTGACCACGAGTCTCTAGACTGGGAGTTCGCGGAATTAGTTTTCCCCGAGATTATCGCGGCAATATTGAATGGCAATCCTTCTGTCAGGATCGAAGAGGTCGCAAAAACGTTCATTCGAAACTGGGACTTTATTGCGGCCGCTTACAAGAAGCAGCTTCTGGATAAGATTCGATATGTGATTAGCGTGGCCGCCCAAACAAGATTTGCTCCATACATTGCATTTGGCGAAAAGGGATTCCCCAAAAATGAAGTTCAACTGAAACCCCAAGAGAAGCTCAACGAATCCCCCTCGGCGGTTCGAACTCAGCTTCAGCGAAGATTTCGCGATTTGATGGAAGACTTCAACTCACCTCAAATCGCTATGATTTATCCAAACTGACGCACTCATAGCTATTCAACGGTCACGCTTTTTGCTAAGTTTCTGGGTTGGTCTAAGTCGCAGCCTCGGCGGACGGCTATGTGGTAGGCGAGGAGTTGGAGGGGGACTACTTCGAGGATGGGTAGGAGTAGTTCGGGGGCCTGGGGGATGTAGATGGTCTGCTCGACGAGCTGGCTGATCTCGGTGTCGCCTTCGATGGCGAGGCCATGACGCTTCCAGAGCGCGAATGAGCTGTCCGTCCGAAGACTGTGATCTGACCGCCTTCACGATGAACGTCGGCACATCAGGATCTATCCGGGCGTCAAGGGCCAGTATCTCTGGGGTCGGAATGACGGTTATCTTTGGGAAGTACATTGAGGCGGTATTTGACCAGAGACTCTTCGAATTCCCTGCTCTCGAGATACTCCTCCACTGTGCGGGAATCAATGAATTCTGTCGGTGCGCCGGGACGCCGCAGCCTGGTGAACAAACCTGCTCCGGTTATTCCCTGCATGAACGCGATGAATCCATTGCTTGGCATATCCGTTCTCCCTGTAGATCAGGCGTTTCACGGGCACATTCGGATGCACACTAAGGTGGCGCCAGTGTAGCATTATCAGGCGAGCGGGAATCCTCAAAGGGTAGGAGAGGCATCCAGGGGCTTTCTCCGAGTATTAAGGGGTCAGTGTCCTCTGACTCTGACCAATCTTCAAAGGGATCACATCATTACACACGGCAAGATCTTCAATGTCTCGCGCGCTGGCAGATGCCAACGATCAACCCGCATCGTGTATTTATGTCGTTTAGAAGAGCCCCCCATGTTCCCACTTGAAGAGTGGGACCTGGCAAAAGATGACCGGCCCTGCAAGTTACAGGACCGGTGTCACAGCACTCAACATGATGTCCGACTCAACAAGCCCGCTTGTCTGAACGCTTACTTGTCCCTTCACTTTGATTGCTGGCCCAATCAAAGCTACAGCCGATTCTACCTCTTCGTTCCTGATTTAGGCGATACGAGAGTACCTGGAAAGCGAACCCGGTGCCAAGCCTCGTACTCCAACCGTGAGGTCCAGCAAGGAACCGTACTACTGGTGCCGTCGGCGTGATCGATCACCCGAATACCTTTTGACCAGAGAGCGGCTTCTTCTTCAGGGGGAGGGTCTAGCCTGTCTGCAATCGCATTATAGAGATTGATTAGTAGCTCTTGGCGACTCCGATCCGTCGCTGAGAGGTCCGCGGAACGTGATACCAACCATAGCTCAAGAAGGGAGGTTGGAGAACGATCCAGCTTTGCCATAGGTTCTATGTTATCTGCCTTCTCGACTGATTCCTAACTCTCTACATTGTTAGGAGCCCGACAATAAGCACGGGGCAAATTCTGTGTTTGCATGACTGAAACACTGGAATTAGCATCCCGGCGTGTCGACTCTTCCTACCTCCCAAAATTTGGGGGATAGGGCGAACTCGTTTCAGCGAACCTGGCTGACCCAACATTCCGTCAGTCGGGTCCAATGATTTTGACCGTTTTTGCGTCGGTCTAGTGACGCTTTATTTGCGGTGCCCTTGGCCACTTTTGCGGCGGTGTAGCGACGCCTTTGC
>CAZZZG010000195.1:0-5243 GCA_964658525.1 uncultured Edaphobacter sp.
CGTTTATGACGACTTCAAAGATTCTGACCGGGCCTCCGTTCCTGTTTGATGTCCGGACGGACTACGTCAAGGTTACAAACGACACCATCCTGGTACCAGTGACGCTGCAGATCAGAAACCAAGACATCACGTTCACAAATAAAGATGGCGTTGCGATGGGTACGGTGAACATCCTGGGGCGTGTCTCGAACCTGAATCACAAGGCGATTCAAACCTTCGAAGATACGGTCAGTGTGCAGGTGCCGAGTGAACTGCTGGCGCGCAAGCGAGCTGATCAATCGGTCTATTGGAAGTCATTGCCGCTGCGTCCCGGGTTGTACAAGGTTGACATTGTTATCAAGGATGTCAATAATCCCGACCATATTGGACGATGGCAACGAAGTTTGAACGTGCCAGCCTACGACGATGATCGACTCGCTTCTTCTTCGCTGATTCTGGCATCTTCCATGGAGAGAGTCCCGTCAAAGGATATTGGTGCCGGGAATTTCATTATTGGTGACACTCACATTACGCCACGCGTTCCGACGGGAGTCGGTGTTCCTGTGACGTTTCACAGGGGACAGAATCTGAACTTCTGGATGCAGGTGTATAACTTAGGGATCGATGAGAAGAGTAAACAGAATGGCGCGACGATCGAGTATGAAATTCTCGACGTGGGGACCAATAAGGCCATTCTTGAGACGCAGGAGCTGACCTCGAAGACCAACCCCAATGCGGATCAAGTTACGATTGAGAAAAGTTTGCCGCTGGCAAGTCTTCAGCCTGGCAAGTATCAGGTAAATATCAAAGTGAATGACGGGATCACGAAGCAGCAGATCGCAGAATCTGCGCCGTTTATCGTAGATTAGACAGGTGCTTTAGAAGAGTACATGGTTATGCAGACGCCAATTCGTGATAACCAGTTACATCGCACTCTGTAAGACGCCCCCTAATTTTCTGGGTGCGGAATGATTTCGGAAAGCCATTCGACGCGCAGGACGGTTTTACTGTGCAACGACCCCAGGGAAAGATCGCGTTTCTGTCGCTGATGTTGCTTCTTGCAGCAACCCGCGTCGCTGTGGGTCAAGGTGCGGCAGTGTCGGGAGTGGTTCGCGATGCGCAGGGTGTTGCGCAGCTTGGTGCTTTGGTCCAGGTGATAGCGGCAGATTCCGCGATGGCTGGAACCGCGTTCACCGATCTTCACGGGCGATACTTCATTGCCCATCTGCTTCCCGGACAATATGAGGTGAGAGCGAGTGCGGCGCTGTTTGTTCCGGCGATGCGGGGCAATTTGCAGCTCACTTCTGGAGCTCAGGCAGTTGTCAACCTGACGTTGAGTACACTCTTCGAGTCGACTGCGTGGCTTCCGGCGGAGCGTCGCAAAGCAGACGAACCGGGTGACGACTGGAAGTGGACGTTGCGGTCGGTGGCGAACCGTCCGATTCTTCGGTTCGCCGAAGATGGGGATGTGATTTTAGTCTCTTCGAGTGTTCGAGAGATTCCAAAGCGTGCTGAGAGAGTGCGCGCCGAGGTCACAGCGGGTGACGGTGGCTTCGGGAGCAGCGGGGTTCACAATGTTTTCGCGTTCGATCGTGTGCTCGATGATGGGGCCGGTCTGACGCTGCATGCGGATATCGGTACGCAGCCGGGGGCACCTAATGTCGGTCAGTCTACTGAGATTGCGACTGGGTATGGAATGCAGCTTGGATACGGTGGCGCGGCTCGGACGGTGTTGAGCTACCAGATGCATCCTGAGATGCTGGCATCGGATGGAACGCCCGGGCTGGGTGTGATGCAGCTTGCGAGCGGCCAGAAGATGCAGATTGGGGATTTTGCGGAGGTTGAGGCGGGAGGGACGATCTATGTAGTTCGGACCTCTGGGTATGCTTCCGGATCGCGGCCGTTCCTGAAGGTTACGGCCCATCCGTCGCAGAACTGGAGTGTTGGGTACCGGATGGCGACGGCACAGGACCTGCAGTCGTTCTCGGGGCTGGATACGATGAAGCGGGAGCTGCCTGTTGCCGCGGAGTATCAGGGAAGGTTGCAGACAGACGGCGGAGTGCACCAGGAGTTGAGCGTTGGTCGGAAGACTGGCCGTGGAATGGTGCAGGTTGCGTATTACGCTGATTCGCTGAATCGTGTGGCTGTTTCCGGTGGCGGCGCGTTGACTCCGGCAGATATTGCGACGACAGGTCAGGCCAGCGCGAATGGGATCATCGCTGATTCGACGACTGGGAACTTCCGGTTTTTGAGTGCTGGGTATAAGACCCAGGGTTTCAATATCACGATGGCCGAGCCGCTGACCACGAATTTATGGCTCGCGGTGGAATACGGCACCGGGGCAGGGCTTGCGGCGAAGGATGGCGTGGTGATGACGCTTGCCAATGCCGGGTCGGATCTGGCTCCGGTGACGGCGCGAACTGCCACCCTTGCTTTGAAGGGAAGGGTTCTGCGCAGTGGAACGGCGCTTCGTGCGGCGTATCGGTGGCAGCCGACGCGATTGGTGACGGCGGTGGATCCTTACGCTCCTTTCAGCGACCAGGCTTACCTGAGCTGCTATCTGCGACAGTCTCTGCGGCTTGGACGCCTGCTGCCGCCCGGGCTCGAGGCTACAGTTGATGTCACGAATCTGCTGGCGCAGGGCTATCGGCCGTTCCTGTCGGCGGATGGACAGACTTTGTTTCTTGCACAGTCGCCTCGGACGATGCAGGCTGGGCTGGCGTTCACCTTCTAATTCCTTTCTTATCTCCCTTCCTTCCTGGCCGGGGTACCCCCCCCTATACGCCTCCCGTAAATTCCTTTGAATCAATGGTTTGCGCGTTGGGTAGCCTCTCAAATTCGTCATTCCGAAAGGGTTGGGTCCAAATTCGTCCAAATAAAGGGTTTATGGTTTGGGGGGTAAGCTGCACAAAGCAAAAGCCCCGGTGGGTTCCGGGGCTTTGTTCTCTGTGTATCCAGTATAGCGAATCGTGCATAACTCATACGCCACGCGAATCTTCATGATTGGCGCGGGTTTTCGGCGATTGGGGGCTTGACAGGTTTTCAGGGGCTCCCAACCTGCCTAAACCCTACTGGCAAAAAATCTGATCGTTTTGGTGCTAGACTGATTGGCGCGGGGAGAAGCGCATCTTTATGCTCAATGCGTTTATAGCGATTTCCATAGCGGCTCTCATTGGTTGGGTGGGGCGCTCGCGGATGAAGCGCAAGATTTTCTAGATGTTTTTCGGACGAGTTCCCGTTTCTGACCTCCTCAATGAGCGCATGGGCGATTCGAATTCACGTTGAGAACCGTATTACGCGAAACTCAGCCGGATGAAGTGGTTTCTGCTTTCTGAGTAGAGTGACTTTCAAGGTGTGAAAGGCGATCGGACTTGCGGGATCTGCGTTGAGAGTTCAGGTGGATCAAAAGGAGCGCACTGCTAATCCAGACTATGGCCCAGAGATCCGGGATTTTCGAACCGGCCGGGAAAAGCACTCCGGGAAACAGGAAGACGGTAAGCTGCAGAATGGCGGCAACCACAGCCGCAGTAATGAGTTTAGAAGTGGCAGTTTTCCGGGGCTGGGGCGTCGATTCGTCGTTCGGTGCCTTTGGGGATGAGTTGGAGGGCGATGGTGCTTGCCTGGGCGTTGCTCTCGTTTCGGATGAGGTGGATGTGGTCTCCTCCGTGATCGACGAAGCCCATGCCCTGAGTGTAGATGTGGGGTTTGCACTCGGGGTCATCACTCATGTACTCGGTGACGGTTCCTTCTGTGACGATGATCAGGCTACGCCCAGGGTGAGTGTGCCAGCCGGTGCTCCCTCCGGGCTGCCAGACATTGTTCTGAATGAACAGGTCTGACGGCCCTTTGGTTTGTTGCAGAGAGAACCAGAGTTGTTCATTCCGCTCCTCATTTTGAGTGCGTGGTGAGGAGCTGGAGAAGTTTATTTCGCTAAACCGGCCGACGGCGAGCACGATGCTTTTGTACCCTTCTGCCGTTGTCGCCGAGGCACTTCCAGGGTGATAGAGAGTCGAGGTCGCGATGGTGGTGGTGAATAACAGCAGGTACAGCAGTCTCCTTTGCATCTTGACCTCCTCGTCGTTTCGGCCAGATGGAGGATGTACGGACAGCTACCGCACCCTGGCAGGCATCTTCAAGTGGCAGGACGGGAAGTTGTCCTGTTTGGCAGGGTCTTCCCGACCTGGCGTGCCTTCGATTGAGTTATCGCTATCTCCCGATCGCGTCGTTTGTCGGTTTGCGTACGACGCCGTGGATTGGCTGCGAGCCAAAGTGTGTCGTCGCAGCGCCGCCGAAGACCATCGTGATGTTTGAGTTCGTAACGGAGTACTTGATATCGTCTCCGCCGGTGACGCAGACCTGGAGTGTCGATGAGGGAGGATCGGTCTCGAAGGGGGCGTTGGTTCCGTTGCCGGTGAGCAGGGTGACGGTGCCGCTAATCTGAAAGCCGGTTTTGGTAGCGGGGGGCATGTAGGCGGGGCAGCCGGTCATGTCCCAGATGATGCGCATGTTGGTGAGCTTGATGTGGTGGGTGTGAGGGTTTACGAGGGGCTGGGTGGGGTCTACGGCTCCTCCTGAGGTTTTGCCGAAGCCGGACATGGTCATGTCGGCGGCGAAGTCGGCGGATGCCCATTCGGGGTGGATGTCCATGGACCATTGGCCGTGCATCTCCCATGGGCTGCCTTTGATGGTCGTGCTGAGGGGGGTGTAGTCGTTGATGAGGCCGCTGAGGTGCAGTGGCGAGCGCCCCTGGGCCAAAGCACAAGTGCCTGAGACCAGCAGAAGCAGCGAGAGCGCGCGTACAGCCGTCGCCGAGATTTTGCTTTTCATGAGAGAACTCCTGTTTTGCGATTTTGAGATTTTGTTGAGATACAGGGATACCCTCTGACACCCTGGGGAGGAGCTCAAGCGGTAAGGCGCGGAAGTGCCATGGTTCTGCAACTTGCCGTTGAATGCAGCTGTTTGCCGTGCCTTCGTGGTGCGGGGGTACAATTTGTGTCCCGGGTTCGCCACGGCTGCGGACCGACCAGGAGAGCGCAATGGGCGAACGATCCCTTGGGACACCGCCGTCCGAGAGACCGGTGGATGATCGGCTGGACTCGTGGAAGGAGATCGCGGCGTACCTGAACCGCGATGTAACGACGGTTCAGCGCTGGGAGAAGCGCGAGGGAATGCCGGTTCATCGTCATCTGCACGACAGGATGGGGTCGGTGTACGCGTCGCGGGCGGAGCTGGATGCCTGGGCGATGGGGCGGAATCTTCGGGCG
>CAZZZG010000196.1:0-5203 GCA_964658525.1 uncultured Edaphobacter sp.
CAGAGCAGTCCGACGACGCCAGCTCCGCCACAGGCAGTAGTAAATGACACGACGGGAACGCCGGGGTTGCCGCAGGCTCCACAGCCGAAGCCGACCGAGCCGCTGTTTATGCGCCCTACGAGCCGTGACTATACAAAGCCGAAGAGTCATATCTGGAATCCGATTGCGCCGTATACGCCGATTGATGTTCCAACCTTCTCGATGGGGAACACGAATCTTGGCGATCTGTTGAAGGATGGGAAGATCTATCTGAGCCTGTCGAATGCTGTGACACTGGCTTTGCAGAACAACTACGATATTGCGATCTCGCGGATGAATCTGGATATCGCGGATACAGACTTGTTGCGCGCGAAGGCCGGATCGTCGCTACGCGGTGTTTCGACGGGGCTGGTGCAGAATACGATTGGTGGAACGACGACGACAATTACCACAGGCGGCGGACCGGGCGCGACCTCGCAAGGCGTGGGTGGCGGCGGCACAGGTGTGGGTGGAATCGTTGTGAGTACTAACGGCGGCGGACCAACACCGGAGAATCTGGATCCGGTACTGACTGGGCAGCTGGAGTATGAGGCGTCGACGGCGCCGCAGCTGAATACGCTGTTCAGCGGTGGATTGAATGTGTTGACGACGGATACGGCGACGTACAACTTCAATTACGTTCAGGGATTTTTGACCGGTACGCAGTTGACGGTGGGCTTCAACAACACCCGTGTGACGACGGACAATCCTTTCAGCAATTACAGCCCTTCGTTGACGACGAGCTTTCGTGCGACTGCAACGCAGCATCTTTTGCAGGGGTTTGGGTGGGGTGTGAATGGACGATTTATCGTTCAGGCCAAGAACGACAGGCGCATCACCGACTCGGCGTTTCGGCAGCAGCTGCTGTACACGGTGAACCAGGTAGAGAACATCTACTGGGCACTGGTGAGTGCTTATGAAGATGAGCAGGCGAAGGAGCGTCAACTTGCGCAGTCGACACAGCTGACCTCGGACAACCGGAAACAGTTGGAGATTGGCACGTTGGCTCCGCTGGATGTGGTGAACTCCGACAGCGCGGTGGCGAGCGACAAACAGGCGCTGGTGGCTTCGAAGACGAACCTCGAGTATCAGCAGTTGTTGATGAAGCAGGCGATTGTGCGCAACCTGAACGATCCGCAACTGTCGCAGGCTCCGGTGATTCCGACGGACCGTGTAGCGCTGGACAGACTGCCTGAGGAAGATTTGCAGGTTGAGGATCTGGTGAAGGAGGCCTATGCCAACAACCCGCAGATCGAGCAGGCGGTGTTGAACATGAAGAACAACGAGATCACAATCAAGGCGTTCAAAAATGGTTTGCTGCCGATTGTCGATGCTTATGCTTTCTATGGTGGCAGCGCATTGGGTGGAGCTCAGAACCCGAGCGCGATTAATTTCAATACGAACGCTCCGTATCCTCCCGGAACATTTCCTTCGGTCGGCTATGGCGACGTGTTTCAGAATACGTTCAACAACAACGCTCCGGATAAGGGTGTTGGCGTGAACATGACGATTCCGATCAGAAACCGTACGGCGCAGGCAGACCAGGCGCGATCGCAGATGGAGTATCGGCAATCGCAGATGCGTTTGCAGCAGCTCTACACGGTGATTCGCATTCAGGTGACGAACCAGCAGTATGCATTGACGAATGACCGGGCGCAGGTGCAAGCGGCGCAGGCGGCAAGAGACTTTGCGGCGCAGAGTCTGGATGCTGAAGAGAAGAAGTACAAACTGGGCGCGTCGACGACTGCGAATGTATTGCAGCAGGCGAGGAACCTGGCGACGGCGGAGAACAATTCGATATCCGCAACGGCAGCGTATGCGCGAGACCGGGCGGAGTTGTTCCAACTGTTGGCGAATACGCTGGACCGGTATGGAATCAGTATCGAATCCGCGGCGCAGGCGGCTGCAGGTGGAGCGGGTGCGCAGGCTCCGGTGATTCCGGGGTTGACGGCTCCTAAAGCACCTGAGGCACCGAAACCGATCGATGTGGCTCCGCCACAGCAGTAGAGATGACGGACGGTTGAAAGAGAGGGTTCGGGCTTTGGCTCGGGCCCTTTCGCTTTTTCATGACACCTGTTGCTGTGAGTTGCGGTGAAAAGCGAACGGCGCTTTGTAGCGCACACTCGAAACGAGTTTTGGATTGCATGAGAAAGCTACAGGCGCCGGAATCTTTTGCGAGCGATTGCTGCGAGGCTCAGGATGCCGATGCCGAGCAACATGAGACTCGATGGCTCGGGAATTGCGATGGGAATGAGGCGGAGGAAGCCAATGGTGAACGGGGTGATATCGACAGGATCGTGCGGGTCGAATACCTCCACCTGGTAGTCGTTGCTGTCATAGAAATGAGCGAGGTTGATTCCAACGGAACTGTCTAGATGGGGAAGGTCTTCCACGGAGGTGACGTGCTTCATGGCCGGACGAGAATAGAGAAGATCGTTGTAGTCGTTGGTGTGGTCGGTGCCAAGGAGAACGATGCCCGTGCCAGTTTCCTGACCCGGACCTGTGACGCTAGGGAGCGGAGCGCTCATGTTGAAGTTGAGTCCCTGGGTGGTGGAGGTGGCTGCAGCGATAACGATCAAGTTGTAAGTGTCGGCGTGGCCCGCAACATTTGACGCAGCCAAGGTGGAGGAGAGCATCAACAGCCCGATCTTTATACCCATGCATGGCCCTCGGTGTCGGTGACACAAACTACCTTGTACCGTAGGATGCGGTTGTTATCGCGCCTGAAGAAGATCGGCGACGTTCGCTTTGGCTCGGTCAAAAAACATTCGCGAATGAGCAAATCGGTGCTGATAACACACGTGCGAGAAGGTGGTTGGGGAGGCGCCATCGATCCTGGCGCGATCACCGGAAGTCGTTGCATGGTGGTTTGGCTGATCGGTCTCTAGATTCATCTCGAATTTGAAGTTCGACTAGACTAAAGGTCTATGGGTCATGAGAGTTCTGAAGAGATCAGTGTGCACTTGAATGCGTTGGCGAAGGCGGCTTCTGCTTATCTGCGATCGGCGATGCATCAACCCGTGGATTGGCAGGAGTGGGGCGAGGACGCGTTTGAAAAGGCTAAGGCTGCGGATAAGCCGATTCTGCTGGATATCGGAGCGGTGTGGTGTCACTGGTGTCATGTGATGGATCGCGAGTCGTATGAGAGTGCGGCTACGGCGAAGATTATTAACGATCACTTTATTGCGGTGAAGGTGGATCGGGATGAGCGGCCGGATGTGGATACGCGATATCAGGCGGCGGTGTCTGCGATCAGTGGGCAGGGTGGGTGGCCGTTGACTGCGTTTTTGACTCCTGATGGGAAGCCTTACTTTGGAGGCACTTATTTTCCGCCGGCAGATCAGCATGGTCGGCCGGGGTTTCAGCGGGTACTGCTGACGATGGCGGAGGCGTTTCAGAATCGGCGCGATGAAGTGAATGAGTCGGCCGGAAGCGTGATGGCGGCGATTGAGCACAACGAATCGTTTATGGGGAGGAGTGGAAACCCAGGGCCGGAGCTGGTGGCGAAGCTGGTGGCGGCTACGTTGAAGCAGTTCGATGCACGGTCAGGCGGGTTTGGATCGCAGCCGAAGTTTCCGCATTCGGGGGCGATTGATCTTTTGCTCGATGTGTCGTCTCGGGTGTCGACTGTTGCTGGAGCGGATGGTGAGGCTGCGAAGACAGCGGCGATGGTGACGCTGCAGAAGATGTCGCGGGGTGGGATCTACGACCATCTGGCGGGGGGATTTCATCGCTACTCGGTGGATGAACGATGGGTGGTACCGCACTTCGAAAAGATGTCGTATGACAATAGCGAACTGCTGAAGAACTATGTTCACGCGTTTCAGACGTTTGTGGAGCCGGAGGCGGCGCGGGTGGCGAGGGAGATGATTCGGTGGATCGATGAGTGGCTGAGCGATCGCGAACGGGGAGGATTTTATGCTTCGCAGGATGCGGACTTTTCTCTCGAGGATGACGGCGATTACTTTACGTGGACTCGTGATGAGGCTGCGGCGGTGTTGACCGATGACGAGATGGCGGTTGCGAGTGCGTACTACGACATCGGCGAGATCGGCGATATGCATCACAATCCGGCGAAGAACGTTTTGCATGTAAGAGGGACGCTGGAGGGTGTCGCGAAGGCGAATGCGATTACGCTCGAGGTGGCGAAGGAGCGGCTGGATGCGGCGAAGGCGAAGTTGTATGCGGCTCGGCTGAAGCGGCCTACGCCGTATGTGGATAAGACGATCTATGTGGGCTGGAACGGGATGATGATCTCGGCCTATGTCGAAGCGGGGCGTGTGCTGGATATGCCCGAGGTGCGAGCGTTCGCGTTGAAGTCGCTGGACCGGGCGCTTGCGGAGGCCTGGGATGCGAAGGGTGGGTTGGCGCATGTGGTCGCGTATGGAGAGCAGGGTGGGAGTGGCGCGCGGGTGGCTGGGGTGCTTGATGACTATGTGTTTCTTGGGCATGCCGCGCTGGATGCGTGGGAGCTGACGGGGGAGTTGCGGTACTACACGGCGGCTGAGGCGATTATGGAGAGCGCGCTGATGAAGTTTTATGATCCGGTTGGGTGCGCGTTCTTCGATACAGAGAGTGCGGCGGAGGGTGAGACGCGGTTGGGTGCGCTGGTGACGCGCAGGAAGCCACTACAGGATTCGCCTACGCCCGCGGGGAATCCTGTGGGAGCGGCGCTGCTGTTGCGGCTGGAGGCGTTGAATGGACGGGCGGATTATGCGGTGAAGGCTTTAGAGACGCTGGAGACCTTTGCTGGTGTTGTCGAGCACTTTGGGTTGTATGCGGCGAGCTATGGGCTGGCGCTGCAGCGGATGGTGCTGCGGGCGGTGGAGGTTTGTGTGATTGGGGATGATGCTGCAGCGAGAAGGCTTGAAGCGGTGGCGTTGGCGCGGTATGCGGTGAATAAGAGTGTGATTCGGCTGCGGAGAGATCAGCTTGCTGCGCTGCCTCCTTCGCTGGCGGAGACGCTGCCGCATCTGCCTGGGCTGGGTGGTGAGGGGAGCTTTGCTGTGGTTTGCACGGCGAAGGGATGTCAGCCGCCGGTGTCTGGGGTGGATGAGTTGATTGAGGCTATGAATAAGGCTTTGTGAGTTGTCACTCCGATATCACTGCTTCGCTTGTGATATCGGAGAGTGTCCTGCCGGACGGGCCCACTACGCGTGGGGCGGTCACTTCGTGACTTGTGTAC
>CAZZZG010000197.1:0-5151 GCA_964658525.1 uncultured Edaphobacter sp.
GAAGTGTACGAAGGTAGCTTGGTGCAGACGGGAGAAAACCTATTTTGGAACATGACGAATCGTTACGCCTCCAGAGGTTGAGAACGCGGTTAATTGAGCCAAGGTCAGGAACGGGGTCGCCAGGGGGATCCGCGAACATCTCAAAGGCTTCTAGACATCAGAACGGGAATGGCTTTCGACGCGAATCCACACACCTCCCCGCTCCATTCTCGGGGAAGAGATGCGAAACATTGCCCGTTAGGTTCAGTGCCAAAACGCCGCAACTGAATGTCTATGGGATGTTAGCTCGAAGGGAAAAGTTTCCTCGATGTTTCCAGACCTGCTAAAACATGAACCTGTCGAACATGAGTTGAGAGCGATTCTGGATGGCATCGACGGTGGAAACTTATTGGACCGAAGATCAACATAGATCAGAAGCAGAGAGTGCCAAATGTGCTGTTTTTCAGTTGGAACTAAATATGCATCCTGAAAGACGTACTTTGAACCCTGACAATGATTGTCTATTTCAGACGTTCCCACGGGCTCGGGAGCGTTCACACTGACGGTGACAGGAAGCAATTTTCAACCGCAGTCGCCAATCAGCTGGAACGGAGCCGATAAGCAATACACCACAGACGGTCACACTGACCGGCAGTTACTTCACGCCCACGGAAGCGTCGTCAGTGCCGTTGCGGTCTGCGACGATGGCCACCCCCAGGCAACAGCGCTGCTCCGACAGCGTACCCAATGTTTATGACACGCTGGTGTGGGGCAAAGAAGCACAACTCTTTACGGTACAACCCTGTTTCTCGCGAAGAGAGGCAGACCAAGCAAAAGACAGACAAAAGCAACAATCGACCAGAACATTCTCAGCATTCCAACCCGATAGATACCACACGACTTACATTCGTTCTCGTTTCTTCAGATAATTCCCGCCGCAAATCTCAATGAGTGACAATCGCCAATGCCTCATCGACGGAGTGTAACGACAACGCTAGTAATCTGTAATGAACTTAGCCATTTCGAGACTAACCTGCCGCAGAGCGGACTTCAACAAGCTGAGTTGAATTGGGAGACAGAAGTGTGTTTATCAGCGGTGCACTTTAGTTGCGTTCAGAGACGAATACGGCTGTCGTCAGTGCGGGCACCGTAGCGGCTCCGGTCTTCGAACTGAAAGTCGACTCGCGCGTCGCCGGATCGCTTGAGTTCTCCTGGACTGGATGAAGTTGAAGCTTCAATCCCGTCAGTCTGCTATCTGTAAAGGTTATCTGCGCATTGGTTGCGTTGAAGATGACTACCACATGTTTATATGGGCCATAGTTCCCGCCATTCGAGTCGAGCTTCATCACGATGATGCCCGGCGTTTGATTTGTGCCTGTGTTTAAGAAACTCAGATTCTGCTGGATCTCTTTGAGCGTTGACATTCTGAAGAGGGTTGAGCTGTAACGAATCTGCATAAACTCCTGGAACGCTGCTCCGGAGAAGGAAACGTCTTGTGGTTGCGGCGTGTAGGCGCCGTTGCTCAGAAGAGGTTGCATCAACGGCCACTGGCCCTGATTCTGGCTGGCGATCGGCAACCCGATGCCCCAGTTGGCTCCTCGACCGCTCCAGTCAATCTTATTGAACCAATCTCCAGAGTCGTAACTGTTCTGATCCAAATCCTTTGAACGGAGCAGGTCGTCGCCGGCCTGGAAGAATGGCACACCCTGACCAAGCTCGATCACGCTGAACGCTATCGCCTGGCGTCGCGCCCGTACGGCGCTCGAGTCGTTCAGACTTGATTTGATCTGCACGGCATCGAAGATGTCCTGATTGTCGTGCACCGAACAGTAATTCACCGCTTCTATCGGTGATGCGGTGTATCCGGCTGGTTGGCCGCCGTAATTAATTTGCGCTCCTGTCACCGTCGCGCCCGTGTAGGAGGTAAAGGTGAAGTTCCGAAGATTGCCGGCGAGGCCAAGGCGTATCCAGTCCTCGTCCTGCAACAGCGTCGTCAATTGATCGCTCTGTGCAGTGGTGCTCGTTGTGTAGTCGCTCGAGTCTGTCAGGAGTCCGGTTGAAAAACCCTGAACCCGTAGGTCTGCAAACGGATTGCCGCCACGATCCCCGTCTCTTATTCGATCGTTAAACGTACCGACCCCAGATCCATACAGATTCGCCTGACTTGCATTCGGGCCGATCGCTCCATTAGCAGTTTCACCAGTCGTCCAGCCCTCACCATACAAGTAGATCTTCGACCCATCCACGCCGTCTTTCAACGGCGTGAGTTTAGCCAGCGCCTGCTTGATAGCTTGCATGTTGTAGGTAAAATGGAAGCTCATCAGGTCGAACCGGAAGCCGTCGATCTTATACTCCTTAGCGTTCAGCACTAACGTGTCGATCATCAACTTTTCCATCATCCGATGTTCGCTGGCTGTGTCAGGGCAACAGGAACCCGTCTCCAGCGAACCGTTTGCATCCAGCCGGTGATAGTACAGCGGCACCACCTCGTCCAGATTTGAGTTCGCGGCTTCT
Organism: uncultured Edaphobacter sp.; assembly: GCA_964658525.1. Taxonomy (GTDB): domain Bacteria; phylum Acidobacteriota; class Terriglobia; order Terriglobales; family Acidobacteriaceae; genus Edaphobacter. The sequence goes on from CAZZZG010000197.1 coordinate 2,494, forward strand.
CCACTGGCGTTTGTGTGGTTGAAAACAACGTCTTGGATTACGCGCAGTCCTGCACGATGCAAACCATTCACCATCGTGCGGTACTCGAAGACGCGGTTATCCGGATTGATCGCATAACTCCCCTCGGGCGCCATGTAGTGCACCGGATCGTAGCCCCAGTTGTAGGCATCGCTCGATTGGATTGCGGCGACAGCGGCCTGTTGCTGCTGGCCATCCGGCGGATCTCCCGAGAGATCGCCTGTCGTCTGCCATGTTGACTTGTCTTCGTTTACCGAGGCGAAGTGGAACGATGGAAGAATGTGAACCGCCTTCAGGCCGCTCTCCGCAAGTGCGCGGAGATGGCGCATGCCATTCGTGTTTTGATCCGCGAACGCGTCATACATGCCGCGGTGTGCTGTGGGCACGGTCGAATCGCCGACGCTGAAGTCGCGAATATGCAGCTCGTAGATGCTGATGTCATTCAGTGAATTCAAAGGTGGAGAAGATGAGTAGTCCCATCCCGAGGGCTTCGTCGCCTGCGAGTCTAGATCCGTGATGCGGCTCTTTGTGCCATTCAACGCAATGTCAATTGAGTAAGGATCAGAGGTGACGTTCGTATCCACCGCCTTGTCCACCGGCACATATACGTTCACGCTGTAGAGGTAATATTTGCCCTTCCAGTCTGCGGTGCCCCGGGCGACCCAGACGCCGTTGTGCTCGTGCATAGCCACTGTGGTTTCTGGCACTGCGTCACTTTCGTGGTTGAACAGTTGCAGTGAAACGCTCTGTGCGGTAGGCGCCCACAGCTTGAGCTTCACCGCCGCTTCGTTATCGTCCGACCAATCGAACCACCAATCATCCTCCGCCGAGTGCTTCACCACTACTCCGAGCTTTCCAGAGTAGTAATAGAGATCGTCAAGAACACCGGCATCTTGAATGCCGGTTGCGTAGCTCAATGCTCCGGACTGGCTGACAGACGAGATCGCGATTTGTCCCTTGAGCGCCTGCTCGATCGTTGCCAGGGGTACTTTTGGCGATACCGTAAGCACGGCGTAGCTTGCCAGTTGCGGATAACGGGTGAGCTCCTCCTCGGTAAGCGTGCCACCTGGAGTCAATGGAATTACCTGTCCTCCGGTCACTCCCGTTTCTGTGAGTTGCAGACCGCCGGTGAGGCTCCAATAGATTGCGTATGTGTTCCCGCTTTGCAGGTATGCGGGTTGTATCGCAACGCGGGTGCGATCCATCCAGTACGCCTGCTCTTTGAGGAAGTTGCTGTTCAGCTTCTGGGCCTCGGTGGGCTGCGACGTATACACCGTCGCATCCCCAGAGATAATCCACGCCTGGCTGAACGTCGTGATCTGAAGATGTTGATCCGGTCCTGGATCCTTCACTTGATTTTCGGCACAGTTATTGATGATGAATCCAAGATCGCCCGTCGGAGTTCCTTGCGCCGGATTTACCGACACATCAAAGTACACCCCGTAAGCATCCGTCCCTGAGATCTGAACTTCGCTGCTGCACCAGGAGGCATTCTCCGTCGACGCGTTCCACGTGTACAGCGCCCAGCCTGAGTAATTCCCATCCGGACGGAAGTAGTGGATGCGAACATCCCCCGAAGGAATCGGCGGGTCCGACTGCGCCCGCAGAGAGGGTAACAAACACATCAGCGCAACGAGAAGGAGCAGTACGCGCTTGGCTGTTGAATTTGCGAGCGGGGTTGTCATACTTGTCCAAAGAGGGGAGGTAGAAGGCATCATCGCGAAGCTCCTGGAGCTCGTTACCGCACAGCCTGTCATGTCAATGATCGATCATGTGGCGAAAAGACAGCCAGACCAGAGGGTTCGGCACGGCAGTCACAATACCGGATTACATTCGGCACGCGCAAGCCTATTTCCCCTCCTTTGGTAATTTTTATCGTCAAGCAGCAATCCATCGCGTTCGCAGCATTACCAGCTGCGTTCACCGAATCAAAAATCAAGGATGCTGATCGGAGGAGTGGGTGGGAACGAAATCGAGAATCACTTCTATATCTCGACGGGGAGCTTCATTAAGCAGGCGATCGAATCTTGAAGGTCTCAGAAGATTTGATCAACGTCGCAATAGTCAGAGACGTCATAACCAAAATCGGGCATGGGAGAACCCTAGACTTGAACTCGCCTATAGTTTGATGACGACATTGCCGGGCACGCCGGTGATTCGTTATGGCGACGAGATCGGCATGGAGGACAATCTTGCTCTGCCCCGTCGCAAATGTGCTCGAACACCCATGCAATGGTCTACGGAGCCGCAAGCCGGCTGCACCAAATGATCATCATCTGGTGCTACCTGTTATCAGCGACGGCCCATATAGCTTTCAACATGTAAACGTTGCAGATCAACGTCGGGACCCAAAGGCGCAATAATTCGGTCCTTTGTGTACACAGCTTTGGCGGCGGGCCACGTGAGATTCGATTCGCTCTTCAAACTGAAGAGACGCCATGCTGTCGAACGATCATAGCCGACTTGACTCGGGTGGCCGCCATACCATTCTGCTTGAGCCGTATGGATATCGCTGGTTTAGGGTTTGCGGCTTAGGTTACCTGCTCAAACGGTCAGAGGTCTGAACAGACAATCACCAAATGCATCTGCAGTTATGACACCGTAGTCGTGATAAATGTGAGTGTATTGGCGATTTGCACT
>CAZZZG010000198.1:0-5130 GCA_964658525.1 uncultured Edaphobacter sp.
CAGCTATGGCGGCGGGAAGAGCGGGTATGACGTGATCATCCAGCCGGATGGGCCAATCTACTTTGCCGGAGATACGGCGAGCCACATTGTGGGATGGCAGGAGGGCGCGGCGTTGAGTGCGCGGCGTGCTGTGGGGATGATCTCGGACAAGGTGAAGTCGGCGAAGCTTGCCGGGGTTGCTGATGGTGCGGTGCTTAGCTAACTTTTTTCTGCATAGGAGTGATGGATGAAGATTCGATGCGGTGTGATGGCGGCAGCGTTGTTGGCTGTTGCGTGTGGAGTGCAGGCGCAGGTTGTGGTGAAGCATCTTCAGCCGAACGAGAAGTCTCCGATTGCGAACGGGGTTTGGGCAGGAGACACACTCTATCTGAGTGGGCAGCTTGCTTCGCCGGTGACGCCTGCGGATGAGGCGAAAGGAACGGCCGCGGTTTATGGAGATACGAAGACGCAGGCTACGAGCGCGTTGAGTAAGATCCAGGCGCTGCTGAAGGAGCAGGGTTTGGATATGAAGGATGTCGTTAAGATGTCGGTATTTCTGGCGGGCGATCCGGAGAAAGGGAACAAGCTGGATTTCGCCGGACTGCAGGCCGCTTATACGCAGTTCTTCGGGACGAAGGATCAGCCGAACAAGCCTGCGCGAAGTGCGTTTCAAGTCGCGGCGCTAGCGGCTCCGTGGGCGTTGGTTGAGATAGAAGTGATTGCGGTGCGGGGGAAGTAGAGCTTTTCTGGCGCGGTGCTTTAGAGAGAACCGGCTACGACCGTTGGATCGTAAAAGAGCCAGAGGGTCTGCCTCTGGCTCTTTGATTTGTGCGAGTGAGTGTTTACTTTTCGCTGTGGAGTCGTTCGACCGCGCGGGTGAATTGCCAAGGCATTCGTTCGGCGAGTGCCGATGGCGGTCCGGATTATCTCAGATGCTGCCACGCGTCCCAGGTAAAGATGCCGATGATTCCTGCGGTCATGATGGCAGCGACAACACCGAAGACGCGGACAAACGGCGCGATTTTGGTGACTTTGCGGACGATCTCGTTCTGCATTTGTTGCGTGTGAGCCGGGACGCCGTCACTGAGGAAGAGTTGGTCTTCTTCATAGCGGGTCAGTTGTCCCTTGTAGGCGAGTAGCGCGAGGAAGCAGGCTGAAAACACCGCCCAGACGATTAGGAGAACAGGTAAAGCGCTCATAGCGGTTCCTCCGCCCTAAAGACAGGGCCGACGTACTGATTTGGACAGTCCAAAGCCGATTCGTGAAACGTTTGATCTTTCGTAGAAGGGCCGTCCGCCGCAATCATACGCTTTGAGGCTATCGATTCGACAGGGTTTTTCGAGGGGGAGCTAAGTCGTAACGGGGCTGGAATGTTAGTGATGAGTGGCCCAGTGAAGGGCCAGAATTGCTATCGTTACGACCGTGGCGACCACGGCCGATAACATGATGAAAATGAACCAGGCAGCGCGGTTAGCGGCCTCGGGCGAAGGCTGGGTGATGCCCATGGTGTTAATGAACGCGTTCGATATGAAGAGGAGGAGCTTCACGATGATTTGATGGGATCCAAGTGCAATGGTAGCAGGATATTGTCTGCGCTGGCTGAATCGGAGGAGGGTGTTTCCGCATCGTATTGAAATGAGGGCTTGCCGGGGTGGTGGCAGGCGCATACACTTAAAGATGTCTGAATGAGACAAGGAGATTTGACGATGGCTACTGCAACTGTAACCCCTGAAGTCGTTGTTGGAGCACCTGCTTCGACTACGCCTGTAACGCTGACCCCGGCCGCGATTAATAAGGTTCGGGAGATTATGGCGACCCAGACTCCGGTTCCTGCGGGACTCCGGATTGGTGTGGTTGGTGGCGGATGTTCGGGCTTTCAATACTCCATGTCGTTCGAAAATCAGAGCGGAATGATGGATAAGGTCTATAAGTTTGAGGACCTAAAGGTGTTTGTGGACGCGACTTCGGCGATGTACTTGAGCAACTGCACGGTGGATTACGTCGAGACGCTCGAGGCCGCTGGATTCAAGTTCGAAAATGCGGCAGTGAAGAGCACCTGCGGTTGCGGATCGAGCTTCAGCGTTTAGTTTTTTTAGGGTTCAAGAAAAAAGCTTCGGCGGTTGCCGGAGCTTTTTTTCCTTTTTGAGGGTTTTTGAAGTTGTGGGTGAGTTACGGGTGACCGGGCTTAAGGCCGTTGATGGGAGCCGTTTTTCGGTTTGTAAGTGGCGATGAGGCGAGAGACCAAAACTCCTAAGTAAAGAATGCCCAAAAGGGATTGAACGATGGAGAGAGACCGCGCCTGGTCGCTGATGGGGGAGATTCCGGCGGCTCCCAACGATGTCATTGTCAGAAAGCTGTAGTAGGTGAGATCGGGTTGCAGGGGTAGCGTGTGGTGGTTGAGCGCCGGATCGAGGTAGAAAGCGTCGTGCTGAAATGCGACCACGATCGAATAGATCCTGGAGAACGCAAAGCCTGCTAAAAGGTAGATCGATACGGCGCCGTAGATGGCATCTGAGGTGGCTTCGTCCCTCTGGAAGACTCTTTTGAAGATGACGACGATGATGAAGATATCGAAAGCAATGCTCATGCAGGAGCGCGCAAGTTGTAATTTGCTCATCGTGATTTCGTGCAGAATGAAGGGGTCTAGCAGAAGAGGCGCTGCAAAGACCAGCGCAATAATCCATGTCGCGCGGCGAAAGCTTACGGCGTAAACACTGGATAACGCGATCAGTACGTTTAATAGACGAAACCACAGGGAGATCGTGGCTCCGGAGCCTGCGTAGGGGTATACCAACAGCTGGACGAGCAGGAAAGTGAAAAGAAAAACAAATTTCCCGCTTGCTCTCGGAGGATCTATCCGGTTCACTTGAGCGATCTCTTCGGCCATCAATCCGTCCTGAGGAGGTAGCTATCTCTGGCCGCAACTCGCTTGGCGATGATCAGGGTGATGTCATCGAACTGCTCGGGTGCGCTGAAGTGCAGAACCTTTTGGACGATTGTATTGGCTAACTCCGCGGAGGGCAGACCGCTGTGGGTTCGCAGTTCTTCTATGAGTCGAGCTTCGCCGAACTCTTCGTCTGAACTGTCGGAGGACTCTGTGACGCCGTCGGTGTAGAGCGCGAGGAGATCGCCTTCGTCGAGCCGGCTCTCTGAGACGCAGCACTTCCAGTCTTCGAAGAGTCCGACGACGGTGCAGGTGGGTTCGAGCCGCTCAAGCGTGCCGTTGCGGCGAAGTATCAGGCCGGAGAGGTGTCCGCAGTTTGCGTAGCGCACCCGTTCGAGGCGGTGATCGTACTCGGCGAAGAAGAGGGTTGCGTAGGAGCTTGTGGCTGTATTTTGAAACAGCAGTCGATTGACGGAACCGAGGAACTCTTCGAGATGATCCATCGCGCTGACACATTGGCTGCGCAGATTTGCCTGCAGATTCGCCATCAGCAGCGCGGCTGCCATGCCCTTGCCGGCGATGTCGCCGATGACCAGTGCGACGCGGTCGGGGCCGAGGTCGAGAAAGTCGTAGTAGTCGCCGCCTACGGAGCGGGCCTGAACGCAGACTCCCGCATAGTCGAGTGCAGAGATGGCGGGCAGACGCTGGGGGAATAGCCGTGCCTGCACCTGCTTGGCGATCTCCAGCTCCTGTGCGGCGCGTTGTTCGATCTGCATCTGCTCGACGAGTGCCTGGCGTCGCGCGTCGATCTGGCGTGTGACGTCGTCGAAGCCTGCGAGCGCGAAGGCGTTGCCGTCAACATCTTCGAAGCGGCAGAAGGTTCCGCCCCACGCGGGGCTTTGTGGCGGGATGGGGAAGTGTACTCCGCGTTCGGACCACTCGCGGTATTTTGCTTCGACGTCTTCGGTGAGAAAGGTGACGAGTCCTGAGTTGCCGATGAATCGTTCTTCGTTCCAATCGGTTCTGGGAATCACCAGCGCGAGAACTGCGGTGCCGTCGGGAGGAGCGACTTCGACCCAGCGATTGCCGGATGCAAACATGACGTCGGCGATGAGGGTGAAGCCGAGCTGATCGACAAAGAATCTTATGCTGCGCTCCTGGTCGCGAACGTAGACGCTGGCAAAGTGAAGGCGAAGGTAGGGACCTGTGCCATCTAACCTGACACCGGAGCGATTGCTGATGGCAGCGAAGTCGGCTGCTTGCGCGGCGGACACGATCTTGTCTGACATCCAGCCGTTTTCGGGCAGTGGGTTCTTATCGTCCGCCACGGCGTCCTCCTGTTCCCCAACATGCTACAGCGACATTGGGTCGAGAAACGAACCTGTCTTAGAGACGTGCGCGAGATGTCCGCAGCACTTCTTTCGCCTGGGAGAGGCGTGTCATGTGGGTTCGTTAGTGGGCGCCTTCGGATTTGCCGCTGGGTTTGAAGGCCTTGGTGAGCAGAACGAGTGGGGCTGCGATGAGGGTGACAACGCCGATGATGTGGAAGCAGTCCATGAAGGCGAGCAGTTGGGTTTGGGCGTGGAGCTGATCGTAGACGCGTCCGTAGGCTGCTGTGACAGCGTCTGCGGGGGAGAAGCCGTGAGCTTGCAGGTAGGCGGCGGTCTGGTGGATGTTTTCCTGCAGGCTACTGTTGGAGGCCGCGATGTTTGAGCCGACTCGCTCCTGGTGGAAGTTTTGGCGGCGCTCAGACATGGTGGTGATGAAGGCGATACCGAAGCTGCCGCCCCAGTTGCGGAAGAAGTTGGTGAGCGATGAGGCCTTGTTGTTCTGTGCGGGGCTGAGTTGCGAGTAGGCGATGACCGAAAGCGGCACGAAGAAGAAGCCGTAACCGAGGCCTTGCAGGGCGCGGGCGAGGGCGTAGTGCTTGTAGTCGGTGTCAAGGTTGAAGTGGCTGTAGTGAAGGAAGGACATGCCGACGATCATCACTGCGCCGAATAGAAGGATGCGTGGCTTGACGATGCCTCGCTGGACTAACTGCGCGCCTACCGGGGCGAGGAAGGTGATGACCAGAGCGCCAGGCCCAAGGACTAGGCCCGCGTCGATGGCGCGGTAGCCGTAGAGGGACTGGAGGAGTTGCGGGATCATCGTAGTGGAGGCGAAGAGGCCGAAGCCGAAGACGAAGTAAAAGAGATTAGCGAACGCGAAGTTGCGGATCTTGAGCAGGCGGAAGTCAATGATGGGATCGGGGACGTGGAGCTCCCAGA
>CAZZZG010000199.1:0-4569 GCA_964658525.1 uncultured Edaphobacter sp.
CCTTTTGAAATTGAATTCATATCAGATGGTGTTGCATCGACCGGTTGAGACCGCCTCAGTTATCGTAATTTGACGATGACTGGCGTGTGATCAGACGGTTTTATCTGCGCCCGCGGCCCTCTATCAATCTCGCAAGAGATCAATCTCTCAGCCAGGGATGGCGATAGTAGGAAGTGGTCAATTCGAATTCCGCGATTGTGCTGAAAGGCTTGCCTGAAGTAGTCCCAGAAGGTGAACTGTCCCTCCAAATCGGGATGCAAAGACCGGAACGCGTCAATATAGCCGAGTTTGAGTAGACTGCGATATTTTGCGCGTGGCTCCGGCTGGAAAAGTGCATCGCGTATCCACGAGGAAGGCTTGTGGCAATCGATATCTTCCGGGATGACATTGAAGTCCCCTCCTATCAGAGTCGGAGGATCTTTCTTCTCCCAGATCTTTAGCTGCCTGTGAAGTCTATCCATCCAAGCTAATTTGTAGGCGAAGTTGTCGCTTCCTATGGGATTTCCATTTGGAAGATAGATGTTAACAACACGGAGACTGCCGATCATCACCTCGAGGAACCGGGAGTGGCTGTCTTTTTCATCCCCAGCCAGCGTCCTGCTTATCGTCTCCATCGGGTGGCGAGACAAGATCGCGACGCCGTTATAAGCCTTCTGGGTTACCGCTACGCTCTCGTATCCAAGATTCTTGAACACGTCGGCCGGAAATTCTGTTCCTTTTAACTCCTGCAGCAAGAGCACGTCCGGCTGGTATGTCTCTAGCCACGCTGTGACCTGTTCAAGACGAGCTCGAATTGAGTTTACGTTCCAGCTCGCAATTTCAATCATTAATCCCCTTGGTAGATGCGAAAAAGTAACAAGTCGAGATTGGCAACTGTGGAGAAGACTGGCGCCGCTAAGAGAGTCCCACAGGATGTCTTACACCAAACTGCGGGTCAAATAGCGTGACTGCAACTAAATTTGGCCAGCACGCATCAGTTCCCCGTATAACACCCGAAGGGGTTTTGATCAGTATATCTGCGGCCTGCTGGTTCTTGGCAGGCGATGTCTACACAGTGGAATGAGATCACGAATGGTCGTACCGGTATACCAACTGGGATCAGCTTGAGAAGGACGTTCAACACCTGTTCGAAACCGATCGATCGGAATTTACAGCCCGTTCCTCCTGCTCTTGCAGTTTAATGGGTTCCGTTCACGAAGCGAACTCTGTTTAGCTGAGGGCGACTGTCTAGGATGGTATGTGTCTTCAGTAAGAAGGTAGGGTGGTAAGTTCCAATGAACAACAAAGCATTACTTGCACTATGGAGCAGCGAAGATATGCCGGCGTGCCCGGAAGGGATGATGTTAGCTCAGGCGTTTCTAATCAGCTGCGGTGAAGGAGTCAACCGCCTCGGCACTGAGGAGCCTTCAGACCGCATCACAGACATGACGAACTGCTACATGGCCCTAGTGGAGCACGGCGTGGGCTGTGATGACTGTAACGAGGTGTGAAATGAAACGAGCGAACGTTAGTGATCCAGTGGTCACATTCCAAGACTCCGACGAGTTGGAGCGTCCAATAGATTCAGACGACATTGATCGAGAATCATTCCTCATGCGTGATCGCACCGAAGAAGAAGCAGTGGACTATGACCGGGGTTTTGTCGCTGGCTCAGAAGGAAAGGAGCCTGATGACGCTAAGAGCATTCTGTGGCAGAGGGGCTGGGCCTAAGCTCAGGAGTGACGAACAAACACACTGAACACTTATTGGGCATCAGCTTGGTTATTAAGAGTTGTGAACCGTCCCCAAAATTAGTAGGCCCGGCCCTTTTGGCGAAAGTGGCCCTCCTCGTTCTAAAGCGTGCGATCAGTGACCCAAACGCCTGTCAATGGCTGTTCGCGAGACACTTATTCTCCGCGGCCAAAGCATCTTGTAGGCAAGTATCAGGAGCCGAAGGTTGACCCGGGGATGCGGGGGTTTGTCGGCGAGACTGGCATGCCTGCTGTTGTTGGTTGTAGGTAGTCATGCAAGTGGAAGAGTCGGCTTTCCCCAATTGACCTTGGGTATTGGACGCCGCACTACGATCCTCGCTTCCGTTCTTGTAACATGCGTTGAAGATGGATTTAGCTTTACCTCTACAGATCTTGCCTTCATCCGAAGTTGGACAGACCTTTAGTAGGTTTTCTCGCACCGCACCGCACGATTGTTTGGTTCCCGTGGGGGACACACTATCATCATGATCTGAACCGGTGCTGGCGGCAGGATCAACACATCTGAACTGATTGTTAGTGCTGTCCCATATCGGGTTGATCTCAGGCTTCTTGCACTGTCCCGGCGCGCTAACCCATATCGAAGACAGCGTCAATAAAGCGACCAATATCCGGATTTTCATAAGGCCTCCATCAGGAAGCGCTGGTCAACACAAGGGGCCCAACGAAGGTGCGGCACAGTCGCGACACATCTCATATGATGCACCTGAACTGCTCCACGGAATAACTCACAGTCAAATCACCTGACGTTGCCTTGAGCCAAGGATGTGCAGGCGGTGTTTCTCTTCTTCGGATCGCATAGCATCGTATTCGTGAGGAAATTGGTTAGGTCGGCAACTTCAAGCTGCGGCCGCTCAGGTTAGGCCGGCAAGTCAGCAGATGGAGGGTAGTCGTGCTGTTGCCGCCCGAGATCGCCATCATACTTCACTGTACTTTTAAACAACTCATACCGCCCATCCTCGAACTGCTTTCCGTACGCCCGCAAGTCTTCTATCTGCTTAGCTGTCAGCGGAGTGAAGTTTTGTACGATCTTCAAATTCTGATCGAGGACCGCCATCGAATCCATACCACTGATGGTTGTTGAAACCCCCGGCAAGCTCATGGCGTAGCTCAAAGCCTCGGTTGGCGTCAGTGCGCCGCTCGAAATCATCTCGCCTGACCCGCCCATACTTTTCATACCGAAGACAGCCATCCCTCGCTGAGTCGCCACCGGCAGAACATGTTGTTGGAAGCTTCGATAGCTGTAGTCGAACGGATTAAGCGGCATCTGCACCGTATCAAAGGGATAGCCCCCATTCAGCATCTCGAGATGAATCGAAGGGTTCTTGTGGCCGGTGAACCCAACGAAACGAACCTTACCTTGCTGCTTCGCCGCGCTCAAGGCTTCCAGTACCCCGTCAGATGCGTAGCACTTTTCGGGATCGTTGTAATAAACGACCTCATGGACCTGCCAAACATCCAAATGATCGGTCTGAAGACGGGTAAGTGATTCTTCGAGCATTCGCATGGCAACGTCTCTCTTGCGACCGTGAGTGCAGACCTTGGTCATTACAATAGCTTTGTTGCGTTTTCCTTTCAACGCCGCCCCAACCCGTTCTTCGCTTATACCCTTGTGATATTCCCATGCGTTATCGAAGAAGTTGATTCCGTGATCCATTGCCTTCGCGATCATATTATTGACTTCAGGTTGGCCGGCGGCCGTCCCGAGATGGAATCCACCCATCCCCAAGATCGATACCTCGAGACCGGTCTTACCCATCGCACGACGGGGTACTTGAAATTCTGCAACTGGCGTGTCATATTCTCCAGAGAAATTTGGAACTTCTGGATTGATCTGATTTTGAGCGACGTGGCTCTGAGCACGGGCTGTAGCGGACATAGCAGTCATCGCGCCTCCAATCGCGGCGCCTTTGAGAAATACCCGCCTACTCAACTCTGACTTGGAATCATCATGTTCGTTTTTCACGCGATACCCTCTGTACGATTGCAATTTATTCGGCCACGTCAGGAAATGGCCGTCCAGAATTCGTCGTCGAATACACCATCTGTTTCACTTCAACCGAATGCATGTCGATGGGATATTCGTGAGCCAGGCGAGCTTCCGGATTGTCGTATTTAATCGAAGTCTTGTAGAGCTCAAAGTGGCCGTCTCCGGCATATGGCTTCGCGCGATCCCGCATGGACTGCAATTCAGTCGGGCTAAGAGGCGTAAAGTTTTGGGCGATGGTGAGATTTTGTTCAAGAATGTGGGGTTCTGATGCGCCAGAGATGGTCGTCGCAACAGGGAGACTCATTGCATATCGAAGGAGTTCTTCAGCTGTAAATACCCCGCTTTGTACAGGCTCCCCTTTACCACCAATGGGCTTCATGCCAAGAGGTGCTATGCCGCGCTCAACCAGCACCGGAAGGACCATTTTCTCGAAGGAGAAGAAATTGGCGTCAAAAGGGTTGAGGGGCATCTGCACCGCATCGAAAGGAAAGCCAGTATTCAGCATCGCAAGATGGATAGCGGGATCTTTGTGCCCGCTAAAACCAACAAAACGGACCTTACCTTGTTCCTTGGCTTTCCTCAGAGCTTCTGCAGCCCCATTAGGGCGAATGAACAGTTCGGGATCATTTTCGAATGTAACGCCATGGATTTGCCACAGATCGAGATGGTCAGTCTGAAGACGACGCAGCGACTGCTCCAACATTTGCATAGCGAGACTCGCATCCCTCCCATGCGTGCAGACTTTCGTCATAAGAAACGCCTTATCCCGAAGCCCCTTCAGGCCTTTACCTAACCAATCTTCCGATTTGCCTCGGTTGTATTCCCAGCAGC
>CAZZZG010000200.1:0-4556 GCA_964658525.1 uncultured Edaphobacter sp.
TTGCTTGGCGGACTACACGGATGAACGTACTGGATAAGTCGTTGTGCTGTCTTCCCCTAGGCGATGGATATTATTCTCAACCCTTGGGTGGGCCTTCACCGTAATCGGCCTATGCATTTGGTAAGTCTGCGCGACTCGCCCGGAGTAGCCAACGGACGCAGAAATGCAGGGTTCGCAAAGAGCAAAGTCGAAGAGAGCGCAGCCATTCTGGAGATTCCGATTGGCACCGCCCAGTCACGTCTTAATTATGTAGTCACCACTCTTCGCAGACACCTCATCTCCGAAAGGAAACCGGCATGAGCCCCGAACGCCAGCAGCCTCACTCTGAAGATTCGAACGCGGAACTCGCCTTCGTCCAGCAAGCCCTCGCAGCCGCGGACAGGTCCGAACGCTCCTCCCGCATCATCGTTGGCGTGCTCGCCATCCTCGCGGTCGTCGTCTTTATCTGGATGCACCTCCGCATGTTCCCGCCAGAGACGCTGGGCGGACTGCTGCACTCGATCCTTTCGAGTGGACCTTTTCTTTCTGGTCCTCCTGTTCGCCATCGCCATGTACCTTCGTCAGGTTATGAACAGGAACACGCGCACCATCCTTCGGGCTCTTGCGAACACACGCCAGCGCTGACCCTTGATCACAGACGAAGCGCGGGCCGCCGAGGCCCGCTTCTTTCATGCTTCCAGCTCATGCACGACCGTCCAATATCGTGGATTCTCCGCGATTGGTATTCGCCAAGACTCATCTACATCGGATCGGTAACGACGAGTCGGCGTAATTTAAGCGATTCGCCATCAATGACTACATTGGGGATTTCGCACTCATCGAAGAATCACACCTGACGAGAAGGTCGTTTATGGTTATTAATCATGCGATTTGTTCGGAGATGTTAGTGAAGCGAGGGGTACGTCAGCGCTGGCCGTGGGCAACAACCTTTGTGGTTGGACTCACCGCTCTCCTCACCATCGCTCAGTTTATGTATCCCGCTCTGCTTCCTGCCATGGAACGACAGACGGGTATGTGGAGGGATCACCAATACTGGCGTATCGTAACTCCTCTTTTCCTCCACTCAGACGGCTGGAAGCAGATTGCCTTAAATTTTCCGGTCATCATCTGCATAGGAGTTGTGGTCGAGTGGATCTACGGCTTCCGTTTCTGGCTTATCAGCTACTTCTTTTCGGGGATTGTGGGGGAACTGTTCGCCTTGGTGTGGCAGCCAACTGGCGCAGGAGCATCAGTGGCGGGGGCTGGCTTACTTGGAGCGTTGACAATTTTCGGTCTGCTTCGCATGACTGCGCCACAAGTGAAGTTCGGTGCCGTTTTCATAATGGTTGGTGCCATTGTGCTTAGCGCTATACGCGACATCCATTGCCCACCCATCCTGACAGGAGCCTGCCTAGGGATTATCGCAATGCACTGGAACTCCGCCATCTTCACAAAGTCACGCCGTTTCAAGGTGCCTCTGTAGAGTCGTCGACTTTGATATGAAGCGGAGTCTGGCATCCACGGGCGTTCGCACCAAGAACGCGCTTCCCGATGCAATACTTCCGAGATGCCAACCTATGAGGCTTGAACTTGCCAGGAAGAAGTCCCTCGACTTCTCCCCTTTGGGGCCGCTTCACTTTGCCCGAGTGACAGCCTCTGATCCCCTCTTTATAATTCCTCGGTTACTGAACCCGACAGCAAATAGGGATTGCAGGAGCTGCCTTTGAACCGCACACATTGTCTGCTTATGCTTTGCCTCCTGCCTCTCACCCTGCAGACTCAGGGACAGAGGTCGTCGACGAGCGAAACGCACCGTTCTACGGCTGTCGATCCTCGCTCCCAGATGACACTTCGCGATGGCTGGCGGTTTAAACTGGGACAGGACTCTGCGACAGAGCTGCAGGCTGAACCGGATGGGACATGGACCACCGTGAGCGTGCCCCACACCTGGAATCGGGTTGGATATTACAAAGATGCACCCGCAACCCACATCAATACCGCCGAAAACGTCGTAACCACGCAGGGGGTCGGTTGGTACAAGCTCGTCTTTACGCCTCCGGCGAATGTAGAAGGCATGGAAAGCTTTCTGCAATTCGACGCAGCAAGCCGTATTGCAACCGTCTGGTTAAACGGAACCTTGCTGGGCACCCATCGCGGAGGTTTTTCGCGCTTTCGCCTGGATTGCACCGCCGCACTGAAGCCAGGCCAGGAGAACAGACTCACCGTGAAGGTGGACAACACGAAGCCCGCGCTGGGAAGCTCGACCGCGGACGTGTTGCCGCTAACCGGGGACTTCTTCGTCTACGGTGGTTTGTATCGACCGGTAAGCCTTGTCTTCACGAAGAAGGCGCACCTTGATCTCATGGACTATGGCTCTGCGGGGGTCTACGCAAAGACGACGTCGATAGCATCCGGCAGTGCGCAGATACAAGTGCGCGCACGAATGCGCAACGACAGTCAGCAGAGTGAAGCTCTTGTGCTCCGAACCACGCTCGTTGACGCGCAGGACAAGATTGCGGGACATGAAGAGCAGACAGTCACGTTGGCGCCAGCGAGTGTGGAAGAGCGCACCGCGAATGTGATTGTGCCACATCCGCATCTCTGGCAAGGAGCGGAGGATCCTTACCTGTATCACGTGGTGGTGGAACTCTCCAACAAGTCCTCGCAAGTAGTGGATCGTGTTTCTGTGCCGTTTGGCATTCGGCAGGTTTGTTTCTACGCAGATCAGGGGCTGTTTCTCAACGGCAAGCACGTGGCGGTGCACGGGGTCGGCTACCACCAGGATCGTGAAGGCAAGGGCTGGGCGCGGGAACCGGAGGACGTTGCCGCGGACGAGGCGACCATGCGTGAGATGGGCGTGACAGGCATACGCCTGACTCACTACCAGCATGGCCAGCCGATTCACGATCTGGCGGATCGCGACGGACTTGTGGTTTGGGACGAAATCCCGCTGGTGAGCCAGTGGACCCTAGGCGAGAGCCTGCAACCGACGGAAGCGCTTCGTGAGAACGCCCGGCAGCAACTGCGGGAGCTGATCGCGCAGGACTTCAATCATCCCTCGGTGATCACCTGGTCTATCGGCAATGAGATCGATTTCGGAAACAGCATACCCGCATTTGTCGGGAACAAGAGCGGCGTTGTCCCAGATCCGCTGCCATTGTTGAGAGAGTTGAATCAGCTGGCGCACGAGTTGGACCCGAGCAGGCCCACAACTTTGGCGACTTGCTGCGAGGGAATACGCTACGCACCCGACACTGTGGTGCCCATCACGGCTTCGGTCACCGACCTGTCCGGTGCGAATCGCTACTTCGGCTGGTATTACGGGACGCCCTCTGACTTGGGTCCTCATCTTGACGCCCTGCACCACACGCGGGCGGCACAGCCCATGGCGGTCACGGAATACGGCGCTGGCGGCGCTATCTCGCTGCACTCTGACAACGCGCTGGGCGGCCCGGAGTCTCGCAACCGGCCCCAGGCCGAAGAATACGAGTCCTACCTTCACGAACAGAACTGGTCTACGCTGCGAAGCAAGCCGTATCTTTGGGCAACGTTTCTCTGGAACTCCTTCGACTTCGGAAGCACGACGCGCAGCGAAGGCAATGCCCAGGACATCAACACAAAGGGCATCGTCACCTTCGACCACAGGTATAGGAAGGACCCTTACTTCTTTTACAAAGCCAACTGGACGGCGACGCCGACGGTGCACATCAACTCCAGCCTGTACACCGAGCGAGCCTACCGAACAGCAGACGTTCGCGTGTACAGCAACGCGCCGAAGACTTCGCTGGATGTGAATGGGAGGCGCATAGGAGTGCTCGAACGCTGCCCGGATCGCATCTGTGTCTGGAGTGGTATCGTTCTCAGCCCCGGCGCGAACAACATTGTGGCGACTGGCTCCTTTCCCAGCGGAGAGGTAGCGGACAAGGTTGAGTGGCATCTTTCCGCCGCGGCCGCGAAGGGAACCTATATCGATTGCGGCGCGTTGGTTGCTGGCGCCAGCCCGGACAAACGCTTTGGATCGGATACGTTCTTCGAGGGCGGAACGGCGCAGGTCATCACCGGCCCTGGATCTGGGTTCAGAGCTCCGCCACCGGCCTCGATTGCCGGAACCAGCATCCCCGAGGTGGCCGCCACATACCGCACGGGAACCTTCAGCTATCGTGTTCCGGTGGATGAAGGCCTGCATACCGTAGTCTTCACCTTTGTTGAGCCGTCGCTTCATCCAGGCGAACGTATCTTCGACGTTTTCGCGAACGGGCAGAAAGCTCTGACCAATCTGGATGTGGCAGAAGCTGCGGGAGGCGCTCTGACCGCGGTCCAACGGAAGGTCGAAGTGAATGCCAAGGAAAGCCTCGTCATTCTTGAGTTCAAACCCACCAAAGGAGACGCCATTATTTCCGCGATAGAGGTGCAATAGCGTCGCGCGTGGGATCACGTCCAACTCACTTCGCTATTCTCTGGAGTAGTAACTGAGTGCAAAATCGCGGAGGCACTCTTCGAGAATATGCTGACTTGGAAATGCGCGTTGGCCTGTTCTCACCAGTTGAGATCGGCATTGGTAAACATAAGCCGACTAA
>CAZZZG010000201.1:0-4552 GCA_964658525.1 uncultured Edaphobacter sp.
TCTCCTTCCACTCATTGCGCATGATCGCGCGGAGCAGCTCCGATAGAGTCCTGACATTTTACATCCAAGTGAAATAACTTCCGGTTTGCCCGTCAACTGCGAACCATTCTACGACCCATCAGAATGGTGTATCTCCGACGGGACCGGAAAGAGCGTAACTTATTGTTAGGCGGCCTTGACCGGAACGTTCGGGCTGAGTTTTCAAATTCTTCGCGTCTTGCAAGCCGTCTAATGGGCCGAATCGAACGCAGGAAGATCGCAATGACTATTGGGTCCGGGTAATTTCGTAGTCTGCAACGCTTCTTCTTGTTGCGGGTTGCGCTACTACAACTCCTGCCGCTCCGGCGGCAACAGCCGAAGCTGCCAAGGCGCGGATCACTATCCTCTATGACGCTTTCGGCGAACCGTCTGCTATGCAGAAGGATTGGGGTTACGCTGCCCTGATCGAATACGGCGGGAAGCGAATTCTGTTCGACAGCGGTAACAATCCCGACGTCCTTGCGCAGAACGCAAAAGCTAAAAACATCGACCTGTCAAAGTTGGATTTTGCTGTCATGTCGCACCGCCACGGCGATCACAAGGGGGCCTGACCGATCTGTTGAAGGTGAACCTACGGTGAAGACCTCCCCGCACATCGAGCGATGCGCCGGAACCCCGTGACCGCAATTAGCGAGCTGTAAGCCGCAGCTCGGACTCGACGCGAATTGGACGGATTCGGGGTATGCGTAGCGCTCCACCTGGTTGGCGAGAAGGGTAACCGGATTCCACCGGTCACAAGACCAATGTCCGCAAGGTGGATCTTCGTTGTGCGTTGACGTGAACAGGGCTTATCGCAAATAGACATGTGCGGTGGATAGGCTGCCGAAATGGTCGTTCACGGGTTCTTCCAGGTTCTGTTTGCAACCCAAGTAACGCTCTGTTGTCAGCATAGAGGCGTAACCAAGGAGGAAATTGAACCTGCTACAGTTCACCTACATTTAGATGGCAATACGCGCAAGTCCGCCGAAGATCATGAGGTGAGAGGTGATCGAGCTCCAGACGCTGGGCACACCTCCGAACCACAACGAGAGATTTCTGTTGCCCCAGTAAAGGTATACCTGGTTGTCGTTGGCGTGGGGCATCAGACGATCTTCAGAGTGACAGCATATTCGCAGGGCTTCTGCTCGGGGAAAAGGACGGTGAGGCCCTGTTCATCCTGCGTCCAGGCCAGCTTGCCGCCATAGCCCAGCAACTCCACATGGGAGATCTTGGGCGGCGAAAGCGGGCTAACTGTGGACAGCGGACGAATCAGGGTGAGATTTGCCGGCCAACCCATGATGAACGCATACATGGCGTTGCCCTTGGTCGTGAACCGGACCTCTTCCGCATTAAGCTCTTTACGCGATGCCTCATTAAAGCGCGTTCCACCAGCGGCGGGTGCCGTCGCGATGGGACCGTCGCCGAAGATTTTCCAGGGACGCGTTCCGTGAATGCCTTCGCTGTTGATGATCATCCACTTCGTGATCTCCTCGAGCACCCGCATCTCCTCGTAGTCCAACTCTCCGCTATTCGGCAGCGGGAAGTTCAGCAGGAGATTGCCGTTGCGGCTCACGATATCCACCAGCAGGTCGATCACGTACTTGGGCGTCTTATAGGTGATCATCCTGTTGTAATGCCAATCGCCGATACAGGTATCTGTCTGCCAAGGGTTCTCTGAGATGCCGCTGGCTACGCCTCGCTCCCAGTCCAGCACACAGGTTCCCACCTCGCAGTCCGTGGTCAGCTTGCTGAAGTACAAGGCCTCGGTGTGCCCGCCGTGCTTTTGTGCGTTCAGGTTGTACAGGTTCGCGACGATGGCGAGGCCATACTGCTCGAAGAAGATGTCCCCATCGCTGTACATCAGGTCCGGCTGATACTTGTCCGTGAGGTCCTTGATGCGCTTGAAGTAATGCTGCTTCCACACTTCAGGCGCCTGGCGATCATTGATTCGCTGGCCATACGGGTAGTTCGCCGGCAGGCTGTGATACAGGTCGGCAAATGCCGGGTTGTTACCGTCGTACCGCACACCCTCCAATGGCCCCGTGGTGTCGCTCGTGTGTGACGTGGAAAACCAATGGTAGCTGGGCGCAAGGTGCTCGCTGACAGCGAAACGCAGGCCATGCTTATCGGCGGCTTTCTTGAACTCACCCACAATGTCACGCTTGGGTCCCGTCACCACCGCATTCCAGCGCGGCTGGTGCGCCGAGTTCCAAAGGTCAAAGTTGTCATGGTGCACGGCCATGCTGCAGAAATACTTCGCGCCGGCCTTTTTGTAGAGCGAGAGCAGGTGATCCGGATCGAAACGGTCAGCCTTCCAGAGTGGGGCAATGTCTTTGTATCCGACCTTAGAGGGGTGCCCATAGGTCTTAACGTGGTACTCGTACTGTTTGCTGCCCTGGACGTACATGTTTCGGGCATACCAGTCGCCGTACTCCACGCTGGACTGCGGACCCCAATGCGCCCAGATACCGAACTTTGCGTCGCGGTACCATTCCGGCACCTGCCACTTTCGCAGCGACTCGCGAGTTCCCTTGAAAGGGCCGGGCGCTACGGGCAGTTCGAGGACCAGGTCAGCGCCAGCCGCTGGGCCGCCTTGTGCTGGTGGCCATGTCAGCAGATCGTTTGCCCGGACCCATCCGGCTCCAAGCATGGTGGGTGCCACTGCAAGCATTGCGAGGGCTTTCCGCCGGGTGACGCTTCTCACTCGTAACTCCTCCGTGCGCTTACCTGCCACATCGAGCGGAAACGAAGGTACGAGGGTCTCCTCCAGTACGGAGGGCTCTGCACACTTCAAATCCCTGCGCGTCAGCCTTACGATTGATGGTAAACGATGACTCCAAGGCTGCGTAAGCTCTTCTTCTTAAAAAGCTCGGCTCTCCTTCCACGCAACGCTGAGTTGCAGGGTGCTTTAGCTCACGAGATTCCAGTCGCCACGCCGACTTTCGTTACCAGTACCTGTCGATGAGTGCATCGGCGATAATGTGCTCATTGAGAAAGAGTCAAGCAAAAATTCATCTGGCAGTCGATGGCTCAACGAACTGTGGGCACCTCATTTTGACGACGGCGGGATCCCCGTTTCGCGTGGAACGACAGCTGTCTTCGGTGATCGCGCTTTCGATCACGGCGACTGGCTGGCACGAGCCGGCTCCGCCAACTGGGGAATCTTCGGCAATTCCGAAGAAGAAGCCTTGTATCCATTCGTTACGAAAGAGGCGAACGGAACACCGCTTGACGCGAGCAAGCACAACTACACATTTACATTTGCAGCGAATCAGTTTCCTCCGGTGCAGTCGTTCTGGTCTCTGACTATGTACGACCCAAAAACCCAGCACTTGATCCAGAACCCCATTAATCGGTATCTACTCAACTCGGCAATGTTGCCGAGCATGAAGAAAAATCCGGATGGATCGCTGACGCTCCTGATCCAAAAGGATTCTCCGGGCAAGGCCAAGGAGGCTAACTGGCTTCCTGCCCCGCACGGACCTATATAGATGCTCCCGCGTTTGTATGTCCCGGACTTGACGCCGCCGTCGATCCTGCCCGTCGGTACCGGTACTTGGAAACCGCCTGCCGTCATACCGGTTCAGTAGACAGCGATCAATGGGTCTGCCAAATTCAGCATCATTCTGTATCAAGTCACGTTTGAGTTACTTCGATTTGTCGGTTGGCGATATCAGATGGGATGAGAAGGCCGGTCTCCAGCGGGATGCGTTAAGCTCCCAGTTATCGACGCGCTGGAGGCGCGGGAGACAAGGAGACTGGCGATGAAGAAGCTTACCACCACGATGATGCAAGGGACACTCAACAAGTATGACGGGCACCTGACCGTCGGTCTGGATCTGGGCGACGGGTCGAGCTTTTATTGCGTGCTGGATGAGACCGGGGGATGTGCTGCTGGAGCAGAAGGTGAGCACGACGCCTAAGGCCAGGCGACGATCTCAGTTGCAGTCTTGGATTCTCGGGGCAAGTTGATCATGGAAAGTGTTCTGGAGACGAAAGCGGCCACGATCCTTGAGTTCCTCCAGGGGCTGCACGGAAGTTTATCGGTGACCTTCGAAGAAGGGACCTCTGCGGCCTGGTTACATGACCTGCCGAAACCTCACGTCACCCGTCTCGTGGTCTGCGATCCACGCAAGAACGCCCTGTTGAAAGACGGCAGCAAGAGTGACCGAATCGATGCGCGAAAGCTGGCGGAGCTGCTGCGTGGCAACCAGCTCACGTCGGTTCACCACGGCGAACACGGGATGCGCACCATAAAGGAATTAGGTCGCAGCTACGTGACCATTACGCAGGATCTCACACGGGTCATGAGTCGAATCAAAGCACTCTACCGAAGCTGGGCCATTCCCTGCAGCGGTACCGGCGTCTATGCACCGCGGCATCGCGCAGAATGGTTAGATAAGATCCCGGAACCCGGAGTTCGTCTCCGGGCCGAACGGTTCTATCAGCAACTGGATCTGCTGCAGCCGGTGGGTCAGTAAGCGCGACGCGACTTGCTGAGCGAGAGCCGCAAGCATCCTGCCGTGAAATTGCT
>CAZZZG010000202.1:0-4523 GCA_964658525.1 uncultured Edaphobacter sp.
TTGATGACGGTGGAGAGCATGCCCATGTGGTCGGCGGCGACGCGGTCCATATCGATTGCCTGCTGGGCGACGCCACGGAAGAAGTTGCCGCCACCAACGACGATGCCGATCTCGCAGCCGAGGGCGTGAACTGCGGCTATTTCAGCGGCTATTTTGTGGATGAAGACGGCGTCAATGCCAAAACCCTTACCTGCGGCCAGAGCTTCGCCTGAGATCTTGAGAAGGACTCTTTTGTACATGTCAGAACTAAGTATCGCATGGTGCAGTGGGTAGATTATTGGGCGATTAAATTCGTGGCCATAGACGGCTCGATGCAGAATTTGTTTACAACTTTGGAGGCACTTGTAAATATTCTGCACAACTTTGCGGGGTAAGGTGGGTATTGATGGGTGCGGGCACGATACGACGCAGCCCAAGGAGAATGGAAGATGTTCAACAACGTACGTTTGATGATTTTGACCGCCGGTATTGCGGTGGCAGCGGCGCCGATGACGGTGCAGGCAGGTGAAGTTCCTGGACCACACCCGGCTTACCTGCATGCTCTTAGCGATCTGCGCGCGGCACGGCACTACCTGAACGACGGATGGGCGTGGGGTCCGGTGAAGCATGACGACAATGAGGCGATTCACCACATTGACGCCGCCATCAACATGATCAAGGACGCTTCGATCGATGATGGCAAGGGCTTGAATGATCCGTTCCACATCGATACGGGTTTGAGCCCGCATGATCGATTCCGCAAGGCAAATGAACTGCTCGCAGCGGCGCATCGCGATCTGGAGCATGCGGAGGATGTACCGCAGGCGCGTCAGCTCCGGAATCGTGCAATTGGCGAGATCGACTACGCGCATACGATTGTCGACAATGCGAATCGGACGGCTCATTGGGAGTAGTTGCTGTTGATCGAAACAAAAGAGGGGAGCGATTACGCTCCCCTCTTTTGTTTGTCCTGATGTAGCCGATGAGAGAAGTTCGCGCTCTCTTCCTTGCCGACACCCTCCCCCTCCCCCTTGAGGGTATTTTGGGAGGATGTCCTTTGGTTTGTTAGTGTTACAGCGGGTTAGTGTCTGCAAAATATTCACACCAAATGGGTTACGTGCAAAATACTTGTTTTCAATGATTTGTGGTGAGAATGAGAAAAGGCCTCGAGGATCGCTCCCGAGGCCTTCTGACTGTGAATCTATTTTAACCGATTGGACATAACTCATACGCCACGCGATTTTGCTGGATTGGCGCGGGGATTCGATCGTCGAGGGCTTGACAGGAATTTGCACCAGCGGCTGAGTATCGAGATTTTTGGCGGTGGCCGCGTGTTTAAGACGCAAGGGATTGGGGGTGGACGGGCTATGATAATTCGGTCTTGAGCCACCTTGTCCCTGGGCCCCTTTCTCTCACATCATTTCTGATTTGGAGGAGAAGCTATGCGTCGCCCCTCGCGGTCCTTTAGAGGCTTTTATTCGCTGGTGTGCCTTGTTGTTATGTTTGCCTGCATGTCGAATACACACGCGCAGAACCCGGATGCGCTTGCACCGTACTTTGAAGGTAAGCAGGTGACAGTGAAGATCGATATGCCGGCGACTCAGAAGGGCGTGGATATTTATCCGAACCGGCCGCAGCCGCTCGACGCTAAGAGCTATGGGGACCGGATGAAGCAGTTTGGCGTGTCGTTGCAGAAAGGCGATACGACGATGGTCACGAAGGTGAAGGTGAACAAGGACAACGTCGAGTTTCAGCTTGGTGGTGGCGGGTACGGGACGGCGGGAGATAACACTGATACGTCCGTACACTTTACGCCAGCGGGTAAGAGCGACCGCGAGAAGGAGCTGGAGAATCAGCTAAACAATGAGACCGATCCGGACAGGCGGAGATCGCTGCAGCGGGAGCTGGATAGTGTGAGGAGAGATCGGGAGAGACGCGATGCCTATAACCACGCGAGAGCAGAGGACGATGCGGCGAGGCGAACGGACCAGATTGGCATGAAGCGGCAGCAGGGTGGATCTCGGTTCAACATTCGCATGAATACGAAGGCGATGGGGGATTCGCTGACCCCTCAGGTGATTCAGGATGCGCTGGCACAGTATGTTTCGTTTTCTCCCAATGCTGGCGGCGTTTCGGGTGGTGGGTATCCGAGTACCGGCGGTCCTGCGGGTCAGGGTGCGGATCAGGCGGCGGGATTGAAGAAGGGCATGACCAGAGAGCAGGTGGAGGCTATGTTTGGGCCTGCGGTAGAGGCGCATGACCGAACAGAGAATGGAATGTCGATGACCTCGTGCACGTATACGAGCGCGGATGAGAAGGTACAGGCGGATTTTGTGAATGGAGTGCTGGTGCAGTATTCCGTTTCTTCGCGGTGAGAATAGTGTCGCGGCGGTGTGGTGTTTCGATGGAGAAATGTGGTTAGTTTGTGGTGGGATGATGGTGCGTTGATGCTGGTCTCGCGAAGACGACGGGGCGGGGGTTCAAATTTTCCGATCCGAGCTGGTTTCCCGGAACTTGCTCGAGTGCAGAGCGTATCGCTTTACATGAACACAAGCATGTCTGAGGCAATAGTCACGGAGGAGAGCCGACAGTCCTCTACTTTGGTATCCGGAACCGCGATCATTTTCGGTGTGGCTCTGGTGCGCATCGTTCTTTATTTCTTTGCCGGGCCGAACTATGGGTATTTTCGCGATGAGTTGTACTACCTGGCGTGCGGGGAGCATCCTGCGTGGGGGTATGTCGACCAGCCGCCGTTGATTGCGTGGATCGCGTGGCTGTTGCAACACACGATCGGTACTTCGCTGTGGGCGCTAAGGTTGCTTCCGGCGGTTGCGGGTGCGATGACGATCATTCTGACGGGGTTATTGGCGCGCGAGTTGGGCGGGCGTCGCTGGGCTATGTTTTTAGCTTCCCTCGCGGCACTGATGGCGCCCGTGTCGCTTGCACTGTCACACCTGTTCACAATGAACGCCTTCGACCCGCTGCTGTGGGTGGCGATCGCCTTTCTGGTGGTGCGGATTGCGAAGAGCGCCGACCAACGCATCTGGCTTGCGGTTGGCGCATTAGCCGGCGTGACGATTCTGAATAAGTACGCGATCCTGTTCTGGTTGTCGGGATTGATTCTCGGTGTGTGTCTGACACCGTTTCGCGAGAGCCTGCGGAGTGTTTGTTTCTGGCTCGGCTGCCTACTAGCGGCGGTGATCTCTGTACCTAATTTCGTATGGCAGTGGAGACATCAGTTCCCTTTTCTCGAGCTGATGCGTAATGTGCGCGAGAGTGGCCGTGATATTGTGCTTGGTCCGGTTGCATATCTTCAGGCACAGGCGCAGATGCTTGGTTTCGTTGCCGCTCTGCTGGTTCCGCTCGCTCTGTTGTTTTTCTTTTCGAAGCGGGGTGAGCGATTCCGCGCGCTTGGGTGGGCCTACCTGATCTTTCTCGGAGAGATGATGATTTTGCACGGCAAGATGTATTATGTTGCGCCCGTGTACCCGATGATGTTTGCCGCCGGTGCGGTGTGGATGGAGGATGCGACCCAACGACGGGTGTGGGTTTGGGCAAAGCCGGCTTTTGCTCTTGCGATGACTGTTATCTGCGGCGTCTACGCTCCCACGATTCTTCCGTTGCTGAGCGTTCCGCACTTTCTGGCTTATGAACATAAGCTGGGAATTGAGCAGCAGAAGTTCGAACATATGCCGGAGGGAGTACTTCCGCAGTTGTATGCCGATATGTTCGGATGGGAGGGGATTGCCCAACGTGTCGCTGAGTATTACCACACGCTTTCGCCGGAAGAACAACAGAAGACTGCCATCTTTGCAAACAACTATGGAGATGGAGGGGCTATCGATTTCTTCGGACCGAAGTACGGTCTGCCGAAGGCTATCGGCAGTCATCAAAACTACTGGATCTGGGGGCCGCGAGAGTATACGGGCGAGAGCATCATCGTGCTGGGCGAAGGCCATGAGAGCAACATGCAGACGAAGTGCACAAGTTATACGGTCATTGGGAGTACGAAAGATCCGTTGTCGCGTCGTGACGAGTGGCTGCCAATCTACCATTGTCGAGGTTTCAAGGAGAATCTGCAGACTTACTGGCCTCAGTTGAAGCGATGGAGATAGGGCACTTTGTGGTGATCGCTTCTCCGAGATGAATGAAAAAGGCCCGGGCTGTTGGCCCGGGCTTTTTGTGTCGGTAATGGTTACAGATTAGGAAGCGGCTTCTTCGGTGGTGGCTGCCTTGGCCTGAGCTACGGTCCAGTCGGGTGCGCCAACCTTGAAGCGGGCGAAGCGACGGACGCTGATGTTCTCGCCGAGCTTTGCGACCTTGGAGGCGATGAGCTGGCCGATGGTCTGCGAGGCTTCCTTGATGAAGGGCTGATCGAGGAGGCAGAACTCTTCGTAGAACTTGGCGAGCTTGCCCTCGAGCATCTTCTCGATGATGTTCGCGGGCTTGCCGGTTGCAGCGGCCTGGGCGCGGTAGACTTCCTTCTCGCGCTCGAGGTCGGCTTCGGTGACATCCTCGCGGCTGACGAAGCGCGGGTCGACGGC
>CAZZZG010000203.1:0-4487 GCA_964658525.1 uncultured Edaphobacter sp.
CTCAACGCGGCTTCTCTTTTGCAAAAAAAACCACCCGAACAAATGACTTCGCAGCTATACCAGCCGGTCAGCCTTCTGCCATACTTGATCCACTGCTAAAACTGAAGGCTTGATCATGATGCCCCGGGCTCTGCTCTGTATCTGCACCATAGCCGTTCTCATAAGCTTCAGCAGTGCCCAATCGTCCCGCGAAAAGCAGGACCGCAGACTCAATCCCCAGGCCCCACTCCAGGCCGAACTGCTCGCCCCGGTGGATGCCAACAAGCTCTCACTGGGAGCCTCGGTCTTCGCAAAAGCCCGGGTCGACTGGAACGATCCCACCTGCCATCTGCGCACCGGCTCCGCCGTCACAGGCCACATCATCGCTGTCGAAAAGAGAACAAAGCAAAGCAAAGGATCCAGCCTCACCATCGCCTTCGACCACGCCGACTGTGACGGCCGCATCGCTCCCATTCAGTTCACTCTTTTTGCCCTCATCGCCGCTCCCGAAGTCGATGAAGGAGCCCCGCTCAGAGACTCCAGCACCAACTTCGGCGCGGCAAGCACACAACCTCACATGTCCGGTGGTCTTAGGGCGCCCTCCACAGCACCCACACCAATAGCCGCCAAAGATGACATGAGCGTTAGCGGAAAGTCCGCCGATGACAAGACACCCAAAGTCATCCAGGCCGGACAAGTCATAGGCCTTAAAAAAGTCACTCTCAGTGTAGGCACCGGGCCCGACGGCGCCTCCGTCCTCACGTCCCTCAAAGACAACATCCGCCTCGAAGGCGCCACCCAACTGGTACTCATGCCTCGTGGCTCCATCGCTCCCACACCGAAACCGGCACTCGCAGAAAACTCCACACCACCCAACCTCACAGCAGCAGCCACACCACCCCCGCCACCTGAACCCAAACCTGCTCCCCTCCCGCCTCCGCCCCCACCCGAGATCGACGAGACCAGCATCTGCACCGCCCCCTGCTCACTAGTCCCCGACTCCACCGATCCCGCAGCAGTCCACGCCTCTCGTACCCTCTCCACTACCGCCTTCGGTTTCGTGCCCCACGACAGCCGCGAATACTCCGCATTCGACTACGAATCCACCCTCACCTACCTCGACGCCCACAATCTCCTCTTTACGTATGACCCTCATAAGCTGCGCCAGCGCCTCCCCGCTGGGGTCCGCACCGAATCCATGCGCACAGTCCGAGCCGTGCTCCTCGACCCCGCCACACTCAAGACAAAAAAGGTCGTCGAGTGGCAGGTTCAGGGAGACGCTCAGTTCATCTGGCACGCCGCACCCGGTCAGATCCTCGTCCACCTGGGCCATCAACTCCGCCTCCTCGATGCCAACCTCAACGTTCTCCGCGAGGCTGCCGTCCCCGGCCAACTCGTCTTCGTCTCCACCTCGCCCTCTGGAAGCTACATCGCCGTCGGAACCCTGCACGAGCGCCACACGCCAGTCATGCACCAGCAGCTCATCGATGTCCTCCACATCGACCCTGAAGAAGACACCGACGTTCAGCTCTTCGATCAAAACTTCAGCGTTTTGCTCACCACACGTCAAAACTCCTCGCTGCCTCCGCCCGTTCTCTCCGATGCCGGAGAGATCCGTGTCAACTCCGTTGGTCACGACCGCTGGCGCATCCGCGAGCTTCGCTGGGATCACACCGAACACACCATCGCCAACATCAACTCCGTCTGCCATCCAAACATCTCCACCCCGCTGCCGGACTCCGTCTTCCTCGTCGGCTGCACCCAATCGCCTCTTCAAAACTGGTATCGCCTCATCCGTCTCGACGGCCATCCCATCCTCAACGGTCACGGCTCCTCCGAAGAGATCGAGCAATCCTCCAGCAGCAGCAACGAGGACGACTTCGCCGTCCGTGTTGTCCGCTGCCACACCTCCAAAGCGCGCGGCGCTTACTTTCACAAGCAGGACCTGAAGGAACAAGAGGTCAGCGTCTACCGCGCCAACGACGGCAAACGTCTCTTCTTCTCCATCAATCCCGCCGTCTCTCTCGCTGAGCAGTCCTTCGCCTTAGCCCCCGATGGCGCGCAACTCGCCATTCTCACCAACGACAGCATCTCGCTCTACCCAATCGCCAACACCTCCCCGAAGATCGGAAAACTCTCACAGGCACCTCACCCCACCGCCTCAAACTGAAATCGTTGCGAACTGATGAGGCAAAGCGCCCAGCGCTCCGGCAATCTGTCTAGCGGGCACTAGCGAACGAGTTCTCTCGACAGATTGATATACTGGAAGAGTGCGTTAGAGAACGCGCCTCATCGCCAGATCTCCCAGGCTATTTCAGCAAAGTCATCCCGCGGTGCCCCCGAACAATTTCCATGCCCACTGAGCCCAACAACACGATTGCGGTTGCCATGTCCGGAGGAGTCGACTCCTCCGCCGTCGCCGCACTCCTGCGCGCTCAGGGCCACGAGCTCGTCGGCCTCACCCTCCAGCTCTGGAATCAGCGCCGCCTCGCCGGGCACGAGGGCATGCCCGAAGCCGTCCAGGGTCGCTGCTGTTCCATCGACGACGTCTACGACGCCCGCCACGTAGCCGAGCAGCTCGACATCCCCTACTACGTCGTCAACCAGCAGGAGCGCTTCGAAGCCGACGTCGTCAAGCCGTTCGTCAGCGAGTACCTCGCCGGTCGCACACCCATCCCGTGCACCCTCTGCAACAATCACCTCAAGTTCGATCAGCTCCTCACCACCGCCCGCCAGATCGGCGCCGACCGCATCGCCACCGGCCACTACGCCCGCAATCGCTTCGACGAGGCGCGCCAGCGTTGGATCCTCTCACGCCCCGAAGACAAATCCAAGGACCAGACCTACTTCCTCTTCGGCCTCACGCAGGAGCAGCTCAGCCGCACCATCTTCCCCCTCGGTGAGATGCAGAAGCCCGCCGTCCGCCAGATGGCCGCCGACGCCGGCCTCGCCGTAGCGCAAAAATCAGACTCGCAGGAGATCTGCTTCATCCCCGGTGGCGACTACAACACCTTCCTCAAGGCCTACCTCGACGAGCAGGGCGAAGACCTCCCCAACACCGCAGGCGAGCTCGTCACCACCACCGGCGAAGTCATCGGCCACCACGAAGGCATTCAGAGCTTCACCGTCGGCCAGCGCAAGGGCCTCGGCATCACCAGCCCCAACCCGCTCTACGTCCTGGCCATCCACCCCGACTCGCACCAGGTCACAGTAGGCTCAGACGAGGATCTCCAGTCTCGCGACCTCTTCGCCAACCGTCTCAACTGGATCTCTATCCCCGAGCTCACGGAACCCATCCGCGTCAGCATCAAGATCCGCCATCGCCACACACCGGCCATGGCCACGCTCACCCGAGTAGACGCCGAAACCGTTCACGCCCTGTTCGACGAACCCCAGCGCGCCATCACTCCCGGCCAATCCGCTGTCTTCTACCAGGAAGACGAGGTGGTCGGAGGCGGCTGGATCACCTAAAGTAGTTCCCACCAACACCTGAATCGGAGGACCAAAAGCCCTCCTACCAGCCCGGATCAGTGTCCTGAGAGTTCCTGCCAGGCCCCTTAGCCCGACCCACCAGAACCTCAATACCCGCCTTCAGCCCATTCGCCAGACCGGAAACCTCCCGCAGCGGCACCTTGATCCCACGCGTAACCGTCTCCGAGATATCGTTCGTCGTATTCAGAACCGAAGTCACCATCCCATCCACCCGGTTCACCTGCGCGCGAGTCTTCAAATTCAAATCGCTCGCGGTTGCGTCAAACTCCATCGCTTTCGCACGAACGACATGACTCGTCTCAACCAGGTTGTCGGTGATGATCTTAATCTTTGGAGTCGTCTCTTGAATAAACCCCTGAGAGCTCTCGAGCACCGGCATCACTTTCGCCCGAATCTCTTCAAAGATCTCAAGCCCGCGCTTCCTCGTCTTCGCAGCCCCAACGGCCATCGCAATCAAGGCAATCGCCTGCGCAACCAGTGCAACCGCAACCATCGCGACGAAAAACATCAACAGTCTCGAATTGCCTGACGAAAGCGAGTCCGATTCCTGCAGCCACATACCCGACATTACGATTCGCATCGCTTCCATAAAGTCTCTCAATCCCTCAAGTTACGAGATAACAATCATAAGGCCCGGCCGCCAGCAAGCGTCGACCGGGCCTAGACTATCAGAAACGACGACAGAACCGTCTTAGGAGTTCGATTCGCCCGTCGTGCTCACATACGCTTGTTTGCCCGCGTCGATCGCAGAAGACACCTTATCGGCTTGATCCTGCACCAAACCCTTGCCCTTCTCGACATACTGAGCCCACTGCGTCCGGCCGCGATCATAGTACTCCTTGCCGCGATCGACATATTCATTCACCTGCTGCTTACCCTGCTGCGCCAGAACAGCCGCACGACGCTCGTGGCCGGCGACAACGTGGGCGTCGACGTCGAGCTCGGCCACCTGCACTGGTTCGACGCGGGCGGCAAGCTCATCGCGGCCCACTGACTTTCCTCCTCATCTTCGGATA
>CAZZZG010000204.1:0-4418 GCA_964658525.1 uncultured Edaphobacter sp.
TACTATGGCCAAGACAATAGCGGTAACCGAACAGCCCAGCACCGGATTGCAGCAGTTGAAGTCGCAGCCAGCACGTCTCGGCGAGTTCCTCAAGGACGTTCGCAGCGAGATGCGCAAGGTGATCTCTCCCTCGCGCGCCGAGGTGCAGTCGACCACAATCGTTGTGCTCGTCACGGTCTTCATCTTCGCCGCGTACTTCTGGCTGGTGGACAACATCATCGGACGGGCGATCGAAGCATTGCTGCATCGCCTGACCCAGCACTAAAACATTTCGTACCTCGAGTAAGTAGTAGAGAGAAGCACACGATGCGTGAAGAAGGCATAACGATGGCGGCAGAAGAGCAAAATCCGGTAGAGCAGCCTCAGGGGGATTCCACTGAGCAGCTCGCGCCCCCGGTCAATGAGAACTTCAAGTGGTACATCATTCACGCTTACTCGGGCTTCGAGCGCAAAGTGCGCGAGTCCCTCGAGAGCCGTATCACTGCCTTCGGCCTGCAGAACCGCATCGGTCGCATCATGATCCCGACTGAACCGGTGACCGAGCTGCGAAACGGCAAGAAATACACCATCGAACGCGTATTTTTGCCTGGCTACGTTCTCGTCGAGATGGATCTCGACAACGATCTGTGGCATGTCATCAAGAACACCCCGCGCGTCACCGGCTTTTTGGGAACCGGCGACAACCCGGTCGCGCTCTCTGAGCAGGAAGTCAGCTCCATCCTCTTCCGCACCGAGACCGCAGGCAACAAGCCGACCATGAAGGTCAAGTTCGACAAGGGCGAGCAGGTCCGCATCAACGAGGGTCCTTTCGCCAACTTCACCGGCGCAGTTGACGACATCAACGAGGACAAGCAGACTCTCAAGGTCATGGTCAGCATCTTCGGTCGTTCCACCCCGGTCGAGATCGAGTTTTCCAAGGTCGACAAGATCGTCGACGAGTAGTTCGAGAGTTTTGAAATAACATTAAGCAGCAGGCGTACCGATATATCGACGCCCGCCGCTGGAAGAGTAAAGAGGATTTACCCGAATGGCACCGAAGAAGATCACTGGATACGTCAAGCTTCAGATCCTGGCCGGCAAGGCCACCCCTGCACCTCCGGTCGGCCCCGCGCTCGGCCAGGCTCAGGTCAACATCATGGAGTTCTGCAAGCAGTTCAACGAACGCACCAAGGCTCCTGACATGGCCGGACTCACCATCCCCGTTGTCATCAGCGTCTATGCGGACCGCACCTTCAGCTTCATCACCAAGACGCCTCCGGCTCCGGTGCTGCTGCTCAAAGCTGCAGGCATTGAGAAGGGCTCGGGCACTCCGAACAAGGAGAAGAAGGGCAAGGTGACCGAGAAGCAGATTCTCGCCATCGCCACGCAAAAGATGCCGGACATGAACGCAACCACGGTAGAGGCTGCAGCGAAGTCCATCCGCGGCACCGCCCGCTCGATGGGCATCGAAGTCGTAGCCTGAGCTAGCGTTATCAAACTAAACCTCCGCTTATTCGAGCGAGGACGCCAGGAACCATCACCGATTGTGTCTGTCGGCCATTAATCCGGGCGTCCTCTTTCGTCATTAACCTTGCTTTCTGTTTTTTCCCAACCGGGGCCAGGGGCGGCACCGTCTCGGAGGTCTTCGGGTCAAAGGCTGGTGATATAGAGCGGCTTCAAACCTTTCCTTCAGATTGGAAAGCTTTGCCCTACGCCGCCTACGACTTTGTCTTCTCGGCCTCGCGGGCCGGATCCTCCACCAGGTTCGCATCCCTCACCTCTTTTGCTCTAGGCAAACAATCTCTGCTGTCTGACAACGGTTCCCACATTCTGCGCCGGTCTTTTGCCTCCGCCGTCTTCGTTCCGAGTCAGCAGAGCATCACTCGAGCGCTTACCCAGACCGTATCGCCGGCACGCACCATCGACCATCTTTGCCAGTCGCTCGCGATATTCTTTACCGGCAAAGTCTGCGGTCGCGAAACGTTTCGCGTAGTCAGTCTGCAGAGCGGGGAAGTGCTCACGAACGAAGCTCAGGTAAGTAGGACGTGAGCACGACTTGAGGAAGAGCGGATGCGCTGCGAAGAAACTTGCACCCACCGCGGCGGCTCGGCGAGCGAGGCTATCCAACGCTTCCTCGGTATCTGTAATCCCCGGCAGCAGAGGCGATCCAAACACTCCTGCGACGACTCCCGCCTCGCGCAGCCGCCTGACCGCCTGAAAACGTAGATCTGGTCGAGGCGCTCGAGGCTCGAGCAAACGCGCGAGCTTCGCATCGGGGGTCGTAATCGTCACATGCACCACCAGGGTGTTCCGGCGTGCAATTTCGACCAATAGATCAATATCGCGCTCAATCAGGCGTGACTTTGTCACAATTCCAAGCCGGTACCCTTCCTTTCGCGCAAACACTTCCAAGAGGCTGCGGGTGATCATCGCCCGCCGTTCGATCGGCTGATAGGGATCGGTCGCGGTGCCCAGAGCGACTTCATCTCTCCGATCGATCTTCTTCAACTCCTGCTCGAGCAGCCAGGCGGCGTTTTGCTTCAGGAAGATCATTCGCTCGAAGGTAAGCGGATCACGGAAGTCTGCCGCGGGGGCTGTCGCACCCGATATCGATTCCCCAAGAGTCTTTGGCGCCATAAATTCGTGGGTATACCGCGCATAGCAGTATTTACATCCAAACTCGCATCCCCGATAAGGGTTGATGCTGTAGGCGAGTGACAACTGCCTCTTCGAG
Organism: uncultured Edaphobacter sp.; assembly: GCA_964658525.1. Classification (GTDB taxonomy): domain Bacteria; phylum Acidobacteriota; class Terriglobia; order Terriglobales; family Acidobacteriaceae; genus Edaphobacter. Next base: position 2,714 of record CAZZZG010000204.1, read on the forward strand.
ATCGACCGATTCAGGATGCTACGCACCTCAAGCGTTTTGAATTCAATCAGGTGCCCATCGTCGGCGTGCCCTGCCTCGGCAGCCATTCGAGCGATTCCGACTGGCGTTTGAGGAAGAATCGGGAATAGGGGAGCGTTACTTAATTTCGCCATTTGTTCGCCTTATGATGTCGAGAGTAGGCGCGCAATTCTAATCCGTCAAGGGCCAATTTAGTAGACGTTCAGCACGAACTTTGCCTTGGCTGGGAAGCGACCACCGTATCGCTTCCGGCCCGAGACCCTGATGAGCGATGAAGACGTGCGCTTCCTGTGCTGTGAACGGGTTCTCGCTCTCCTAATGGCGATAATCTAGGGCTGAACAGGCAGAATGTTGCTCTCAATCGTTGACGTTTTGCGGAATTGTCGGCATACTTATAAAAGTGTCTCAATATCCAGTTGAGGCCAGTCGAGAACCACGCCCGGAGAGAACAGCTCCAGAGGGGTGGGAGACGAGGGAAAATGGCAAGGAAGCTCTCTAAGAATCTAGTAAAGGCGCGTGCGCTCGTAGAGCCCCGTCCTTATCTGTTGGCGGACGCAGTTCCGCTCCTGCAAAAAGCGAAGTATGCGAAGTTCGACGAGACCGTCGACCTGACGATGCGCCTGGGCGTTGATCCACGCCATGCGGACCAGATGGTTCGCGGTACTGTGGTCCTCCCGCACGGCCTTGGCAAGTCCAAGATCGTTGCCGTGATCACCTCGGGCGATCGCGTGAAGGAAGCAGAGGCTGCCGGCGCTGAGTTCTTCGGTGGCGAGGAGTTGGTCGAGAAGATTCAGAAAGAAGGCTGGACCGCCTTCGATGCTCTGATCGCGACCCCCGACATGATGCGTTCGGTCGGGCGTCTCGGTAAGGTGCTTGGCCCCAAGGGTCTGATGCCCAACCCGAAGACTGGTACGGTCACCACTGATGTTGCCGCTGCGGTCAAGGAGATCAAGGCCGGTAAGATCGAGTTCCGCACCGACAAGACGGCGCTGGTTCACGTTCCGGTTGGCAAGCTCTCGTTCGATCCGCAGAAGCTGGTCGATAACGCGATGACCGTCATCACGAGCGTTGTGAAGGCCAAGCCGTCGGCTGCCAAGGGTAAGTACATCAAGGGTGTCACGCTGAGCTCGACGATGGGCCCCGGTATCCAGCTCGACTACGCCGCTGCTGAGGCAGCCGGCAAGGCCTAATTTTAGCCAGCATCAACCCCCTCTGGCCGCGGAAGCGAGGAGCGGGGAAGCGAAAACGAAGAGGATTCAGTTATGGCATTGTCCAGAGCATCAAAGACGGAGAAGGTGAAGCAGCTCGCAACCGAGCTCGAGCACTCGACCTCCGCTATCATCGGCACCTTCAAGGGCCTTACCGCTTCGAAGGATTTCGAACTGCGTAAGACGGTTCGCGCCGCCGGTGGAAACTACCACGTCGTCAAAAACAAGCTCGCCGCACGCGCCAGCGAAGGCACCAAGATCGAGTCCGCATTGCAGGGGCTCAAGGGTGTGTCTGCTGTTGCTTACACTTCGGGCGATCCCGTTGCTCTAGCCAAGGCCCTTTCGACCTGGGTCAAAGACAACGCGGAGTTCACCTTCAAGCTGGGCATCGTTGACGGCAAGGTCATCGACGTTCGTGAGATCAGCGAACTCGCCACCATGCCGGGCAAGGAAGAGCTCTTCTCGAAGCTCCTCTTCCT
>CAZZZG010000205.1:0-4405 GCA_964658525.1 uncultured Edaphobacter sp.
ACACGACTCCAGATCCTTGAACTTAATCTCCGGAGGAGCCATCAACTTCGCATATCGATCCAATCGATCGAACTGCTTGCTCTGGTTCTGAGACGACAACGGCCCGGCACCAAGCTGTTCCAACCCACCCGAAAACCGGTCTGCCTGCTTCGACTGCCCAGACTGTTCATATAACGTCTGACCTGCGCCCGGAACATGCTTGAGCGCGTCCTTCTCGGAGCGATCAATCGTCATGTGGTAATCGCCGCACATGCACGTATCGACAAACTCGATATCGACGTTATCCCCGATACCCTCCAGATAGCGGTAGTGCCATATCTCGAAGGGGAACGTGGAGGTGTTTCCGCCACCTTCTTCCATCGGACGATCGTAGCTGCCGCCGCTTGGATGCGAATCGATATTGTCCGGCTTTCCGTAAGCAATGTAGATATGACCGCGATCTGTTCTCCAGCCAGGCTTACCCGCTGCGAAGTGGTCATTCGCATATGCAATACGCGCGTAGTGCTCCTCGCGAAACTCATTCTCAGGTGAATCGGGATTCGGATTGCGTCGCAGCCAGAAATTTTCGATGAACTGATCGCGCTCTTCGTCATTGCTCAGACTCTTGAACGCCTGCAACTCCTGATCCGTAATGATCCAGCGAACGTCCTCATCCACCCACTTCTTGTAGACGCCCTTCAACTCCGCTCTCAGCGCCTTCTGCTGCTTTCGCTTCTCATCGTCGCTCATCGGACGCTTCAAAGGATCTGGCTTCTCCACCGCCACCGGACCCTTAGTGACGCCATCAGTCTGATCAGAACCGCTGGTCGCTTCCTGGGCAGCCAAAACATGCCCCCCCATGAAGATCATCACCAATAGGGTTGTGCAGGATACCAAGCGCCGAGAAATTGTCATAGAGAAGGGGTGCACTCCTGTTACCAACCAACATTGTAGAGCCGTTACATCTCCGTTACAAGAGGAGACTCAACGCTTCCCCTGATATCATCGCTCGTGTTCCCGCGAAAGCATCCAAGTCTCCTCAACCGAAGAGTTGCAGGGCATTGCACAGTTACTCGTAGATTGGTCCAACTTAGCTTTGAAATGAGTACGGAACGCAATTTCTTCTGCTTCCGTACTAGTGTTTAGCAGGCACCGACTCCCAGGCACCTCCGATTCTTCGCGGAGATGCAACAGAAAGCGGCAATGAGCATAAAGAAAATTATTCTGATCGTGGTTGCTGTCTTGGTTCTTGCAGGCATTGTCGTGGGCACGATCCTTCACGGACAGGCCAGCGTCACCAAAGTCGCCACCGGCAAAGCCGTCCGCCAGGATCTGATCGCCGTCGTCAACGGTACCGGCCAGATCAAGCCGAAGACCTACGTCAACATCGGCGCCACCGCCTTCGGACGCATCACTCACCTCTACGTGAAAGAGGGCGATCACGTGAAGTCCGGCACGACCCTCGCCACCGTCGAGAGCGTTCAACCCCAGGCCACGGTCGCAGCACAGCAAGCCACCATTGCCTCGTCCCAAACCGACATCACCAGCTATATCGCCGCAGAGAAAACCGCCGAGGCCAACATCGCCCAGGGCAAAGCAGATCTTGAACAGAAACGACTCGACTACGGACGTGCTGAATCTCTCTACAACGAAAAGCTGATCGCCAAGCAGGACTACGACGCCAAAAAAGCCGCGTACGATATGGCTGTCGCTACCCTCGCCCAGCGACAGGCAGCACTTGCACAAGCGAAAGCACAAACCGACTCCCAACGCGGCCACATGAACCAGGCAGTCGCCAGCCAACGCGCAAACTACGATGCCCTCGACAAGACCGTGAGCCGCGCTCCCTTCGACGGCCTCGTCACCAACGTTCCCGTCCGCGAAGGTGAGACCGTCGTCCTCGGCATTCAGAATGCCCAGGGCTCCACACTGATGACCCTCGCCGACATGTCCGTCATTACTGCGGAGGTCAAGGTCGACGAGACAGACATCGTCAATGTCGCACTCAACCAACCCGCCGACGTCACCGTCGACGCAATGCCGGGTCGCGTCTTCAAGGGCCACGTCACCGAGGTCGGCGATCAGGCTCTGCTCCGAACCACCGGAGTCGCCACCAGTCAGAGCACCACAGGAACCGAAGAGGCGAAAGACTTCAAAGTTGTCGTCACCCTGGACCAGACCACCGAGGAACTCCGCCCGGGCCTTTCGGCAACAGCAAAGATCACCACCGCGCACAAACCCGACGCGCTCACCATACCCATACAGGCCCTGGTTCAGCGTGACCCTGCCACCGAAAAAGCACTCGCGGCGAACGCAGGCAAGGCAAGTGTTGTTTCCGCATCAACTTCCAGCGCTCCCGCACACAAACCCCAACCCGTCCAGGGAGTCTACGTGCTCCAGACCGAACACAAAAAGACTCGCGCCAACTTCGTTCCCATCACCACCGGGGTTACGGGCGCCACTGACATCGAGGTCCTCAGCGGCCTCAAGGATGGCGACGAAATTGTTACCGGCCGCTATCGAATCCTTCGCACCCTTAAGAGCGGAACTGCAGTCAAAATAGACAATAGTGTTGAGGCCACCGCCGACGCCGACAAATCGTAAAAAATATCAAAGCACGAAGAAAAGTCCTAAAATTGTTGTTCTCGGAGTGACTCACTCAATACCGCGGAACCATCCCACCACCCCAAACGTACTATCCTGAATCACAGGAGCACGGAGAACCGGATGGCTATCGAAACTGCAGTCGAATCCAACCTCAGCACCAGCAATGCAAATGGCCCGACTCCGGGAGACGTCATCGTCACCGACAATCTCTGGAAGACCTACGAGATGGGCGATCAGCAGGTGCATGCCCTCCGCGGTGTCAATCTCCGCATCCGCCACAATGAGTACGTAGCCATCATGGGTCCCTCAGGCTCGGGAAAATCAACCCTGATGAACCTCATCGGTTGCCTCGATTCCCCATCTCAGGGCCGCTACTGGCTCAACGGCCACGACGTCTCCGAGCTCAACGACGACGAGCTCGCCCGCATTCGCAACAAGGAAATCGGCTTCGTCTTCCAGACCTTCAACCTCCTCGCCCGCGCCACCTCGCTTCACAACGTAGAGTTGCCTCTCATCTACAACGGCACACCCGCCGCAGCGCGCACCGAACGAGCAAAAAGCGTTCTCGAATCCGTCGGTCTCGGCAGCCGCATGATGCACAAGCCCAACGAACTTTCCGGTGGTCAGCGTCAGCGCGTCGCCATCGCCCGCGCCCTGGTCAACAAACCGTCCATCATCCTCGCCGACGAACCCACCGGCAACCTTGACTCCAAAACCGGAGACGAGATCATGGCCCTCTTCGACGAGCTCCATTCAAATGGCAACACCATCGTCCTCGTCACGCACGAACCCGACATCGCCGAGTTCGCTCACCGAGTCATCACCATCCGCGATGGTGTCGTAGCAGGCGACCATCTCTCTGCTCGCAACCGCAACTAGCAGCAAACATTCATGTTCTAACCCACATCCGTCCCCATCTCATTCCGTCTAAAATGGAATGATGGCAAAAGTGTTTCGCCGTTCGCGCCTCGCTGGAACTCTCGCCGCCACTTTCTTGGCTTGTGCCCTGCTCCACGCCGACCCCGCACGCTTCGATCTCGCTGGCCCCAAAGTAGATGTTCACGTCACACGCGCAGGCAAAACACTCCCCATCGCCCAGGTTCCCAATCTCCAACCAGGCGACAAGATCTGGCTCCGCGCCGACCTTCCGCCCACGCAATCCGTTCACTATCTCCTCGTCTGCGCCTTCCTGCGCGGCACCACTAACCCGCCCCCCGACAACTGGTTCTCCGAGATCCAGACCTGGAACAAAAAAGTTCGCGAAGAGGGCGTCACCATCACCGTCCCTGCTGAGGCCCAGCAGGTCATCCTCTTCCTTGCACCTGAAACCGGCGGCGACTTCAGCACCCTCCGCTCTGCCGTCCGCGGACGCCCCGGCATCTTCGTTCGCGCCTCACAAGACCTCATCGAATCCGGCTTTGAACAGGCCCGCATCGAGACCTACCTCGCCGCCATCCGTCGCATTCCACCAGACGACTCCAAAGCACTCGCCGAGCACTCCGACCTCCTCTCCCGCACCCTCAATCTCAAGCCCAACGGCGACTGCTTCAAACGCCCCGTCGACACCCAATCCACCTGCCTCACTCAGGCCGGCAACCAGACCCTCCTCGACGACGGCCACGGCCAGTCGGTCGCAGACGCACTCAACGACGGCTCGAACTCCGACCTCATCAATCAGGCCAGTTACACCAGGCTCGCCGGCGGCGGAAACTACAGCCCCTACGTCGGCGCCATCGTCGACCTTATCCGCATCACCAGCACCCTCCACACCGCCAAATACCAGTACATTCCTGCCATCGCCTTCCCCGACGCCGACAGC
>CAZZZG010000206.1:0-4328 GCA_964658525.1 uncultured Edaphobacter sp.
GCCCGGTAAGCCATCGCAATCCCATCCCCCGTCGCCACCGCAGGATTCGTCGTATCGCTATAAACCTGCCCCGCCCCACCACTCGCCAACAACACAGCCCCTGCCCGCACCACCCTCAGACCACCCTCACCGTCAAGCAGCGTAGCTCCCACTACGCGTCCTCCTTCAACAATCAAATCCACACTCGTAGTCCACTCCATCAACTCAATCGCACCCTTACCAAATCCACCTTCGCGCACATGCCGTAGCAACGACACGGCAATCTCCTTCCCCGTCGCATCTCCATTCGCATGCAGGATCCGCGATAGGCTATGCGCCCCCTCGCGCGTCCGCATCAACTCACCCTCATCCCCGTTCTTGTCCTTCGGATACCGATCGAATGCTGTCCCCCACTTCAACAGCTCCTCCACCCGCCGAGGCCCCTGCGAAACCAGCACCGCCGCCGCCTCGCGATTCACCAGCCCATCGCCTGCCGCCATCGTGTCTTCCAGGTGCAGTGCGACATCCTCAGCCCCACCCATCGCCACCGCGATCCCACCCTGCGCATAAGCCGTATTCGACTCTGCCAGTTCTTCCTTCGTCACCACCAGCACCGTTCCCGTCTCTGCTAACCGAATCGCTGCACTTAGACCTGCAATACCTGCCCCAATAACCAAAAAATCAAACCGTTCCATACCTCAATGCTAGTTCATTACTTGATGTGCGGACCAACGGGAGCCCCGCGACTGTCGACTTCCCAACACAAGGTAAAAGACGTGGAACGCCCGCCCCGCGCGCAGCGGGCCCGTCCGGCAGGACACGATGACACGAAGTCTCTAATCACCTGCGATACGATGAAGACACAGTGCCCGTCATCCCCGTCAATACGCCCTCCGCAAAGTACGACGTCACCATCGCCTCCGGCCTCCTTCGCACGCTCCATCCGCGCCTGAGCAAGCTCAACCCCGGCAAACCCTTCCGCCCCTTCATCGTCACCTCTCCCAACATCTGGGCTCTCTGGTCCAAACACTTCCTGGTCTCATTCAAAGAGCCACCAACAGTACTCTTCCATCCCGCAGGCGAGCGCCACAAGCGCATGTCGAGCGTCGAAGCCCTCGCGCAACAACTCGCCACCGCCGGAGCCGACCGCGACTCACTCCTCCTCGCCTTCGGTGGCGGCGTCATCGGCGACATCACCGGCTTCCTCGCCGCCATCTACATGCGCGGCATCCGCTACGTCCAAATCCCCACCACTCTCCTCGCGCAAGTGGACTCCTCCATCGGCGGCAAAACCGGCGTCAACCTCGCCGCAGGCAAGAACCTCATCGGCAGCTTCCACCACCCGCAAGCCGTCCTCGCCGACACCGACCTCCTCCGCACTCTCCCCCCAGCCGAGCTCCGCGCTGGTCTGCAGGAGTCCATCAAAGCCGGAATCATCTACGACGCCAAGCTCTTCCGCTACATGGAACAGAACGCCGCAGCCATCCTCAACACAAAACGAAACGCCGACACCAAAGCTCTGACCAAAGTAGTAGCCGCCTCAGTCCGCGTCAAAGCCGATGTAGTCAGCAAAGACGAAAAAGAGTCCGGCCTCCGCATGATCCTGAACTTCGGCCACACCATCGGCCACGCCATCGAGGCCGCCACAGACTACAAGCAACTCCTCCACGGCGAAGCCGTAGCCTGGGGCTCGATCGCCGCGCTCAACGTAGCCATCGCACGCAAAACCATCAAGCCCAAAGAAGCCGAGCGCATCACCAAACTCATCCTCCGCTACGGCCCGCTCCCCACCTTCAAAGCCACCGCCGAAAAACTAGTAGCACTCACATCCCGCGACAAGAAAAACCGCAGCGGCATCCGCTCCTTCATCCTCCCCACCGCCATCGGCAAAGTACAAATCGTCCGCAACGTAACCGAACCCGAACTCCTAGCCGCCACCAACCACATGCTCATATTAATGCGCAAAGTGGTTGACGCACCCCTGAGATTCGTAAATGCACACCAGTAAATCAGTACTCTTGCTACTAATTCTGGCTGTCATCTGTTTAGGGTCGTTGACAGCAGAGGCGCAAAGTTCCCTCGCAGGCGCTTGGCAAGGAGCTTTCAAGGTCGACGGCACAAAACTACGTCTCGTTCTCCATATCAACTCATCGCCAAGCGGCACCCTTGAGGCAACGATCGACAGCCTTGATCAGGACTCGCCAGGGATTCCGGTAGACACCATCACCTTTGACGGCACGACCCTCAAATTATCCGTCTCTCAGGTAAAGGGTTCCTATGAAGGAAAGATGAATAAAGATGGCACTGAAATCAGTGGGATTTGGATAGAAGGCAAACGCTTGAACTTAAAGTTCAGGCGGCTAAGTGAGTCAAACAGCGTGTTATCACCCATTCCCATAGGCGGCGACTGGAAGGGTAAGCTAGATGAAAATGGCAAACAGTTGGAACTCGCTCTCCATCTAAATACCACGACGTATACGAGAATCGAAGGTTCACTTAACGGCCTAAATCAAGGCTTTAACGGAATACAAATCAGCAAAGTTAGCTTCAACGATAATGTTCTTAAGTTCACAGTGAAATCTACTCATAGTTCATACATTGGGACACTAAGTAAAGACGGTAACGAAATTGAGGGGACATGGACTCAAGGTCAGCCCTTCAGGCTTATCTTTCAACGCACAGTTGCCAGCGAGCGATTACAAGACCCAATCTAACGCAGGGTCAAAACTCACTGACTAACCATAGTCTTCAATCACCAGAGTCATAGCCTTCTAATGAAATAATGGCATCCATCACTCCGTTAAAACCCGAACACGAACGCTCCACCGGAGCCCGCCCCGCCGGCGTCACCACCGAGCAAGACGCAGCAACAAACGTCCAGCAGATGTTCGACACCATTGCCCCGGCCTACGACCGAGCCAACCACCTCCTCTCCGCAGGCATTGATCGCACCTGGTGGACTCGCACTGCGCGCCTCTTCCAACCCATCCTCCAACACCCCGAAGCCGTCACGCTCGACCTCTGTTGCGGTACCGGCGATATGACGATGGCGCTCCTAAAACACCGCCCAGCAACCCAGAAAGCCACGCCCATCCTCGCCGTAGACTTCTCCCACCAGATGCTCTCGCTCGGCATTAAAAAATTCGCGTCCCACAACGTCGTTCCCATCGAAGCCGACGCGCTCCACCTACCAATCGCCGACAACTCCGTCGACCTAGTCACCTCCGCCTTCGGCTTCCGCAATCTCGCCAACTATCACGAAGGTCTCACCGAGATCCTTCGCGTCCTTCGCCCCGGCGGCCAGCTCGGCATACTCGAGTGCAATCAACCCGAAGGCCTCACCGGCGCACTCTACAACATCTACTTCAAGTCGATCCTCCCTCGTCTCGGCGGCCTCATCACCGGCAACGAACGCGCCTACAGCTACCTCAACGCCTCCGTCGAGCGCTTCCCCCGCCCACCCCGCATGCTCCAGCTCCTCAAAGCCGCAGGCTTCACCAACCCGAGCTGGACCAGCTACACCTTCGGCGTCGTAGGCCTCTACCACGCCACCAAACCCTGACGCCCTAACGCATCGACATAGTCGCGGCCGGCGGAGCCGCGGGCACGCGGGTACTATGCATGAACACAATCTTCCAAACCCCACCCCGCCTCTCAAGAAACGCCGACTCAAGCCACTGCTGCGGCACCGTCCCAGACGCATCCGTCACGCCACCTTTATTCACATAAGCAATCCACGCCGTATCGCCGATTACATGTACATCTGGCTCCGTAACATTCCACTCATACCGTCTGCCCTTCGCATGTTCAGCCTTGATCAACGTCATGATCGCGTCCCCATCAAATCGCGCCCCCGCATCGTAGAGATAAAACCCAGGCCCTGCCACCGCATGAAACTTCGCAAGATCATCCGCCGCAGCCGCCGCGAAGATCGCCTTCACTGTATCGACGACCTGCCCCTGATCCACAGTCAGCACTCTCTGCTGACCACTGGAACTAACAACAACGACGAAAAACATCAGCGCAAGCACAGTCGCGGCGAAAACACTTCGAACTTTCCTCGACATCGAAACCCTCCAGAACTTTTCATCCAATCAGCTGACGATAGAGACCATACAACAACACCCGCACTCTCAACCCACCTTCCAGTGGTATATTCCCCTCAGTTCCCCAGCCCTCAATCGTACGTTCACCGCCCCGATGAGATGGAACCCAATGGCATCCACTCCGCCCCCCATCCTCGACGGGCCTCCAGTCTCAGCTGACGCAGCCATCGGCGCATCCGCCATGCGCAAAGCGACCCGCCACCTGATCCCTCTCATCGCCCTCGGCTACGGCGCAGCCTACAT
>CAZZZG010000207.1:0-4280 GCA_964658525.1 uncultured Edaphobacter sp.
GAAGAGCAGATGATCAAGGAGATGATGCTCGAAGGAGTCATCTCCATCCTCGAAGGCATGAACCCGCGCATGATCGAAACCAAGCTCCGCACGTATCTCTTTGAATCGCACCCTCCGAAGTCTGGCAAATCCACTGAGGCGAGAGCATGAGCAAGAAAAAACATCCCGAGCACGTCAACCACGAACGCTGGCTGGTCTCCTACGCAGACTTCATCACACTGCTCTTCGCCTTCTTCGTTGTCCTGTTCGCGTCCAGCCAATCGGACAAGAAGAAGCAACTCAAGCTCTCCGAAGCCATGCAGACCGCATTCACCCCCCTCGGTACCTTCGACGCCCACTCGAAGACTCCGCCGCTCACCGACATCAACGCCTCCGCCATCACCAACTCGATCCCATCACCGATCGTGCGCCCCCTGCCCTCAGCCAGCACAGAAAGTCTGGAGGAGACCGAGGCCCGCCTGCGCAAACTCATCGCGGAGCAGGTCGCCGCTGGCGGCATCCCTCCCGGCGGCATCGCCATGCGCATCACTCCCGACGGCCTTGTTATCTCTCTTCACGAAGCCGGGTTCTTCCCCTCCGGCTCCGCCGAGGTCCGTCCGGCATCGATCCCCATGATCTCGATCCTCGCCAACACCCTGCCCGCAGGCCCACTGCGCGTCGAAGGCCACACAGACGACGTCCCCATCCACACCGCACAGTTCGCCAGCAACTGGGAGCTCTCCACCGCGCGATCGACCGCTATCGCACGCCTTCTCCTCGAACGCGGCCCGATCGACCCAGTCAACCTTGCAGCGGCAGGTTACGCGGAGTTTCACCCCGTCGCCAGTAACACCACCGAAGACGGCCGCACCCAAAACCGACGCGTCGACATTATCCTTTTGCGACACCCTGCAGGCTCTCAATAACCCACTTCGAGTGGCCGGCAGATCAACGCACAAGCCCAAAGATAGCCCTCCGTTTGTGAACTAAACCCGACACTCAAACAAGTCGATCGATCGCTCTCGCACGATTTCCGCCGACGCAGCAATGGATGACAGGGATTGATTGCGCGTCCGAAAACCGCGAGTTAGCGGGCGCTGGCCATGAGAAACTTCATCCATGGAATCGTCCGATAAAGAGACGGGATAATTGCTCTCCGTGCCTCGGACTACTTGCCTGACCAGAGGTCGTCGCACCAAGACACGAACACAATTTTTTCAAATCGAGGACAACATGCCTGAACCTCTTAAACTCCTCACAGATCGATTCGACACACCGATCGGCGAAATGATCATCGTAGCCGACCATGACGGAAACCTACGCGCCGTTGAATGGACAGATCACGAAGAGCGCCTGCAAAAATCCCTCCGACTTCACTACGGCCGCGACGGATTCAAACTCGAGCCAGCCAGCAATCCGTCCGGCCTATCCGACATCATGAAGCGTTACTTTGCAGGAGAGCTTTCCGCTATAAACAAGCTCCCCGTACGCACAGCTGGCACACCATTCCAACGCGAGGTCTGGCGCGCACTGCGAGAGATCCCTCACGGCACAACCGTCTCTTACGGAAACCTTGCCAAACAAATCGGCAGACCGAACGCCGTCCGAGCAGTCGGCCTCGCCAACGGCTCCAATCCGATCGGAGTCGCCGTACCCTGTCACCGCGTCATCGGATCCAACGGCTCCCTTACAGGTTACGGTGGAGGCATCGAACGCAAGCGCTGGCTTCTGGAGCATGAAAACAAACATCAAGCCTCGCGTCTTACACTGAAACTCACTTGAGAATACAATCGCAACAGCGAAAATAATCTCGGGCAGATGTATCTTCTGCCCTTGCTTCTTCGTCAAACCTCACAAAGATGCAAAAGACTCTGCACCTCTTCGCGACGCTGCTCTGCCTCCTGACCCTACTCGTCAGCGCAGCAACTTGCGTCAAGATCACACAACCAAAGCAATCCTCTTGCGATCAATGCCCGAAGCAGTCACCACTCGATCAGCCCATCTGCTGTAGCGCACAGCAACAACAACAGCCGGCAATCGTCTCCACACCGGTCGAGCCGCAGATTCCACTCGAGGCAGTCGCTGTCTTCGCATCTTCCAACGAAATCTCTTCCCCGCTGACAGCGTCGGTCATACGCTGGACCGGTCCGCCGCCACTCCTTCCACATCCTCCCCTCCGTATCTGATTCCCTCTTGATCTAGCGCCGCGTCACAGCGTCCTTCCACGCTGTTCCCGACAACGCACGCATCAAGACAAGGAATCTCCATGTGCTCCATCCTCCAGGCGGCCCTGCTTCTCATGTTTTTGTTGACGCCATCTCTCACCATGTCGCAGACAGATCAAAGCTCCATGCCCAACATGCCTGGCATGCAATCGAACTCCATGCAGATGGACATGAACATGATGAAGCCACCCACGAATCTCATCGACACCATCCTGAACCACACAACCTCCGGCACCAGCGCCGAACCCGCCTCCACCCCCGTCGCTATGCTTATGCGCGACTATCACGGCTGGATGCTTATGCTCCACGGCACCGCTTCCATCTCCGACACACAACAACACGCCACCTCCGACCCCACCGGCCCCTCCCTCGAAACTTGCGCCGAGTTCAACCTCCCCTGCAACCCACCAGTCATCCGCAGCGGCGACAAGCTCTTCTCCACCAACTGGCTCATGCCCATGGCCATGCACCAACTCGGCGACCACGGCCAATACGGCCAGCTCACCCTACGCACCATGCTTTCACTCGAGCCCGCCACCATCTCCGACCGCCAATACCCCGAGCTCTTCCAGCAAGGCGAAACCGCCTTCGGCAAACCCATCATCGACGGCCAGCACCCGCACGACTTCTTCATGGAACTCGCCGCCCTCTACGACCTCCGCCTCGGCAAACATACCCTCCTCAGCCTCTACGCCGCACCGGTAGGCGACCCCGCCATCGGCCCTACCGCCTACCCGCACCGCCTCTCAGCGTCCGAAGATCCCATCGCCGCCCTGGGCCACCACCAGCAGGACTCCACCCACATCGCGTTCAACGTCTTCACCGGCGGCCTGACCTGGCGTTGGTTCCGCTTCGAAGAGTCCGGCTTCCACGGCGCCGAGCCCACCGAGCAGCGCTGGGGCTTCCAACCCTCCCCCAACGGCCACGCCGTCGACAGCTACTCCTCCCGCATCACCTTCGCACCCACAAAAAACATCACCACCCAATACTCCATCGCCCACATCGTCAGCCCCGAGGCCCTCTACCCCAACGAAGACCAGCAACGCCAAACCGCCTCCATAATGTACAACCGCCCCTTCGGCACTCACCACAACACCACCAGCATGCCCGGCATGGACATGACCACCCCAACAAACAACTGGTCCACCACCCTCCTCTGGGGCCGCACAAAATCCCTCACCGACAACAGCAAAGAAAACAGCTACCTCCTCGAATCCCTCCTCAACTTCCGCACCCGCAACTACATCTGGACGCGCATCGAAAACGCCGGCCGCTCCAACGAACTCCTCGTTGCACCCGGCTCCCCACTCCCGCCCAACTTCACCGAGTCCCCCATCGGCCACGTAGCCGCCTACTCCTTCGGCTACGATCGCGACTACCGCATAACCCCACATCTCCTCGCCGCACCCGGCGCCCAATTCACCACCTACACCACACCCGCGCCTCTCATCTCCATCTACGGCGCCCACCCCTTCGGAGCAGTAGCCTTCGTCCGCTTTCGCATCACGCGGTAACAACAGAAGACTCCAACATCAGCAGCTAGTGTTGCAGTTGCCGTTGCACTCGAATTTGCATTTCTAGTTGTCATCCCCGAAGGGAATCTGCTTTTGCATTTACAGTCTTTCCCGCCAGCCTCCAGCCCAACAAGGTATATCAATAGAACAATGAACCTCTTCATCGCCACCACCAACCCAGGCAAGCTCCGAGACTTCGCCGCAACGGCCTCTCCCCAAATCACACTCACACCATTACCTGGCCTAAAACAAATCCCCGCCCCCGCCGAAGACGAGCCCACCTTCGAAGGCAATGCCCGCCTCAAGGCCATCTACTACTCCCACCACGCCCCCAACGAAATCGTCATCGCCGACGACTCCGGCCTCGAAGTCGACGCCCTCCACGGAGCCCCCGGCGTCCGCTCCGCCCGCTACGCCGACGACCACCACTTCACCGATCCCCCGAACGCCACCACCGACGAGCGCAACAACCTGCTACTCATCTCCAACCTCACCGACATCCCTCTCACCCAACGCAGCGCCCGCTACCACTGCGTCCTCGCCGCCGCACGCAACGGCCACA
>CAZZZG010000208.1:0-4190 GCA_964658525.1 uncultured Edaphobacter sp.
CGCCGCGGGGTGGGTAGTAGTTGATGCGGACCTTGTGGTAGAGGTCCTTGTAGAGGTCGGGGTAGAGCTCGGGCTGGAAGATGACGTCGAGGACGCCGAGCTTCGATTCTTCTTTGGTCTTGAAGGACTCGGGGTCGTCGAGGACTTCTCCGTCGCGGTTGCCGAGGATGTTGGTGGAGTACCAGCCGCTGACGCCGAGCATGCGGGTTTTGAAGGCGGGGGCGAGGACGGTCTTGATGAAGGTCTGTCCGGTCTTGAAGTCCTTGCCGCAGATGGGTGCATTCATCTTGCGGGAGAGCTCGTTGAGTGCGGGGATGTCTACAGTGAGGTTGGGTGCGCCGTTAGCGAAGGGGATGCCTTCTTTGAGAGCGGCCCAGGCGTAGAGCATGGAGGGGGAGATGTTGGGGTCGTCGTCGACGAGGCCTTTTTCAAAGGCTGCGAGGGTTTGGTGGACGGCGGTTTGTTCGAGGAAGATTTCGGTAGAGCCGCACCAGATCATGACCTGGCGGTCGGTCTTGGTTTTGAACTCGGCGATGTCGTTGCGGATCTGGTTGGCGAGGTCGCACTTGTTCTTCCCGGTCTTGACCTTCTGGCCGGTGAGGCGCTTGACGTAGTGCTGGTCGAAGACGGCGGGCATGGGCTCGATGGACTCGAGGAAGGGACGCATCTGTTCGAGCTGATCGCGGTCGAGGACCTGCGCGGTCTTGGCCGCGTCGTAGAGGTTGCCGCCGAAGATGTCCCAGCCGGTGAAGACGAGGTCGTTGAGGTCTGCCAGGGGGATGAACTCTTTGATGAGGGGGCTGCGTGCGTCTGTACGTTTGCCAAGGCGGATGGTAGCCATCTGCGTGGTGGAACCGATGGGTTTGGCGAAGCCGCGGCGAATGGCTTCTACTCCGGCGATGAGTGTGGTGGCGACGGCTCCCATGCCGGGAATCATGACGCCTAGTTTTCCAGTGGCAGGCTTGATGGCTGCCGCGTCTTGCACAGCGGATGCTGGCTTAGCGGCCGGGGGTGTAGACATTCTTGGCGATACCCTTCTATCGTGCGATATTCCGTGTAATGCGGACTCTCTAGTATCGCTTAGCGGGGAGGGTGGCGGCAAATGGGAAGCGGGGTAGCACGTCTGTTTTAGAATCGCGCTATGACCGACATTAGCGTTACCCTCGCTTCACCCGATGTCCTGGCCCGCGCCCGCAAGATTAAACTCTTCCTGATGGACGTGGATGGCACCCTCACCGATGGAGGCGTGTGTTTGATTTCATCGACTTCCACTGACGGCACTGCGACGGTCTCTGTATCTGAGATGAAGGTATTCAATGCGCAAGATGGACAGGGACTCTCGCTCGCACACACGATGGGAATTCAAACCGGCTTTATTACTGGTCGCTCATCACCTGCTGTGGCCAAGAGGGCCGAAGAGTTGAAGGTGACTTTTGTCTACCTGGGACAGGCGAAGAAGACTGAGGCTTTTGAGGAGTGCATGCGAAAGGCTGGCGTGACGGAGGAGGAGGTCGCCTACATGGGCGATGATCTGCCTGATATTCCTTTAGCGCGGCGAGCCGGGCTGGCGGTATGTGTGGCTGATGGCGTGCCGGAGTTGCAGGCGGTCTGTCACTTCACTACCCGGAGACTCGCCGGGCGAGGAACCGCGCGCGAAGTGATAGAACTCATTTTGAAAGCACAGGGGCGCTGGGAAGAGGCTGTGCCGCTGGCGCTTGCGTAAACACTGCGAGGAAGTTAGATCCTTCTACGAAGAGACTCAAGCGGGCTCGGTGCGGATGCGGTTTTTCCAGTGGGATACGACGAACCAAATGAAACCGATAGCGATGATGGCTTCGACGCCGAGGTGGAAGCGGTGGAAGATCTCTTTGAAGCGGGGGTTCGTGTTCCAAGTCGCGCCTAGCTTCATGCCGATGTAGGCGAGGGCGTAGCACCAGGGCCAGGAGCCGATGAAAGTGTAGATGTGGAAGCGGAGCTGGTTCATCTTCGCGACACCGGCGGGGAAGGCGATGAAGGTGCGAACGATGGGAAGCATGCGTCCTATGAGCACTGTGATGGAGCCATACTTGGCGAAGAAGTGATCGACGAGGTCCAGGTCGCGACGGCTAAGAAGCATCATGCTGCCGTAGCGTTCGACCATGGGACGCCCGCCCTTTGCGCCGACCCAGTAGGCGGGGATGGAGCCGAGGTTCGATGCGAGAGAGGCTACGGTGGCGAGGATGATGAGCTGAAGTTGGGTGTGCGCGAGGGCGTAGCCCGCGAGTGGCATGATGACTTCGGAGGGGATGGGGATGCAGGCAGACTGGATGGCCATGAGGAGGACGACACTGGCGTAGCCGCCGCTGGCGATGGCGCCGATGAGGAGGGCAATGATCTTCTCTGACATGTAGGTGCAGTATACGAGGTGAGGGTTAGGCGTGGATGAGCTAGCATGGAAGAGTCAGGAGATTTGCACCATGTCGAATACTGTTACTGAGGCAGGAACCTCTATATCCACTGAAACTACAGCGGCTGCTCCGACGGCGGGACGGCCAGCGAGCAGTTATGGGGCGGCTCCGCACGATCCGTCGAAGCCGGCGGTGAAGCGGCAGATTGTCTGCTTCAGCTTCTACAAGGTGATGCCGGAGTGGCGGAGACTGCCTGCGGACGAGAAGGCGAAGCATAAGTCTGCGTTTGTCGACGTGCTGACGAAGTGGAATAGGCCGGGGGAGTTTGTTTCGTTGACGTACTCGACAATTGGGACGCGGGGCGATGTGGATATGTGCGTCTGGTCGATTGGGTATGGCGTGGACGAGCTGAATGAGATGCGTAGTGAGCTGATGCGGACACCGCTTGGCGGATATTTGAACTCGCCGCATAACTTTCTGGCGATGACGAAGCGTTCGCAATATCAGATTGATCGTCCGGATGAGAGTGAGGGCGAAGGGCGTGGAGCGATTCGTCCGGGTGGGCAGAAGTACATCTTTATCTATCCGTTTTGGAAGACCCGGCCTTGGTATCTGCTGCCGGCGACGGAGCGGAAGCGGCTGATGGATGAGCATATTCGCATTGGGCTGATGTATCCGCGGGTGAAGCTGAACACTACCTACTCGTTCGGGATCGACGACCAGGAGTTTGTGGTGGCGTTCGAGACGAACTTTCCGGAGGATTTTCTGGATTTGGTGCAGCAGCTTCGGGAGACGGAGATCAGTATGTATACGTTGCAGGACACGCCGATCTTCAGCTGTGTGCGCGTTCCGCCGGCAGAGATGCTGGATCGGCTCGGTTAGAACGCATGGCGAAGACTACCGTTGTTCGGACTGCTGCGAAGGCTAAGGCTGTGGTTGGGGCGAAGGCTCGGGCGATTGCCAAGTCCGAGCCAGTGGCAGCTAAGAAGAAGGCCGGGAAGACGCAGAACCCGCTGGCGCCGGAGCGGGTTGCGGGGATTCTGGATGCCCTGCGAAAGACTTATCCCGGAGTTGTTTGCGCGCTGAATCACAAGAATGCGTGGGAGCTGACGGTGGCTACGATCTTGTCGGCGCAATGTACGGATGTGCGGGTAAATCTGGTGACACCGGCGCTGTTCAAGGCGTTTCCTACGCCGAAGGCAATGGCTGCGGCTTCCCTGCCCGAGCTTGAGGAATTGATTCGGACTACGGGATTTTTTCGGAACAAGGCGAAGTCTATTCAGGGCGCGGCGCGGGTGGTGACGGAGGAGTTTGGGGGAAAGGTGCCTCAGACGATGGAGGAGATTTTGACGCTTCCGGGGGTGGCTCGGAAGACGGGGAATGTGGTGCTGGGGTCGTGGTACGGGATTGCGGTGGGAGTGGTGGTCGATACGCATGTGATGCGGTTGTCGAAGCGGCTCGAGTTGACCAAGGAGAGTGCGCCGGAGAAGGTGGAGCGGGATTTGATGAAGATCATTCCGCAGGATCGGTGGATCGCATTTTCGCATGAGCTGATTCATCATGGGCGGCAGATCTGTGTGGCGCGGAAGCCTCGGTGCGTGGACTGCACGCTGGAGAGGCTTTGCAACTCCGGGGATAAGACGTGGAGTTCTCACTAGGTGCGGCTTGGTTCGCCAAAGAGCGCGTGACGCAGCGGCCTGCCTGAAGACTGCCAGCATTTGATCGTCTCGTAGACGAGGACTGTGGCATAGGTCACTGCGATCCAGAGACAGACTTCTTCAATTGGAAGCGCTCCCCACGCGG
>CAZZZG010000209.1:0-4159 GCA_964658525.1 uncultured Edaphobacter sp.
TCAAGTTCTTCGGGTTGTCGAAGCTCGTCTCGGTCGCCTGGAAAGCTACGTAGTCACCGAACGTCATTGGCTTCGCATCGGTTTTCTTTGCGGGGTACCAGATGAGAGTTTGCAGGGGCCTGGCGCGCTCGCCTTGATAGGGTTTCCCCATCGCATCGATTGCGGGCTGGAAGGTACGGGAGTAGTCGTATTGCTCGACTACCTTGAGGCCTACAGCGTTTGGTCCTTGCTTCTCCTGGAGGGTGAAGCGGCCACTGGTTTGTGCCATCAAGCAGAGAGGCGTTGAGGTAAAGGCCAAGGCAATAGAGAGGAGGGCTGTCAGGCGCACAAAACCATCTCCAAAGAGTAAATTTTTGAGATCGTTCGCCCAGCTTAGGCAGACGCTATCTCAACTGGCCTTTAATTACGACGCCACTGTTTCGTTTGTTCCCGCAGCGTGATCGTGATGAGGGCTTCAGCTATGCCGTGGTTTCGACTGGATGGGGGAGCGGTGGGGTGGGGACGGGCTCTTTGGCGGCGGTGGCCCAGAGGCCGGGATCGATTTCGGGGAAGATGCTGTCGCGTTGTTCGATTTCGGCGAGGCGAGATTGCTGGGATTGGGTGATGGCGCCGGTTGATTCGTAGGTTTGCCAGATAGCTTTGACTTCGTTGAACTGATCGTTATGGGTGAGGAAACGGATTTCGGCGTAGTCGCGTGCTGCGCCTGTGGTGATGAGGAACTGCCAGTCGGAGGATTCGAGGAGAAGGAGCTCGCGGCAGAGCTGTTGCATGATGCGCAGGGCGAGGTCAGAGGTGCGCCAGAGGCCAGCGGTGCAGACGTCGCGGGTGTAGGTTTCGGCGGGGTAGATGTGGGTGTAGGTCCAACTGGTTTCGGAGTTGAGCCAGACCTGATTGTTTCCCTCCGTTCCCCACGAGCCTTCAGGCATGGCAATGTAGCCGGCTCGGGGATACTGGTCGAGGTAGTCGGCGCAGCTGATGAGTTGGATTCCAGACTCGTACTCGTGGAGGTTGCGGGCGACGGCTTCGAGCCAGAGGGAACCTTCGAACCACCAGTGGCCGAAGAGCTCGGCGTCGAAGGGCGAGCAGAGGATGGGAGGGATTGAGTCGTTGAAGCCGGATTTCAGGGCCTCATAGACGAGATGGACGAAGTGAGAGGCGTGGGCTTTGACGCGCTCGGCCGCTTCGTGTGGGTAGTAGGGCTGCTTGTCTCCCATGCTGACTTTGGAGCCGGTGACGCGCCAGTAGCGATGACCGCCGGGCCAGCGTTTCTTGTGGAAGTCGAGGTATACGCCGTCGCCGGGATAGCCGGTGTCTCCGGACCAGACCTGGAGGCCGGTATGTGGGTCGCGGGGAAAGATGGTGGTGGCGTGCTTTTTCGCGGAGGGGCCGTCGACGTAGTAGGGCTGGTAGAGAGAACGGTGGGGCTCGTGGGTGACGCGCTCCTCTTCAGGAGTGTGTGGAAGGCCGTCGCCGGGTGGATCGTAGGGCGAGGAGGTGGGTCGGGAATCTTCGACGAGATGAGTGTCGACGAAGAAGAACTCGAGGCCTGCTTCGGAGAGGGCTTGCTCGACGCCGATGCGATAGAAGGCTGGGGGCGTTGGGGTGCCGTCGGAGTTGGGGACGGGTTGGCTCCAGATACCGGAGGGGCGGTAGCCGCACTCGGGTGCCCAGATTCCGCGGGGGGCTTTGCCGAAGTGGCGGATGTGAGTGTCGACGGCGGTGCGGACCTGGGCGCGAATGCTCTCGTCGGTGCCAAGGAGAGGCATGTAGCCGTGGGTGGCTCCGCAGGTGATGATGTCGATGAGGCCGGTGTCGTTGAAGTGACGGAAGGCGGCGATGAGATCGCGGTTGAAGCCGTTGAAGTCGTCGAGTGCCTGCGAGAAGAAACGCTGCCAGAAACGGGCGGTGTCGGCGAGATGGTGATCCCCGGATTGGAGGAAAAAGGCTTCGTCTTCGCGGGCAGCTACGATTTTGCGGGTGAGATAGCGGGGGAACTCGGCGACGAAGACGGGGTGAGAGAGCTGCTCGAGGAGGATGGGCGAGAGATTGAGGTTGCAGTTGAAACGGATGTTATCGCGCTCGAGATTTTTGAGAACGCGGAGGAAGGGGAGATAGGTTTCGGCGGCGGCTTCGTGGAGCCACTCGAGACCATGGGGCCACGTGCCGTGATTGACGACATAGGGGAGATGCGCGTGCAGGGTAAAAGTGAGGAACCCTGCGGGGCGAGACGCATTGTCGATCGATGCCTTCGTCAAGACGGTACACCTCTGGAATGACGCTGGGTAGGGCAGTCTTGTGACGGATCTTCGTCGGGCTGCAGCTGGTTAAGTCCTGATCCGCGGTTGATGCGGTTCAGGATGGGGCGGCAGCCTAGGTGAAACTGCCGCCTGGCTCTAAACGTTGAGATGCAAAACTCTACTGTTGTGGCGACCGGTCTGCGGGTCGCTGTTGCAGATCAGGGTTCGTGGTTGTGCTAGTGGTCGTGCTCTCGGTATTTTTTGTGGGGACTTTGAGAGCCAGGGAGTTAGTGAGACGGAAACGGATGAGGCTTTCGGATGGGATCTGGACTTGTTCGCCGCGGGTGATGGTGTTTGCACCGGCACCGACACCGCCGCCTGCGGCTGCGCCGATCGCTGCTCCCTTGCCACCGCCCAGGATGCCACCGAGGATAGCACCGACTGCTGCTCCTCCACCGACTTTTTCGGCTGTGTTTTTGCCGCGGCCCTTGCCTTCGACGCTGTAGGGTTCGGTGGTGACGGCGAGTTTTTCGCCGCGGCGGGTAATGCTGGTGAGTTCGACGGTGAGCAGCGAGCTGCCTTTGTAGTGGGCAGCTTCCTGCACGGCAGAGACGCGGCCTGTGACGGGGGTGCCCTGACGAATGACGACGAGGTCGTCGAGGATGATGTCGGTGGCGACGGTGCCGGTGAAGGTGTCGCCCTGTTGCGTGGTGGCGCTGTCGAGGGTTTGGGTGATGCGGATGGGGATAATGGTGTCGGGCGGAACCGTGATGTTACGGAACTCTGGCACGGGTGGCGGAGGTGGGGGCGGCGGTGGGAGTTCCTGCTGCGGCGGTGGCGGCGGTGTGGCTGCTGCTTCCTGTGGCGGCGGCGGTTCGACGGGAGCGGGCTGCTGGACTATGGGGGCAGGCTTGGGCTTCGCCGCTGGTTTGGGGGTAGGGAGCTTCTTCGTGACGGGTGCGGGTATGGGCGGCGGCGGGACGACTGCGGCAGTCATGGCCACCGGAGCCTGCACGGAGAGATTGTTGACTACGGTCTTGATGCCGGCGACTTGTGCGGCGTCAGCGGCGGCGAGGGAGCGCGCTGCTTCGCTGCTGACGGTGCCGTTGAGGGTGGCGACCTTGTCCTGAACTGAGGAGTTAATGGGCTCGGACTTGAGGGCGTCATCGCTGGTGAGGCGGGTTTGCACGGCAGCAGTCAGACTGGCGTCGTCGGTGGGGACGGCGGGTGCGGAGCTTTTGCATCCGGCGAAGCTGAGTGCGATCGTGAGAGCGCCGATGGCCAGAAGTGAGTGTGGTGCGGTGAGAGAGCGGTTGGCGAACATGAAACCCCTTTCGTGCGTCGAGGGAGACGTACTGCGAACACTGTAAACCACTACACAGGTATCCGATGCGACGTCTCAGACGGAAGTTTCGAGGGAACCGGGTTTGCTCGTTTTTCGCGGAGGATGAGCTTGTTGTTGAGTGTTAGACGATGCGGTTAAGGAAAGATATCAGCTTGCTTTCGGCAAAGGGTGAAAAGTCGGGCGGAGAGGAGGTTTACGGCAAATGACCGTAGCGAGAGGGTTGGCGCGCAACCTAATTGAAGTGCAGGGCATCTTCCTAGACATAGTGAGTTTGCAATCGCCGGGCAATTGCGGCGAGTGAGTATTTCGAGTGGATTTCGATCTGATGGATTGGAAACCTAAGAAGTTGAGATATAAAGGCGGAAGGCGATTCCGAACGGAAGCCTGAAAGAGGAGAATGAGCATGTCAGATAACGACGAGAGTGTGAGTGGATTGGGTTGGTTCCTGGCAGGACTGGGCATCGGTGCCCTTGTGGGTGTGTTGTATGCGCCAAAGGCTGGGAAAGAGACGCGGGAGGATATAGTCGCGGGCGCTCTTGATGCCAAGGATCGGGCTGCTGTGCTTGCCCAGCAGGCA
>CAZZZG010000210.1:0-4070 GCA_964658525.1 uncultured Edaphobacter sp.
TTGTTGCACTCATGGCTTCACCACCCCTGGCGTTGTCGGCGCCGCTTGGTTCGACGTTGACGTGGTCAGCGTCTGCTGCACACGGTAATTATTCTGCATAGCTTTGATGTATTCAACCAGGTCGATCAGGCCATCTTCACTAATCTGCCCCTGGTAGGTCGGCATGATCGGCGCATATCCCGCCGTAATATGCTGCGAGGGATTCAAAATCGCATCACGCAGGTAAGCGTCGTTGACGAGGACCTGCGAACCATTCGTCAACTGCAGCTTTGATCCGTAAACCCCTGCAAGGTTCGGTCCACGTGCAGCCGCGCTTCCAGAGTGACAAGCGTTGCAGCCCATGCTGGCAAAGAGCCGCTCGCCGTTCTGCGCCAGCGACATCCCGCTCGTAGACTCCTGCGTCCACTTCGCATAATCATCTGGACTCAACACCGTGACTTCGCCAATCATCGCCGAGTGATTGGTTCCGCAGTATTGTGTGCAGAAGATATGGTAAGTGCCCGGAGTCGTCGCTTGAAACCAGACCGTCGAGTAGCGTCCGGGAATGACCTCGCGCTTCACACGGAAATCGGGAATAGAAAAACTGTGAAACACGTCCTGCGAGATCATCGTCAACTGAACAGGAATGCCCGTCGGGACGTGTAACGCGTTGATCTCATGCTGCCCGCCCGGATGCTCCGCCTTCCACATCCACTGTTTGCCGACTACGTAAATGTTCATCGCGTTCGTCGGAGGATTGTAGATCCGGAAGTACAGCAGCGCACCCCATACGAACACAATCAGAAACAGAGCGAGCGGAATGATTGTCCAGGTCGCCTCGAGGAGAGTCGAGCCCTCCACCTGAACAGCCACTGGGTGCTTCTCCTTGCGGTAGCGGATCGAGAAACCGAAGATAAGGACGCCCACCAGCGTCAGGCCGACCACCGTGATCAACAGCAGGAAGAAGTAGAGCGCGTCAGCGTAGGGCGCAATGGTCGACGCCTCGCGCGGAAAGAGCGCCGAAGCGTTGAGCCATTTCACCAAAAATTGCCACAAGACTGGACTGATATGCATCGTTACCCTTTATCCGTTCTCTTTCTTCGTCAGGTCGTGTTCGCGCGCTGGGTTGACATCTCTACGGAACATCAAAAACATGAAGCCACCTAAACCCGCCACCGTGACCATTCCACCGAACTGCACAACGCGCGCAATGATCAGGGAATGCTTATTCGTCTGGGGATCGTAGTGGTAGCAATAAGTCAAAATATTTGCGACGGGGGACCCAATCTTATTGCCCGAAGCGTCGATCAGCCCCAGCAGCATGTCTTTCGGTGAATATTCAACTCCCAGGTAGTACTGGGCCAACTTCCCGTCGGTCGTAACAATCTCGATGGAGCTGGCGTGAGCAAACTGTGTCAGCTTTCCATCGGGCCCCGGAACCTTGACATATCCAAAACCAACCGCATTCGTCACTGCATCGATAGCCGGTCTCTGTCCCGTAAGGAAATGCCAACCGGCAGCGGTCTCCGGACGCCCGTAGCGCTTCACATAGAAAGCTTTCTTCGCTGCTGCGGTCTCCGGCGTCTCGCTTGGATCGATGCTGATAATGACAACATCGAAATCCTTGCCCGGCGTCAGCTTGACCATCTCCAGCGCGCCCGTCAGGCCATCGAGCTCCTCAGAACACAGCATCGGACAGTTGTAGTAGACCAGCGAAAGAATCGCAGGATGCTTCCCAAAGTAATCGCCGAGCTTCACAGCCTTCCCCGTGTCGTCCACAAAAGACGCATCCAAGGGAAGTTGCTGATTCAAATGTTGCGAGACGCCAACCTTTTGAAGCACCTGCGGTAACTGGTCGCCTGCATTTTCGCCGCTCTGCTTATCGCCATAGCTTGAGACCTGCGCGAACACAGGAGCACATAGCATGACGCCGCAAAGAATCGCCGCCTGCCATCCACTTCGAATTGTTCGCCCTGCCCACATATCGTCTCTTCTCTATGCTAAATCGCTTCGGCAAATCTATTATTTCGCTGGAACAAGCTCCGCCTGCGTCTCGGCCTCAGCTTTGCCGTACATCATTTTTTGCTCTCGTGCTTCGATGACCTCAAGTTCGTAGCCGGTCCGGGCAAACCCCGAGGTCAAAGGCGCCTGAACAACCGGTTTTTCATCCCCTGCCATCTCGACAGTAGTCGCGGCAGCCTGGCTATTGACCGGCAACCCGCGCTGCGCGATCAACTCCATCGCACGTGAAATTGGAATCCGGATCGCCCCCCCGGTCTCCGCCGGAGTGACACTGTAGTTGTTCAGCAGGAGATCTTCCCTCGCATGCATGTCCGCCGTCGCCTGATTGCCATCATCAATATCAAGGCGAGGTTCCGGGAAGGTCGACGTCATCTGCTGAAACTCTTTCTGTTGCATCTCCGGGTTGCTGGCCAGATCTTGCCGCTTGCCATTGGTCGTCTCAGCCCCGGCAAACGCAGACAGCTTGTTCCACTTCGTTGTCGGCCCATCCGACTTCTCGATCGCAGAGTTAATGACCTTACCCATCACAAAGCAAAAGACAAAGAAGACCAGCACAAACCCGAACAGGCCAGCCAAAAATACAGCCACGCCGCCGGCGTTGACGTCGGTCGTTTCGTATCCTGGCGACTCGTCGTCCCGCAAATGCGCGTCGTGTGGTCCCGGGGTTTGGTGCATCTCGTGATCATTAGTGGGCATGTTCTGGCTCCAGCATCTCTTCAACGTGAGGATCATTCACGTTGAGCAAAGGACGTGCTTGCAGTTGCGTCATGTAATAAGCGGCCCACAAAGAAATCACGGCCACGGGAACAGTGATGTAGGCAAGAATTCCAATATTTCCGGTGATGTGCAGATTCCCTGCAGCGTCAGCGAAGTTCGGCTCAATCAGCCAGAACATATCCACGCAGCGCGCGAAGATCATGAAACACGTCAGCCAGATCATCTTCTGCTTGTTCCGCTTCAAATCGCGAGACAACAGCAGACAGAAGGGAATCAGCCAATGGCAGATGAAATCCAAAGAGCAGACATACCACCAACCACCATGAATGCGATTCAGATACCAGGGAATCTCATCCGGCACGTTGCCTGACCAGATAATCAGGAACTCGGCGAAGCAAAGATAGATATTGAGCATGGTAAAGGCAAAAGCAAGCTTGCCAAGATCATGTTGTTCGGTCACTCTGAACATCGTCTTAATCGGCTCAAACCGCGATAGCAAAATTATGGTCAGAATGCCGAGCGCGAGGACAGCGTAACCTTGCCCAACCAGGAACTGCAGCCCCCAAATCGACGAATACCAGGTGATATCCAACGACTTGATCCAAACGATCGCTCCATCCGTGAGGAGGATGACGTAGATGAGAATTCCAATGCCGCTCAAATTCTCAAACTTCACCCGCCAGCGATCGAAACTTGGTTCCGTGCCGCGCTCCGGATCGGCATCGCGCTGAAGCGACCATTTATTGAGAAGGAATGTAAACAGACCGAGGATCGCAAAGATTACGACAGTCTGGAAGATCGCGGCCCCGGGATTCAACATAGCCCGCTTGGCGTTCAGCGTCATCGCTTGTTCAAGCGATACAGCGTGATTCGACAACGCCTGAGCCACCGCGCCGGCAGTCGGAAACGCAGCCCACTGATACAGGTGCTTCCATAGGAAGATGATCGGCACGAACATTAGTCCCACCAGCCAGATCGTGCGCGTCATCGCTTCGAGCGGCCGTCGCAGGATCAATCCCCACTTACCGCCGCTGACATACTGCAGCATCAGCATCGCTAGTCCACCACCGGCAAAGCTGAAGCAGATCATGTAGCCCAGCAGGTACGCCCGAAGGATGTGATTTTTTCCCTCGTGGGTGAAGGCGAAGAAAACCGACAGGATCGTCGCGACCGCAAAGACGATCAGCGCACGCATCCGCCATGCGGAGAGGATCTCCGGCGCAGCTAGCGATGCAGGCAACACGCGCGGCCCATAGTGGCCGTGATGGCCGCCCGCTTCTCCGTTATGTTCGTGTCCAGATGACATGCGTTTCAAGCCTTCGTTCGGAAGCTTCCGAGGTTACTGCTTCGGT
>CAZZZG010000211.1:0-3820 GCA_964658525.1 uncultured Edaphobacter sp.
GCAACGGCAAAACAACTGCAACCGCAACAGCAGATCCCCTTCGGGATGACAACTAGAGAAGCAAATGAGAATGCGAAGGAAGAACGTCCGTGGGTGCTTGACTTTGAGGAGTGTGGGACATAGGGTTGAGATAGATTTTGATGAGGATGGAAGAAGCCGGTGAGAGTCCGGTGCGGTCGCGCCACTGTGATTGACCCGTAGTCGGGTTGAGAGCCAGATATTCTTTCCTTGTTCGAATGAGCAGTGTGTGGGACGCATGATCCCTGGAGGTTTTACGATGGCTCAATCCGTTTTTGGTTCTGTTGCACAGCCGGTTTCGATTCCTGTTGTTCCGGTGCGTGAGATTCTGCCGTATGCGATTTTCGGTGGGCTGCTGTTGCTGCTGGCGATTTATTTTGTCGGTGCGGAGCAGGGCGCCACCTCGATGTTTCGCGGGACGATGGTGCATGAGTTTCTGCATGACGGCCGGCATCTTCTCGGCTTTCCCTGCCATTAAGTAGAAAATTTTGATGACTCGAACTCTGCTCCTTCGCGGGATGCTGGTGGGCCTTGTTGCGGGCCTGCTCGTCTTTGCGTTTGCACGATGGATCGGCGAACCGCAGGTGGAGCGCGCGATTGCGTTTGAGACGGCTGCCGATCGGGCTAAGGGCGAGGCTCCTGAGCCTGAGATGGTGAGCAGGCGCGTGCAGAAGAGTGTTGGCTTGCTGACGGGTACGTTGGTCTTTGGCGCGGCTGTGGGTGGATTGTTTGGGCTGGTGTTTGCGCTTGCTTATGGGCG
Organism: uncultured Edaphobacter sp.; assembly: GCA_964658525.1. GTDB lineage: Bacteria > Acidobacteriota > Terriglobia > Terriglobales > Acidobacteriaceae > Edaphobacter. Next base: position 779 of record CAZZZG010000211.1, read on the forward strand.
GATTGGCGAGATGGGGCCGAGGGCGCTGTCGGCTGTGCTGGCGGTGCTTGGGTATGTGACGCTCGTTATAGTGCCGAATTTGAAGTATCCGGCGAACCCTCCGGCGGTGGGGAGTGCCGATACGATTGGAGTGCGGACCGGGGCTTACTTTTTGTTGATCGCGGTTTCGATTGCGGCGATGGTGTTGTCGCTGCAGATGAGACGTGGGTTTGCGAAGAGGTTTGGGGAGTGGAACGGTTCCCTGCTGGCTGCTGGTTTGTTTGTGGTGGTCGTGGGTGTGGCCTCGCATTTTTTCCCGGTGGTCGATGAGGTTCCTGCGGGGTTTCCGGTGACGCTGATGTGGAAGTTTCGCGTGGCGGCGCTGGAGATTCAGGCGGTGCTTTGGGGGACGCTGGGGCTGGGGTTTGGGTGGTTGACGGAGCGGGAACTGGGATTGTGGCAAGAGTCGAGATAGCATCTCGGCTATCGGACAGCCAGAGTCGCGGTTCAGGTGGACGCGCCTGACCTGATGATGACGTCGTGACGAATTAAGCTGCTCGGATTGGCGCTGGTGGTACTACGACCTCGACGAGTCCGGTCGCTACGTCATAGACAAGGCCGGAAAGAATCCACGTTGGCGGCAGCGCGGGAATCGTACGAAGCAAGGCGACGTCGCCGGCAACCGCGGCGCGGGGATCGGTGACGTTCTTTGCTTTGACTTCCCCTTCCGGTATTTGAAAGTAGTGCGCAAGCTTATCGGGGTCTCCTGCGAGTCGAGTGATGCCGCAGTCGGTGTGCTGGAGGACGATGAGGTGAAACTCTCCGCCGCCGCCGGGCATCTCTTTGGCAACCTGGCCGATTCGTCCGAGAAGACCGAGCTCCTCTAATAAGACCGGAGTGATTCGACCGCCGATGTTACGTATGACGACGGCCTCGCCTGGTTTGAGGCCAAGAATATCGAAAGGATCGACACGCATATCAGCGCAACCGATGATGGTTGCCTTTACATTCGGCATCGCCTTCGGGAGCGAGGGCATGAGTGTGCCCGCAGCAGAGCGCTTAGCAGCAAAGTCCTTGTTGCGTTCTAACATGTTGTCGAGAGTGCTCATGTCGGGTCTCCTTGAGCTTGAATTCTATCCCCATTCAGAGGGAGAAAAGTTACAGGAAGAAATCTCAAGGACGACCAGCCTGCCTTTCGATGAGTCTATACTTCCGCTAAACGCCTGGCGGTTGTTGCAGCAGATGCGGTGGAGGCTGTTGGGAGGGCACGATGAAAGCGATTGTGCGCACACAGTATGGGCCACCAGAGCTCTTGCAGTATGCGGATGTTGCGATACCTGTGCCTGCGGGCAATGAGGTGATGATCAGGCTCTGTGCGGCATCGGTGAATCCGCTGGACCTGTACATGATGAAAGGTGCGCCGTGGGATCGTATACCGGGGATGAAGAAGCCAAAGCCGATGGTGCTTGGCTGCGATGTTGCGGGCCGCGTGGATGCAGTGGGAAGAGAGGTGACACAGTTTCGGATTGGGGACGAGGTGTTCGGGGTGACGGGTTTCAAAGGGAACGGATTTGCCGAATATGTTTGTGTTGCAGAGGAGAGTTTGGGGACGAAGCCGGAGAACCTATCGTTTGAACAAGCGGCGGCGGTGCCAGTCGCGGGGATTACGGCTTTACAGGGGCTTCGCGATAAGGGAAGGATTCGGCAGGGGCAGAAGGTTCTTGTGGAAGGGGCTTCTGGCGGGGTGGGTACCTTTGCGGTGCAGATCGCCAAAGCGTTTGGGGCTGCAGTCACCGCCGTGTGCAGTACGAGGAATGTGGATCAGGCGTGGTCGATGGGTGCGGATTGTGTCATCGATTACAGCAAAGAGGATTTCACGCGGAGTGGGCAACGATACGATCTGATCCTGGCGGCGAATGCTCATCATTCGATCTTCAAGTATCGAAGCTTGTTGACTGCGGAAGGAGTTTATGTCGCGGCGGGTGGGGGTCTGGTGCAGATCTTCGAAGCGTTTGCGCTGGGGCCGGTGCTGTCGCGGATGGGGCGCAAGAGGATGGGGTTCTTTTTGACGAAGGTGACTCGCAAGGACCTGGATTTTATGAAGGGTCTTCTGGAGAGCGGCAAAGTTGTGCCGGTTATTGACAGAAGTTATCGATTGAGCGAGGCGGCGGAAGCTCTAAGCTACCTGGCGGCAGGACATGCGCAGGGGAAGATTGTGTTGACGGTTTAGCGTTGTGTCGACAGTTGAGATGGCTTGATATTCGCTTGCGTTGATGCGGTTGCAAGACGCGGGACGGTTTGTTGGCGACGAGAAGCGTGGGGGATGAGAGTTCCTAGACAGGCAGACTTTTTGGAGGACGGTACATCCTACGAAGACGGCTAGATGCCGTAGGAGATGACCGTTGAATAACGTTGAGCAGGGTACACAGGGACCGGTTGAGGGGATCATTGAGCGGCAAGGGACGATGATGTCGCGGAGAGACTTGTTGGCTTCGGGAGGGGCGATTGTGGGTGGAGTGGCGTTTGGGAGCAGCGCGTTTGGGCAACAGTCGACCGACACGCTGGCGGAGAAACAGACATGGCCGGGACGGGCGTTTGGGAGCGATCTGCTGAAGGGGAAGGTCGCGGTAATTACTGGCGCAGCGCGTGGGATTGGGCGGTCGATTGCAGTGGATATGGCGGCGAATGGAGCGGATGTAGTTGGGTTGGATATCTGCGCGAAGATAACGCCGGAGCAGGCGTATGCGGTGGCGACAAAGGCGGATTTGGAGGAGACCGGCAGGCTGGTGAAACAGCATGGTCGGCAGTTTATGGAGGTTGTGGGGGATATAAGGGATATTGCTTTTTTGCGCACGACCGCAGATCAGGTGCAGCAGAAGTTTGGACACATCGACATTGTGGTGGCGAATGCTGCTACGCAGCGCTTCAAGCCGTTGATCGAGATGGAGGATTGGGAGTGGAACGATGTCATCAACAATAATCTGAATGGGACGGCGAATACGATTCGTGCGTTTGCGCCGATGCTGGTGAAGAATGGCGGCGGGCGGATTATTGTGCTGTCGT
>CAZZZG010000212.1:0-3758 GCA_964658525.1 uncultured Edaphobacter sp.
CATTCTGCTCTGAAGTCATGCTTCCACTTCCTATTGCTTTAGATCGCAATTAGCGGTTCTCTCCCACGCGACGGTCTCTTCTTCCCCGTGAGACTCACGGAGGAGGAACCAAACCGGTATTGAAGCGTCGGATGAAACGGTCTCAAGTTTTACTCGAACGGACGTCTTCTATTGGTATCTGGCTGCGATCAAATCGGCGAATCTGCCGCTTACGCACAGCCTGGAGCGCCAGACAACAGCGAATCCTGGTTTTTCACCCTCTACCTGTTTGCGACAGAGTCCGACAATTCCGGTCTACTGTAATCCTGTATCGTTGCCGCCAAACCTACGCAATCGGTAGCTTTCTGGTGGCCACACAGCGATCGGCACCCACAGCCGGTTCACAAGGCAACTCCTAGGGTACGCTCAAAGTAGAAACTTGGCAAGGGCATCTTCTACGACTTCCTGGTGAGCCACCCAACCGGTTCGAAAAACTTCGCCAAAATTAGAAGGACCGCTCGTCGAGAGCGGCCCTATCCTCAATGGCCAGTCACTGGCCTCCTGAAAAACTTCCAAACAAGGAAGCTGACCTCCGGACTTTGGTCTACACCATCCATGGGGTGTAGCTTCTGCAGAACTCGGGGCATGCCTGGCACACATCGGATCAAGCCAACATTTTGCCGTTTCATGAAGAAGCAATTCGTTCGCCAAAAGAGGAGCAGGTCATTCATGGGCAAACTCCGCACGCAGCCGCTAAGCAGTAGCCGAAAAATCTGAAAAATAGGAGAATGGTAGTCGCGGGCTCCATATTTCGGTAGACAGGGGATCTAACTCGATTGACCCGCCCCCGGCTGGACCCTATAATTTATCTGTTCCGGCAGCCCTCTCGTTTTGCTACCGATTTGCCCCCATGGCAGTCTGTTCAATCGAGGTAAAAGATGGGCGTGCTCTGTCTCAAGGGTGCGTTGATCGAGTGGATGGAGGGAACGGCCTAGACGGCACTCCATGTGCGCCCGAAGCCGCACGCACAAGTTTGATCAATCCCTGAAGGAGTACCAAACACCGCATGAATCGTACCCTAGCTTTTGCTACCGCTCTCGCCGCGGGAATGTCGTCCGCTGTTGGAGTGGCCCAGACAGCTGCTCCTGCTGCCGCTCCCACCCAGTCCGCTGCGGCCCCCGCGCCAGTTGCGCCTCACGCCGTGCCAGCAAAGATCGCGACCATTGAGTTCGAGCAGGTCGCCGCTGCAACCAACGAAGGGCAGCGCGCCCTTCAGTCCCTGGAGAAGAAGTACGAGCCCAAGGGCGCTGAGTTGCAGGCAAGGGCGCAGGAGATCGACACGCTCAAGAAGCAGCTGCAGGCCGCCCCGGCGACGATGACCGATGCCGAACGCGCCACCAAGCTGCGTGCCATCGATACTAAGGAAAAGCAACTACAGCGCGATGGCCAGGATGCCCAGCAGGCCGTTAGCGGTGAGCAGCAGCAGGCCATTGGAGTCGTCGCGAAGAAGCTTGCGCCGGTCGTCAAGAAATACGTTGAGGACAACGGCTACACCATGCTGCTCGACATCACCGGCCAGCAGGGTGGTTCCGTAAGTTTGCTCTGGACCAGCGATGGCACCGATATCTCGCGCGCCGTTCTCGAAGCGTACAACGCAGCCTCCGGAATCGCACCGCCACCTCCGTCGGCGCCTTCTCCCGCGGCTCATCCGCACGCCTCGGCCGCTCCGAAGCCCCCGTTGCCGAAGCAGTAACATTGGCATGACAGAATCAGGCTGGGTGGGTGGAAGCGGTTAGAAGCCATTCCACTCAGCACCTTTGCAGCAAGCTGTTGAACGATCGAACCGATCGAAATTTCGAAGGAGCACCACAAACCGCATGAATCGCACTCTCGTTCTTGTCTCCGCGCTAAGCGCCGGATTGATGACCACCGCAGGAATCTCTCAGACTGCCGCAGCTCCAGCAGCAGCTGCATCTTCTCCCTCTGCTGCACCTGCTGCTGTTGAACCACAGGCTATTCCCGCAAAGATTGCGCTGGTCGCCTTCGAGCAGGCGGTCTTTGCCACAAACGAAGGCCAGCGCGCCGTCCAACAGATTCAGGACAAGTACAAACCGAAGAAGGATCAGATCGATACCCTCTCGAAGGAAGTCGATTCACTCAAGACTCAACTCCAGAGCGCACCGGCAACTCTTTCTGACGAAGAGCGCGCCACGCGTCTCCGCAACATCGACACCAAAGAGAAAGAGCTGAACCGCAACGCCGAAGATGCCCAGACCGCTTACAACGCGGACCTGCAGGAGGCCTACGGCAAGGTCGCCGCGAAGGTATCTGTAACACTAAAAGATTACGTGAGCAAAAATGGTTACACATTACTGCTCGATGTCAGCGGACAGCAGAGCAACGTCATGTGGGCTAACCAGAGCACTGATGTGACACAGGCGATCGTGACCGCCTATAACGCCTCCTCCGGTGTCGCTGCTCCGGCTCCGTCTGGCCCGTCCGCTCCCACGACGGCTCGTCCGCGTCCAGCCACCACCACCCCGAAGCCAGCCGCACCAAAACAGTAAGCTCCAGGAACCAGGCTGCACACCGTAAGGAAGAGAGCACTAACAAGCCCTCTCCTCCTGCGGTGTGCATCTTTTCAAGCGCTAAGCATGGGACTCCTGTGGAAAAACCTGTGGATCGCCGAAGCTGAAAAGCACGACTCACCCGTATAGGGCCAACTTGTATAGGTCGCGCTACGCTGGCAAACTTCGAATAACTACTTATAAATCAGCATGTTGCTAAACCAGTGCGGATTTTAGGAGCATGAGTTAAGCGCATGTTTCGGCAACTAACGCTGTTTCAAGGGTTTCCACAGTTCGACGTTACGACCAAGTTACAAATTCCCGCATCCAATCAATCTGCAGGGGGACAATCCCGGACAGAATCCAGCCAACTAACCGTTTTTGGACAAGAGGTTGCGTCCAAAATCGAATCCTCACCCTCAGCGTGACGAAGAGTGGTTACTCTTCCCCTACCTTGAGCACCGCGAGGAAAGCCTCCTGCGGAATATCGACTTTGCCGATACGCTTCATGCGTTTCTTTCCTTCTTTTTGCTTCTCCAGCAGCTTGCGTTTACGACTGATGTCCCCGCCGTAACACTTCGCGATTACGTTTTTGCGAATTGCAGTAACCGTCTCACGAGCAATGACCTTCGAACCGATTGCGGCCTGAATGGCAACCTCGAACATCTGCCGTGGAATCAGCTCTCGCATCTTTGATACCAGCGCGCGCCCACGCTGTTGCGCAAAATCTTTGTGAATGATGATCGAAAGCGCATCCACAGGATCCCCGCCGATCAGAATATCCATCTTGACCATCGGTGAAACCCACATCCCGGCCAACTGGTAGTCAAGCGAAGCATAACCACGCGACACGGTCTTCAGCCGATCGTAAAAATCCAGCACAATCTCATTCAATGGCAGCTCATACGTGATTAACACGCGCGTGTCAGAGACATATTCCATGTTCTGTTGTCGCCCGCGCTTCTCTTCGACAAGCTTCAAAATACCGCCGACGTACTCTTCGTTCGTCAGAATCTTCGCCATGATCACCGGCTCTTCGATCTGCTCGATCTCCGTAGTCTCCGGCCAGCGCGAAGGATTATCTACCTCCCGCACGCTCCCATCCGTCATCGTGATCTTGTAGCGCACGCCCGGCGCAGTCGTGATCAAATCAAGATCGTACTCGCGCTCCAGACGCTCCTGAATGATCTCCAGATGTAGCAGCCCAAGGAA
>CAZZZG010000213.1:0-3626 GCA_964658525.1 uncultured Edaphobacter sp.
CGGAAATGGTTGCGGGGGTAGGATTTGAACCTACGACCTTTGGGTTATGAGTGACCTCCGCCTCGCGTATCTTATTAGACTCTATAGTACAAATGGCGACTCAAAGGTACGGCAAAGTACGGGTTGGACAGCTCATTGGGAGCTGGTGGGGAGTGAATTTAGACCGTTGGGTTCTCCGCAAACAGGTCGTTCGCCGAAACGAACCGGGGTGCCTTGGATAGCTATACCGATTATCTCGTATCATGATAATCTATATCGCATGAGGTGCTTCCGATGTCCACTGTGACCAACCTGCAGCCAAATCATTGGAACGTACGCGAAGGCGAGACCGGCGATGTCGCCTCAGAACTGTCGAACGACCATTCTCAGGTTCTTGCTTTCGTCGCCTACGGCGACGACACAGAAACGACAAAGAAGAAGTTTGCCATGCTGAAGCAGTTGGCGGTCCTGATGAACGATCTGATCGAAGTGAAGCGGACACAGAAGTGGGACGCACTGGTTGAGGCGCTTACTCCTGACATGGAGCTCTCAACCACTAAGATCATCGAAGCCAAGATGATGAGTGAGGCCAGAACCGCCGTCCTCAAGACTGAGGATTTCGTAACCGCATCTGCCATCGCTGAAGCGGCTCAATACAGCACGAAGAATCCGAGTTCGCAGCCCAACCGGTGGAAGAGGGCTCGGCAAATCTTTGCAGTCTCCCACAAAGGCGTCGACCTTTATCCGCTATACGCACTTGACCGCGACCAAGAGTTTCGTCCTCTACCGATCGTCGGGGAGGTTCTTGAGCTCTTTGGCGATAAGAAGAGCGGGTGGGAGACGGCGTTCTGGTTCGCAAGTGTGAACAGCTATCTCAAGAATAAGAAGCCGAAAGATGTGTTGCGCTCCGCTCCGGAGGCCGTTCTGAAGGCCGCCCAGGCGGAAGTGGTTGGGGTACAGCATGGCTAAGGGTGGCGGCAGCCACCCTCTTCCCAGTGGCCGCCTCGAAGTAACGCTCATCGATTGGGGCAAACACCGCATCCTGCATCGCGTCCATTCTTCCAAATTTGAACCAGACCAGTTCAATCCATCGTCGATGGGTGACGCTCGATTCAGTCCGTTGGTCGCGAACGATGGTGGCGTTGTCGCTACTATTTATGCAGGAACTACGCTGGACTGCGCCCTAATGGAGACGGTCTTCCACGATGTTCCCTACGCCCCTGGCCTAAAGACTCTGTCAAAGAACTCTCACATCACTGGACGGGTCCGATCGACCATCCGTTCCCCTCGCGATCTACGATTGATCGATCTCAGTGCCATCCCGCTTCGCAAACTGGGAGTTTCGCGCTCCAGCCTCATCGACACCGATGCATCCGAATACCCGCTAACGCGGCAGTGGGCGCTCGCTTTTCATGAGCAGAATCCAGAGGTGGAAGGTTTGATCTGGACTTCCAGGCAAGCCGATCCTGAAAGAGCCATCCTTTTATTTGCGGATAGGCTTGGAACTCTCCTCTTTGAGAAGGTTGACCCAGCTGAATCGCTGATCCTTCCCGATGGCAGCGCTTGTATGGCGGTTCTCCAATTAGCCAGCAGACTTGGTGTGCTAGTCGTCTGATTTATTCTTAGTCGCCTAGGAAGAACTGGGGTGGTTTGCGATAGAGCTTCGCAAGCTGCAAGAACTCCATCAGATGGATCCGTCGATCACCGGTTTCACATTTTGAAAGAAACGAATGAGACATGCCCATTTGCTCCGATACCTCACGTTGACTCAGGCCGACTTCCTCCCTAGCCTTAATCAAGCGTTGCAGCAAAGTGTCGTACGACTTTTGAAAAGGGACGGTTCTCGCCTTCGAGACTTTCGAGTTTCGGCTTCAAGGCGTTTCGTCACTTTTCAAGTGTCGGAAACGATTGACGAATCCCCTAATAAGGGGCAGTGTGAAGACGGAATAGGCTGTGGAAGGAGATTCTATTGATATCGCGCGACAATCCGGTTGATTGCCCGGATCTGGCTGGCAAAACCATCCACAATCTCACGGTGTTTCGGGACGCTGTGGATGGCACAGAGATTCAGATAGACTTCACCGACGGAACCAGTTTCGTATGTTGAGTCGAAAATCAAGTCAAAGTGGAGGCGAATCTACTTGTGTGCGGGAATGGTGAGCCCAAAGTTCTCCGCAAGTTCGATCTCGGATAAGCAAACTGAAATTACCTATGTATAACGATCAGGAATGATGCTCTCCCAATAAGTGATTGGACGGAGCAGGGAAGGGCTTCTAAGTTTGCGCCATACCCGACGATGCACAGTCGGATGGAGGTGCAATATGAAGTCGCTTCGTAGTCTTGCTCGAGTCAAGAACCCTCGTCCGAGAGTGTCTTGCCCAGGCATCGTTTCATCCGCCCAATGCCCGAATATGTGGGCAAAACGCTTCTCAAAAAAAACTCATCCGAGCTGAGCGGACGAAGGGGCCGGCTCTGGTCGCTCTCACCTTCGCCGGCGTCGCACATGCACAAGGAACGATGGACTTCTCAGGGGCGCAAACGCTCATGGGGACGTTCAATTGGCGCAACGACTACGCAGGTGCTGAGCAGTGGAGCCGCTTCATCCGCGAAGGCAACTACTGCTTTCACACGCAGCTTTATGCGCAGCACGAACGCTTTGCGAAGACGTGGGACAACAACCTGCGTCGGCAGGGCTTCGCCGAAGCCTTTACGGACAAGTGCATCGTCGGCTAGTCCGCTCATCTTGGAGCGGGACCCGGACGTGTGCCGCTCTACGACCTTCGCCCCCAACCGCTCGAAAGGAGCTTTTCATCTTGGAAACCCAAGTCATCAATGCCACCGAGTACCGCAACGTGACGCTCGCCGTCTTGACCGAGTTGAAGACCAACCCGCGCCGCACCTTCGAGGAACCGCCCTCAAGGAACTCGCCGAGTCTATCCGCAGCCAGGGCGTTCTCTCGCCTTTGCTCGTTCGCCCTCTCACCGAAAACGGATTCGAGATCATCGCAGGAGCACGGCGTTACCGCGCCGCGCAGATCGCAGAACAGTCCACCGTGCCCGTCCGTATCGTCCACCTGTCCGATGCAGCCGCACTGAAGGCACAGTTAGTCGAGAAACGTTGGCGCGTCAGCACGGCATCCGTCAGAAGCGGGAAGAGGGAAGCATCGCAAAGACGCTGCTAGCGTTTATGCGCCGCGCCGATGAAGGCACGCTGTCCCGGCTCATGGTAGAGGCGACCATTCTCCTCGCGGCCTCCCGCCACAACGGAACAAGTGTTCTCAAGGACGCAGCCACGCTGTACAAGGTGAACACCGAGGCCATCGGGCAAAAAGTGAAGCAGGAGTTTGCGGCCAAGGCAAAGGCGAAAAAGGAGGCGAAGCCCGACGCCAAACCCTTTGCCAAGGCCAAGAAAGCAGCCTAGCGTTCCATTTCTTCGAGGGGCGGCGAACTTGCCGCCTCTGGCTTCTTTTGCTGCAAAAGTCGCGCAGGAAGACAGCGCTTCGGTTTCTCCCTGCACCCACATTCCCGCTCATTTCCGACCCCGCTCGCCGGCACGAGAACTGCATCGTGATGACACCTTTCCTTTCGTGACTCGGGTGGAATCCAGTTTTCCCGATGCTGTTCTCCGTCGCAGATCATCGCTCTTTC
>CAZZZG010000214.1:0-3496 GCA_964658525.1 uncultured Edaphobacter sp.
TCGCGAAGCCGAAGAAGACGACCACCTCCCCTTCGCGCAGCGTGGCGTACCCGTTCTAGACGTCATCGACGCCCACTACGGCCCCACCACCGACGCCATGCCCGACGGGTACCACCACACCGACAAAGACACCCTCGACAAGATCAGCGCCCACTCCCTCCAGATCTCCGGCGACATCTTCCTCGAGATGATCCGCTTAATCAACCAACGCCCCTGAGGCCGGAGCATCGGCATCAGAGGCGCAGGTAAAACCGCAGCATCAATCAAATTACTGGCTGCACGCCTTTCCATGGTCCGGATGAGCGCCCTTGGCCTTTGCGTCAGCCTCAGACATATAAGACCCGGCCTTGGTCTTGCCGTAAAAATCCGACCCGTAGCAGTGGTAGACATTGCTCGACGTATTGACCCACACCAGTCCAGGACCGCCGCCAGCAGCCTGAGGACGAGCCGCTGCTTTCTGCGCTGGAGACTGCTTCGCAGACGAAGCCGCAGCCGTGCTTGCGGCAGCCGGAGCAGTCGATGCTGCCGCAGCTGGCGCAGTCTTCGCAGCAACCGCCGGTGCACTAGCCGCAGCAGCCGTAGCCGGTGCAGCCGCATACCACTCCTTCACGCCCTGATGTCCCCTGCATGCGCCCTGTTTACTCGGAGCCGTCGAGTAGGTTCCGTCCTTGCACATCCCCGTAGATCCTGCCGGCGGTGCAGCCTGGGCCAGAGCCAACTGTGTACCAACGAGCCCCGCTGCAACCGCCATTAAACAGTTCGCCATCTTCATAAACACTCCTATTGATTGAATTTAGGTGGCCCGGATACGGCCAAATCGTACCCCATTGGTCACTTACTGTCACCAAAAACCGCCAAAACACCCCCAACACCCCTCGAAACCGCCCCTATTATGACCCAAACGCGTTACAAACTGCCGCATTCGAGGGATAGTACCTTACTAATGCTCCCCCTAGTCTTGGCCGATAGGAGGGACCATGCAGCCAACATATGCAGATATACACAACCGATACCGAAGTCTGACCACCCGCAGCGTTCGCCCAGACAACACAACTGGTTTCCTCGAGAACAACCAACATGTAATTGAAATTGCGCGCAGACTATTCCTGTCCTCGCTCATGTGGATCGCGCTCGCAGTTATTGTTTACACGGTCTACTCGATGGTCGCCGGCGCGCACTAACCATTAGTTGATTCGATAAGCCGCAGTTTCGACAGTCAACACCCTGTCGAACCTCCCCAACGGCTCTCTTCGCAGAACAGCTCCTCCGGGCCCCCCTTCACACATTTCACCGTTCGGCACTGTAGCATCCAAAGGTGATGCTCGCAGCGACCCCCATTAGCTTTTGGATAGGCTTTCACCTCTTCATCCTCGTCCTCCTCGGGGCCGAGTTCCTCTACGTTCGTTATCAGGGCTCCTCAAAAACGCAGTCCACCTCCGTCGCGGCCACCATCCTCTGGGTCACCGCCGCCCTCGCCTTTGCCCTCTTCATCTTTCGCTCCATGGGAAGCCTGTCTGCAACCCAGTACTTAGCGGGCTACGCCATCGAAGAGTCGCTCTCCATCGACAACCTCTTCCTCTTCCTCCTGCTCTTCCGGCTCTTCAAAATCGAGCCCGCCCACCAACCAAAAGCCCTCTTCTGGGGCGTCCTCGGCGCCATCCTCATGCGCGGAGCCTTCATCTCCGCAGGCATTGGCCTCCTTGCTCACTTCGAGTGGGTCAGCTACGTCTTCGCCGCTATTCTGCTCATCGCCGCCATTCGTCTGGTCCTGCCAAGCGCCCAAAAAGACGAGACCCACACCCCACGTTGGATCGCCTGGCTCGCCCGTCTCCACCCCGTCAGCCTTCGTCAGGACAAGTTCTTCGTCATCGAAAACGGCCAGCGCATGATCACGGTCCTCTTCCTGGCCCTCATCGCCATCGAACTTACCGACGTCGTCTTCGCGCTCGATTCCATCCCCGCCGTCCTCTCGATTACCCGCCACCCCTTCCTTGCCTACACCTCAAACATCATGGCCGTCATGGGGCTCCGTTCGCTCTATTTCCTGCTCGCCCACCTGCTCGCCAAGCTCCGCTTCCTTCACTATGGCCTCGCCGCAGTCCTCGCCTTCGCAGCCTTCAAGATGCTCGCAGCCCACTATTTGGAGATCGGCCCGCTCACGTCCCTGGCAACGATCATCGTGATCCTCGGAACAACGATCGCACTCTCGCTGCTTTCAAAAAAATAAGCTTCCCTCTATCAGAACCCATCAACGTCGGAGCTCTCCTCACGGCTACAACTCAGGACTTCTCCCCCACCTCAAAAGAAGCACCAGCACCAACAGTGCGACCACCCCACCCCCAAACAGCCCAGCCATAGCAGCCGCCAGTGAACCAGGCCCACCATGAAAAGCACCCTTAGCCCTTACGTCCGCAATCTTGTAATAAATCGCCCCTGCAACCAGGCAAAAGCTGATCATCGCACCCGCAGCAGATACCACAAAACGTTGCAAACCCCGGTCACCCTTCACGCGGAAATCCCGCTCACTCCGAACTTCACTCACATCAAGCAACAAACTCAAGCCTCCCCTGCTGCATCACCGAGTGCTTCGCAACCTCACTCCGCAGCGGAAAATCATTCCGAAAGTGCGCTCCCCGGCTCTCTTCCCGGCCCAACGCCGACTCCACGATCAGCTTAGCCACAACATGCAAATTCCGCGCCTCCACGGCTCGCCGCGTCAAACCCTTCGGCATCGCCGCGCCCAAAGCATCCAGCCCACGCTTCGCCTGCCGCAAACCGTCCGCATCTCTCAGTAGCCCCGCATACTTCCACATCAACTCTCGCAGCTCTTTGATCCATTTCTCCGTCGCCGCCTCCGAGCTCACACCCGTATTCGGAGCCGCCGGAGCAACACCCAAACCACCGTCCTCACTCGGCCTCTCCGCAATCATCGTCCCCGCCGTCAACGCCCCAAACACCAACCCCTCCAGCAGCGAATTACTCGCCAGCCGATTCGCTCCATGCACCCCCGTACAAGCCGCCTCACCCGCAGCATACAAACCAGGCAGCGACGTCCTTCCCTGCACATCCGTCCTCACCCCACCCATCAGGTAATGCGCCGCAGGCCGCACCGGAATCAGATCCCTCCCCAACTCCAGCCGATACTTCGCCAGAAACTTCGAGATACCCGGAAACCGCGCATGCAAATCTTTCTTCACATGCCGCATATCCAGATACACCGGCCCATCCATCCCCTCACGCGTAATCGCCCGCGCCACCACGTCTCTCGGAGCAAGTTCCAGCAGCGGATGATACCGCTCCATAAACCGATCCCCCTTCGCATTCAGCAGATACGCACCCTCACCCCGCAGCGCCTCGCTCAACAAAAACCTCGGAGCACCCACCTCACTAAACGCCGTCGGATGAAACTGGTAAAACTCCATATCGCTCACCGCCGCACCTGCCCGGTAAGCCATCGCAATCCCATCCCCCGTCGCCACCGCAGGATTCGTCGTAT
>CAZZZG010000215.1:0-3347 GCA_964658525.1 uncultured Edaphobacter sp.
AAAACGTCGACGCCATCCTCTTCGCTCCCGTCTTCGAAAAACCGCTCCCCAACCAACCACCACTCCCCGGCCAAGGCCTCGACCAGCTCCGCGCCGCCTGCCTCGCCGCCGCCCCCATCCCCGTCTACGCGCTCGGCGGCGTCACCCTCAAAAACCTCCCCTCCTGCCTCGAAGCAGGAGCCGCCGGAGTCGCCGGAATCCGCCTCTTCCATATCACCTGAAAAACCTCATGCCATAATCGTCACACTCCGATGCCGCTCGCTCTCTTTACCTCGCTGGTCTTCGCAGGTTCGCTCGCAGCCGGTCTTCTCGGAGCCATGACCGGTCTCGGTGGCGGGGTCGTCTTAGTCCCCCTCCTCACCCTGGCCTTCCACGTCGACATCCGCTACGCCATCGGCGCTTCCCTCATCTCCGTCATTGCCACCTCCTCGGGAGCAGCCGCCGCCTACGTCCGCGAAGGCTTCTCCAACATCCGCATCGGCATGTTCCTCGAGGTCGCCACTACCGTCGGAGCCATCTTCGGAGCCTTCCTCGCCACCCGCATCCCCACACACGCGCTGGCAATCGTCTTCGGCCTCGTCCTGCTCTACTCGGCCTGGCTCTCCTGGCAACAAACCCACCACCCCGAAACCACCCCGCACCCAAAAAATCCCTGGTCCGACCGCCTCCGCATGTCCGGCTCCTACCCCGACGGCAACGGCGGCCAGCTCGACTACACCGTCGACCGCATCCCCGCCGGCTTCGCCACCATGTTCGGTGCCGGAACTCTCTCCGGCCTCCTCGGCATCGGCTCGGGTGCCGTCAAGGTCCTCGCCATGGACCGCATCATGCGCATTCCCTTCAAAGTCTCCACCACCACCAGCAACTTCATGATCGGCGTCACCGCAGCTGCCAGCGCCGGCATCTACCTCCAACGCGGCTACATCAACCCCGGCTTGGCCTTTCCTGTCATGATCGGCGTCCTCGCAGGCTCTTTGCTCGGAGCGAAGCTGCTCGTCAAAGCTCGCGTCTCCCTACTACGAACCATCTTCACCTTCGTCATCCTCGCCCTCGGCGTCGAGATGATCGTCAACGGCTGGCTGGGCAGATCATGACAGAACAACAAAAACCCGCAGCCCCCAACCCATCACCCACGCCGGCATTCGACGACCATCGCCTCGAAATGCTCATGGGCCGCCTCCTCCAGACCGGCGTCCTCCTCGCCTCCGTCACTGTTCTGATAGGCGGAGTCCTCTTCCTCATCGCACGCGCAAACCAGCCCGCGAACTACCGCACCTTCTCCGCCGAGTCCGCCAACCTTCGCCACCCCTCCCACCTTCTCCCTCTACTCGCTGTCGGAGATCCCACCGCCATCATCCAGCTAGGCATCCTCCTGCTGATTGCCACTCCCATCGCCCGCGTGCTCTTCGGAGTCATCGGCTTTGCCATCGAACGCGACCGCCTCTACACCGCCGTCAGCATCGCCGTCCTCACAATCCTCATCATCAGCCTCTTCCGCTGAGAAAAATCAAAATCCCCGCCCATTCGCGCAAAGGGCAGGCGATAGGGACGGGGTACCTGGTCTCTTGAGCTTTACTTCTTGGGCCGCGACTCCGGCGGCACAAGACCCGCGAGGCGGTAGTACACAACAAGCTGGCCGTAGTGTTCACCGCTATGCTCGATGATGCCGTACGCAATGTCCATCACGCGCGATTTCTGCTGAGGAAAATAAACAACCTCCGTCGTCATGCCCTTTTCGCCCTTCGCCTGGATGGCGGCTGCGCCATCGGCGAAGGATTTCTTGACGAACGCAACGATGTCGGCCTTGGATTTGTATTGGTCGCGGCTCGGATCTCCCGCGGGAGGCTTCTGCCCCATCACAGGATTCGTGAAGTAGTAGCATGAACCCGCCGCGTGCAGCAGCTGCTCGGCGAAGCTCCGCTCCGCGGGTGTCGGCTTGAAGTCATATTTGTCCTCGGGAAAATCTTCGGCCATCGCCGTCAGCTTGCGGCCAATCTCATTCCAGGAATCGAGCACGACTTTCACTTCCGGATCGGCAGGTTTGGCTGCATCTTTCTTCATCGCATCCTGGGCTTGGGCGGCAAATGCGAATGCCACCAGGACGATAGCGAGAAACGGTAGTCTTTTCATTTCTTTCTCCAGGATTGAGTTTCGCGAATCAAAACTGCAGCTTCTTATTTCGCTTGCGCCAGCTCCGCAACAACTGCGGCAACTTTATCGAGTATCTCGATCCAGCCCTCCATTTGACCGCTATTCTTCGCGCTCTCCATGGGCTCATTTCCAATGTGGGTGAGTCTCGTCTGGCCGTTCCCGAGATCCTCAAAGAGGGTCACGTCGTACGCACCGGCAATGGCCTCATGTTCTATTCCTAATTCCGCAAGGTCAATCTTGTTTCCCTCCGAGTCGGAAAAGTACATGGAGGAGACGATCTTCTCGTACGGAACAATCTCGTGATATTCAACCGCATTCCAGCCCTCCTGCCCATCCGGAGCCTTCATGCAGCAGAGAAGTTTTCCGCCAACGCGAAAATCCATCTTGCAAACAGGCGCAGTAAAGCCCTTCGGTCCCCACCACTGCATGATGTACTTCGGGTCGGTCCATGCCTTCCAAACCAACTCGCGTGGGGCATCAAAAACTCTTGTCACAACCATCCGCTCAACTTCGTTAACCGTGTTTTCTGCCATCTCTGACCTCCTCTTTCTTCATTTGATTGACAACGACTTCCAGCTTGTCGAAGCGCTCTTCCCAGAATCGGCGATAGCTGATCGCCCAGTCGCTGACGGTCTTAATCGCCTCTGGCCTAAGCGTGCACACACTCTCCCGTCCACGCTTTGTCTTGATCACAATCCGCGCCCGCACCAGGTAGGCGATATGTTTCGAAATCATCTGCTGCGAGAGTGCAAACGGTTCCGTCAATCCATGCACAGAGGCAGGCCCATGCGAGAGGCGTTCGATCATCGCTCGCCGGGTTGGATCAGACAAAGCCGCAAATGTTGTATCCAATTTATTCACAACCGTATGGTAGTGGATTCTCGGTCGATGTCAAATGTGAATTTTGCGATTCGTGATTTGCCGTCGCGAGTCTCGTTTTGAAATGCCGGGCGGAAAGGTTCAGATAATCGCCGTCTCGCCTTCACCCCCAAATTTCTGTCAAGCCCCCTCCACACGAAAACCCGCGCCAATCCTGAACAATCGCGTGGCGTATGAGTTATCACCAAACAGCTATACTTAACCCAGAGCAAACAAATGGCCTCGAGGATTACCAACCTCGAGGCCATTCTTTTTTGCAAAGCAGGATTTATCCGTAACTACTTTGTTATGAAGAATTTGTACGTAACTGTTTTATT
>CAZZZG010000216.1:0-3293 GCA_964658525.1 uncultured Edaphobacter sp.
GCGGGCGGCACCGGCTGCGGGTCGTCCTTGTGGGTGGCTCGGGGCACGGCGAAACGCCTGACGGGCTTCGGCGGTATGAGCGGGGCGGGCCGCAAAGTCCGACGGCTGGCGGTGCGGCACCGGCCGGCACGATTACGGTTTATCAGTTTGAGGATGCGACGGGAGCGGCCGCGGCTTATGACTACCTCTACAAGAGTGCGCCTTATGTTGTGCGGAGTGGCGTGTCTGTGGTGGTCGCGAATCTGAAGGGTAGTTCGGCTTCGGCTGAGGCACTGTTGCGGACGGTAGAGACCGGGCTGCCGAAGGTGGGCGGACCTAAGGGGATGTCTCCGTTGCTGCCGACTTATCTGCCGACGAAGGGGTTGGAAAAAGGGTCGCAGCGTTATGCGCTGGGGCCGGTGGGTTACAAGGCGATGGGTGGCGTGTTGCCGCCGGAGATCATTGGCTTCGATAAGGCTGCAGAGGTTGTGACGGCGAAGTATGAGGGGAAGGGCACGCTGACGATGCTGCTCTACCCGACGCCGCAGATTGCGGGTGACCACGGGCGGCAGATTGAGACGGAGATGAACCGGGAGGGTGGAGCGGCCGGAACCGTGATGCTGAGGCGTGAGGGGCCGTTGGTGCTGCTGACGACCGGAGCCTGGAACGCGGCCGAGGCGCAGAGGTTGGTAGAGGGGATCCATCTGCGGAGCGAGGTGACGTGGAACAAGCCGGTACCGCCAGAGTTCCATGCAGAGATCAGAAAGACTGTCAGTCTGCTAACCAGCATTCTAATTTTCTGTGGGTTAGGGGCTTTGGCCGCGGTAATTCTGGCATTGTTTCTGGGTGGCGGACGGGCCGCGATTAGGGTACTTCAGGGTAAGCCGGCGGCGACTGAGCCGGAGTTCCTTCGGATCGACCTGAGCGGAAGTGCAGCCCGAATTCAGACAGGGGATCCGAAGTCGACCCCCCGGGGATGACGTAAGGCTGGTATATCTGCACTGATGATGGTGCATGGATCGGGCTAAGCGGCTGATAGGAATGCTGTTTGGGATTGTCTGGATAGGTCTAAAGCGAATGTAAGGCGAACATAGCACGCGGTGTTGTCAGGTTAGTAACCCCTGTAACCGCATGTTTAACAAGGACTTACAGTAGACGAGTTTTGGCCTTGACACGTCATATCGCCAAACTTAGTATTTCGCCAGAAAGTTCTGATGGCTTTGCCTCCGTTGGAACTATTCTCCCTAAAGAAGAGGCCACCTCGTTGCCGGGTGGCCTCTTCGCTTTTCTGGAAGGTATTTTGAGGGGGATTTTTAAAGGTAGATGGTTACCAAAGTGGGAGAGAAGCTGAACAAGAGATAGTGGGAGCTCGAGGTGCTGCCTCACGATTGAGCGCTTTGTTGTCTCTGCAGAGCAGGGAACAGAAGGCTCTTTGAAAGGAAGAGCGTTTTATGTCTCAGGGTCTGCGTCCGGTGTTTCAATAGCGATCGCTATAGCTGCGGCAGCGATGCTTGTGTGGCCAACCGGTAAAGAAGGAGGGATGGATTGCAGGAGGGAAGGCTCTGACCGGCTTGATGTGACGTGACATGAGGAGCGAGTCGCGGGTGTGGTTTATTTTGAAGTATGGAGCGACATGTGAACGATGTGTCTCTACGGAATGGGGAAGGTTAGCTCCATCGAGACGTCTGCACGGGCATAGGGGGAAGGCACTACGCGGTCAGGCGGAAGCCGCCGGAAGCCAACTGCTTCGTAGAGGTGAATGGCAGGGGTGAGCTTGTGGTTAGTCTCGAGGTAGAGGCGGGTTGCGCCTGACATTCTTGCTTCGTCTACAACCTTTTCGAGCAGGCGGCGGCCGATTCCGCTACCCTGACAGGCCCGGGTTACAGCCATCTTGGCTACTTCGAACTCTCCGGGTTCCATGGCGACGAGTGCGCAGCAGCCGACGGCGTCGCCGTTTTGAATGGCAAAAAAGATTCTGCCGCCGCGATCGAGAATGGTCGCCTGGGGGTTTGAGAGGGAGTAGACATCCTTCGGCTCGAGAACGAACTCGCGGGTGATCCACTCTTCGTTCAGGAGACGGAAGGCGATCTCGTCTCCTGGTTCAAATTCCCGAATTTTGAAGTCAAGAGCAATGTTGTTCATAGGAGCCTCCGTTAGTCTTTCTGGTGAGCGGGGAATGAACGACGTCTCCCTGAAGTCAACGCTACGAGTAGTTTCGCAGGATGTCCAATAGGTAAAAGATCGCAATCTATATCATTGGCGTATGAGCGACCAGATCGAGTTGCGACATCTACGCTACTTCCTCGCGGTCGCAGAGACGCTTCATTTCAGCAGGGCGGCCAGGCGTCTGGGGATGGCACAGCCTCCGCTAAGCCAACAGATCAAGCGGCTGGAACAGCTGCTTGGTCATGCTCTGTTTGAGCGGACGACACGGGGGGTCAAGCTGACGGCGGCCGGCCAACTGCTTGCAAGACGTGCTCGAAGCACGATCGAGAAGGTGGACGAAGACCTCGCACAGGTTCGCAGACTCGGGCGCGGCGAAGAGGGGACGCTGACGGTGGGGTTCAGCGGCTCGGTGATGTTTACGGATTTGCCTGCTGCGATTCAGAGTTTTCGACATCGTTATCCGAAGGTGGAACTGCGTCTGCGTGAGCTAGTGACCTCTGCGCAGATCTCGGCGCTGCTCAATGGGCAGATTGATCTTGCGTTTCTACGGGATGGGGATCCGACTGAGGGGATTCGCATCACTACGCTGTTGAAAGAAAAGTATGTGGCTGTTCTGCCGGAGGCGCACGTGTTGGCTCGGCGAAGAACTTTGAGCGTCAAGGCGCTGGAGGGAGAGCCGTTCATCATGTTTGCGCGACGGATGGGCCCGCTTGCCTATGACCGAACCATCGCTTGTTGCGAGAGGGGAGGGTTTCACCCCAACATCGTCCAGGATGCGCCGCAGTGGCTGACGCTGGTGCGGCTAGTGTCTGCTGGCCTTGGTGTGTCGCTGGCGCCGGCATGCGTTGCGAGGGTTACGGTGCCGGGGGTTGTCTATCGAGAGGTGAAGGCCATGTGCCGGACTTCAATTGATCTCGGAGTCAAGGCGGGAGCAGAGAGTGTCCTCGCAAGAAACTTCATCGAAATTGCGAACCGACACCTTGCCGATTGATTCTCGATGGCGGTTGATTATTTGGGTCTGTGGCAAAGCCAAGAGTGCGGGATCGAATAGAAGATTTGGCGGATGGCTGCGAAGCCGCTAGAATAGAGACGTAGGCCGATGTAGCTCAGTTGGTAGAGCAACTGATTCGTAATCAGTAGGTCAGCGG
>CAZZZG010000217.1:0-3236 GCA_964658525.1 uncultured Edaphobacter sp.
CCACCCACAGCCGCTGCACCATCGGCGGCATGATCGGCAACAACTCCTGCGGCGTTCACGGTCTCATGGGCGGCAAAACCGTCGACAACATCGCCTCTCTCGACCTCCTCCTCTACGACGGCACCCGCCTCACCGTTGGCCCCACTACCGAAGCCGAGCTCGCTGCGCACATCGCAGCAGGCGGCCGCGTCGGCGAGATCTACGCAACTCTCAAATCTCTCCGCGACACCTACGCAACCCAGGTCCGCGAAAAGTTCCCCAACATTCCCCGCCGCGTCTCCGGCTTCAACCTCGATGAGCTCCTCCCCGAAAACTCCTTCAACGTAGCCCGCGCGATGGTAGGCAGCGAAGGCACCTGCGCCATCATCCTCGGCGCAACCCTGCAGCTCGTCCAATCCCCACCCTGCCGCACTCTCGTCGGCGTCGGCTTCCCCGACATCTTCCTCGGTGCCGACAACGTCCCCCATATTCTCGACCACAAGCCCATCGGCTTCGAAGGCATGGACGGCCTCCTCCTCGACGCCATGCGCCGTAAGCAGAAGTTCGCCGAAGAGCTCAAGCTCCTCCCGGAAGGCAACGGCTTCCTCATCGTTGAGTTCGGCGCAGACACCCAACCCGAAGCCAACGCCAAAGCACGCGCCCTCGTCGCCTATCTCAAAACTCTTCCCGCGCAACCATCCACCCGCATCTACACCTCCGCCGAAGCAAAAAACGTCTGGCGCATCCGCGAGTCCGCCCTCGGCGCCACCGCCTTCATCCCCGGCGTCGGCACCGGCTGGGAGGGATGGGAAGACGCTGCCGTCGATCCTCACCAACTCGGCAGCTATCTCCGCGCCATCTTCGCTCTCATGAATGAGTATGGCTATCGCAGCCCCATGTACGGTCACTTCGGCCAGGGCTGCGTCCACATGCGCCACAACTTCGACCTCGAAACTCCCGAAGGCATCCTCAAATTCCGCCAGTTCATGGACAGCGCCGCCGACATCGCCCTCGCCCACGGCGGCTCTCTCTCCGGCGAACACGGCGACGGCCAGGCGCGCGGCGCGCTCCTCCCCAAAATGTTCGGCGAAGAGTTGATGCAGGCCTTCCGCACCTTCAAGCATCTCTTCGATCCCACCAACCGCCTCAACCCCAACAAGCTCATCGACGCCCACGAGCCGCACGAAGACCTCCGCCTCGGCGCCGACTACAACCCCTGGCACCCGAAGACTCACTTCGCCTACACCGAAAACAACGGCTCCTTCGCCGACGCCAATCTCCGCTGCGTCGGCGTAGGAGCATGCCGCAAAACCGACGCCGGCACCATGTGTCCCAGCTTCATGGCCACCGGCGAAGAGCTCCACTCCACCCGCGGCCGCGCCCATCTTCTCTGGGAACTCATGCAGGGCGAAGTCCTACCCGACCAGTGGAAGAACAAGCAGGTCAAAGAGTCCCTCGACCTCTGCCTCGCCTGCAAAGCCTGCAAGTCCGAGTGCCCCGTCTCGGTCGACATGGCCACCTACAAATCCGAGTTCCTCGCCCACCACTACGAAGGCGAATCCCGCCCACTCTCTCACTACGCCTTCGGCCGCATCGACGTCTTCGCGCGCCTCGCCTCCTACGCACCGCACCTCGTTAACACCATCAACCACACGCCCCTCATCAGCGCCGTCATAAAAAAAATCCTCCACATCCACCCAAACCGCAGCTTCCCGCGCTTCTCCAAGCCCTTCACCCCAGATCGCCGCCTCGCCCGCGACCCTCAACGCCGCCGCGACCGCCGCATCCCGCTCCCCGCCGAAGCCCCCGAGGTCTTCCTCTGGGCCGACACCTTCAACAACTACTTCCATCCCGCCGCCATGCGTGCCGCGCACAACGTCCTCACCTATGCCGGTTTCCGCGTCACGCTCCCCACGCAGCACCTCTGCTGCGGCCGTCCCCTCTACGACTTCGGCATGCTCGACACCGCCAAAGACTATCTCCTAAAAACCCTCAACGCCCTCACCGCGCAGCTACAAGCCGGCACACCCATCGTCGTGCTCGAGCCTTCCTGCGCCTCCGTCTTCCGCGATGAGCTCACCAACCTCCTCCCCCACGATCCTCGCGCACAAAAACTCCGTGACCAGACCTTCCTCCTCAGCGAGTTCCTCGTCAAACGCGCCCCACACTACAAGCCGCCACAACTCAACGAAAAGATTCTCGTCCACGGCCACTGCCATCACCGCGCCACCATGGGCATGCAAGATGAAATAACACTCCTCCGCCTCACCGGAGCCGAGGTCGAACTACTGGACTCAGGCTGCTGCGGCATGGCGGGCCCCTTCGGCTTCGAAAAAGACAAGTACGCCGTCTCGCAAACTCTAGCCAACCGCGTTCTGCTCCCCGCCGTCCGCAACAAAGCCGCCAGCACCATCCTCGTCACCGACGGCTTCAGCTGCGCCGAGCAAGTCACCCAAAACACCAACGCCAAACCAATGCACCTTGCCGAAGTCCTGGCGCGGTCCTCTCGGGATTAGCGACACGCCGGACTAGCTCTTATCCGGCGGCAGAGATCCTCTCTCTCGCAGAAGAGACACCAGATCCTCGTGATTCAAATAGAAAACGATCTTTAGCCCATCATTCGATCGATACAGCACAAACGTCGAACGCAAAATAAGATTGTCGCTGGGCCCGTTTCCCCGATCAAACTTCATCAGCCACGCGGTCTTCAGCAAAATGTAACGATCATCCAGCCTTGTCTGCTCTACCGAGACCAGCCCAGTCGCTCCACCTCCCGCACTCTCAAACAGTTTCTTTCGCTGCGGGATCGCCGTCAGTAGCTTCGAAGACGGAACTGCACGCGCGCCGCTTGGATCGGCCGCCATAAAAACGTCAGCGAACTGCTCCACAATCTCATCAGCACTGCCGACATTAGCGTTAATCTCGAATCGCTTGAGAAAGTCTTCTACCTCTGTATCCAGATTTTTCATGACGGCTCCTTAAATCGCTTATCAAATGATTGGCTGTCCCCCTGTCGCGTTTGCCATAACGTGACCTTTAGTATTATATCACATTTTTGGTTACAAATCAAACGGCGCGCGATCACAGATCAATCGTCCTGCTAACAGTAACCCGACAACACCAAACCAGGCCGAAGGGACTCCAGCCTCCAAAACATGCATCCCGGCCAAACGTTTGCTACGCTAGTCCCAAGTGAATCCCGCAGACGAGGTCCCATCCGTGCTCGATGTGCATCCCCCGCATGAACCCGTTCATGG
>CAZZZG010000218.1:0-3144 GCA_964658525.1 uncultured Edaphobacter sp.
GGCTGGCTCGATTGCGCTGCTGGTGCGTTCGGGAACCAATATCGGGATGAGTCAACAGTGGAACCTGAGCGACCAGATGGGGTCGGGTATTTTTTTGAATTGCCTTCAGGGGGGCGGGGCGCAACGGCCAATTACTGTGAACGTCCTTTATTGGCGGCAGGATTTCCTGCATAAGAGGCTGTCGTTTTATGCAGGCAAGATACATCCGAATCAGTATGTCAGCCTGAGCTTTCTGAACAACGATGAGAGAACTCAGTTTTTGAATGGAGAGAACGATGGCAACCTTGCCATCGCTTCGGACGGAACGTACGCGGGCGGAGGAGCGGTTGATTTTCAGATGACGCGCCACTTCTACATGCATGCTTTGGCGATCGACACCATCGGTTCGCAGTACACAGGGATCGGAACGATGGCGCAGGGGAAGTTCCTTGAGGGCGTGGAGTTCGGCTGGTTTGATGGTGCGCCGGGGAGCAAGTATTTGAAGCTGCGTGTTGGAGGGTGGCGTGACGACACGAAGAACACGGGAAGCGGGCATGGTGTCGCGTTTGGTTTCGATCACGAGTATGCGAATGGATGGGCGCCGTTTGGCCGGTATGGATTCGCGACGGAGACGGGAACGGCGATCAGACAGACTGACACGCTGGGACTGACGAATGTTAGCCCGTTTGGACGGCGGGGCGATATGTTTGGGACGGCGTTCAACTACATTCAACCGACGCGTGCGGGGAAGCGACACGAGAGTATCGTCGAGACGTTTTATCGGATTCGCATGACCAAGAGCATGGAGATTGGACCGGACGTGCAGGTGTCGATTCATCCGATGTATGCGGCGAAGGCTTATACCAGCGTGCTGCTGAATGCTCGTATGCGGATTATTTTTTGATTCTTTTTTAAGGCTAAATGCGCCCTGCGCGGGCGGCGGTCACTTCGTGACTTGTGTACTCCTTTGGGTGGCGCTCCCGTTGGTCGCGATTAAATTTAGTAGAGGAGCACGGCTGTGTTGTAGGTGGTGAACTGGGGTTGTTTGCTGGCGCAGACTGCAACTTCGGCGGTGGTGTATCTGCCGGTGGCGATGGCGCGGAGCAGAGCGTCGGGCAGGAGAGTTGGATCGGGGCCGTCCCACTGGACGACTAGCTTGGGAGAGCCTGCAGCGCCATTTTGCATGGTGCAGGTTTGATGGGCGTCGGCGTTGGATTCGGCGGGCGCGATGCCATGCTCGAGCAGGATCTGGGCGACTTGTTTTTCCAGCGAGTTGAAGGATTGGACGGTTGCGCTGCGGGAGAAGTCTTCGACGGCGGAGAAGAGGCCGTGATTTTCTGTGAGGGAAATTCCGACTGCGTTGAGATTGGGGTCGAGGATGTTGGCGCGGTGGCTGGGGCTGTTCATCCAGGTTTGATGGATGAGCGGGATGTCGGTGCCGCGACCGACGTTTTCGGCGATGGTGGTGAAGTGGGCTCCGGCTTGCGCGCCGCGAGTGGTGAGGTCGGGTTCGCCGGGGTATTGATGGAGGAGTTCGCCGGGTTCGTTGCGGACGCGTTGGACGTGAGTTTTGGCTGCGGTCGCGAGGGCGTTGTCCCAGTGTAGGGGAGGGAGGTTGTGCGCGGCGCGGGCTTGATTGGTTAGTTGGAGGAGAGTCTGCTCGGGAGAGGTGGGCGGGGTTTGTCCAGTGAAGGAGGATGCTGCAAGGAGGAGAGCAAGCAGAAGGCTACGTGCGTGCATTCTATTTTGCATGTGTGTGATTGGAGTTGGGAGATTGGAGTAAAGTTGGCCGCGTGGGATGGGCTTTTTGAATTTGGATCGATGATGATGAGGTGAAGGCGAATGAAGACAAGTGCGCGAAATACGCTGGGTGGAACGATCAGCAAGATTACGAAGGGCGCGGTGAACTCCGAGGTCGTGTTGGCGACCGAAGCTGGGAGCGAGATCGTTGCGGTGATTACGAATGGCAGTGTGGAGGCGATGGGGTTGAAAGACGGGATGAAGGCCTGGGCGTTGGTGAAGGCCAGTTGGATCATTATTGGGAAGGATATGGACAAGAGCAAGATCAGCACTCGAAATATTCTGTGCGGAGTGGTGGAGATGATTCACGAAGGCAGCGTGAACGATGAGGTGTCGATCCGGTTGCCGGGTGGAGAGCTATTGACTGGCGTGATTACGGATGGAAGTCTGCATCGGCTGGAGCTGCATCTGGGAGAGCAGGTGTGCGCGGCGTTCAAGGCTTCGAGTGTGATTGTTGCGGTGGATTAGTTTGGTTTGATCAGCGGGGAATGAGCTGCATCATGAGGGGGTCGCGCGGGCGAAGGGTGATCTTGGCCTGGACTTCGGGTGGGGTTGTGCCGAGGTAGGTCATGCGCCAACGTTGGGCGAGGGTGGCGATACTGAAGACACCTTCCATCCAGGCGAAGCTTTCGCCGATGCATTGGCGGCTGCCTCCGCCGAAGGGGAAGTAGGTGAATTTGTGGCGGGCGGCTTTGTTTTCGGGCGTGAAGCGGTCGGGGTCGAAGCGGAGTGGGTCGGGGAAGTAGTGCGGGTCGCGGCCCATGATGTATTGGCTGAAGAAGAAGTGAGCGCCGGATGGCATGGTGTAGGGGCCGAGGGTGATGGGTTTGGTAGACATGCGGCCCATGGCCCAGGCGGGTGGGTAGAGGCGCATGGATTCGGCGAAGACCTGTTCGGTGTAGCGGAGGGCGGGATAGTCGGCGAGGGTGGGGAGGCGTTGGGTGGGGCCGGTGCCCAGGACTGCGTCGAGTTCGGCGTGGAGTTTGGATTCGATGGTTGGATTTTGGCTTAGGAGATACCAGGTCCAGGTGAGGCCGTTGGCTACGGTTTCGTAACCGGCGAGAAAGATGGTGAGGACTTCGTCGCGGACTTGTTCGTCGGACATGCCGGTTTGTTGGGTGGGGTCTTCGGACTCGTACTTGCTCGCGAGGAGCATGGACAGGAGGTCTCCGCGATCTGGTTCCCCGCGGGCGGCGGCTTCGCGGTGCTCGCGGATGAGGCGGTCTACTACGGCGTCAAGGCGGGCTTTGGAGCGGCGGAACTTCATGATGCCTGGGATGGGGAGGTGGATGAAGGATTCGATCTTGGGGAAGGCGACGATGAAGTTGTAGAGGTCCATGATGGT
Source organism: uncultured Edaphobacter sp. (assembly GCA_964658525.1). GTDB lineage: Bacteria > Acidobacteriota > Terriglobia > Terriglobales > Acidobacteriaceae > Edaphobacter. The sequence continues at coordinate 3,125 of CAZZZG010000218.1, forward strand.
GTTGACCTCGTCGTTGATGC
>CAZZZG010000219.1:0-3020 GCA_964658525.1 uncultured Edaphobacter sp.
CGGCTGTCGAAGGAGCCGTCTTCTCCCGTTGTGACAAGCATGGCGATCGGAATGTCTTCGATGAGTGAACCGATTTTCTTAAGACCTTCCGTGCCCGTAAGTTGTTTGAACTCGCTCATAAGTGCTCCTCGAACCGTTGAGATGCCTCAAGCGAAGAGCACGATTGGCGTACGACCAGCTATCAAGCTGCAAGATCAAAAAAAGGTTAAAGTTTGTGATGTTTTCCGAACAATTTACGTTTTTTCGAAGATCTTTTTAGATATTTCAGACATAACTGCGGTTAGAAGACGGTGATGTCTGGGCCGAGCGAGTAGTAAAATTGAAGAGATAATTATCGACGCATTTGCTAACGCGCGGAAGAGACGCGCAGAAAAGTAGAGTCAACATCGTGAGCCATGTTCTTTCAGTGAGTCGCCTGAGTACGTCGGAGTTTCATTCGGCAGTTTATTCCCTGTCTCCTTCCGTTGCAGTCTTTGATTGCGATGGAACGCTTTGGTCGGGAGACGCCGGAACTGGTTTTATGAAGTGGACGATCGAGATTGGGCTCGTCTCGCGAGAGGCGACCGACTGGATCGACTCTCGATATCGCGGATACATGAAGGGTGAAGTGTCTGAGGTCGCGATCTGCGGCGAGATGGTGCAGATGTACCAGCGGCTGCGCGAAGACGAGCTGCGGCGTGCGGCAAAGAACTTCTTTGCAAGCCAGATTGAGCCGAACATCTTTGCCGAAATGAAAGAGTTGGTGGACGAACTTCGGGCTAAGGGCGTCAATATCTGGGCGGTGAGCTCGACGAACAACTGGGTGATTGAAGAGGGCATGAAGCGCTTTGGGATTCCGGCTGAGCGAGTGCTGGCGGCCCGGGTGCATGTGAAGGACGGGGTGGTAACCGATACGATTCTGGATGTTCCGACAGACGAGGGCAAGGTGGCATCGCTTAGACGGGCGGGGGTGACGGCGCCCGATGCGGTCTTCGGGAACTCGGTCCATGATGCGGCGATGTTGGCCATCGCGAGACGGGCGTTTCCCGTAAATCCTTCCCCGGCTCTGTCTGAGCGGAGTGCGCAGGAAGGCTGGCCGGTCTACTATCCTGCAACAGTTCGTCCGGCCTAAGTAAAGCGAATAGAAGCTTTTGGGCTGCGAGTATCGTCTAATCTGTAGTCAGGTGAGAGAGCCGATTCGCAAACTCGAGGAGCATGTTGAAGCCGCGGTACAGAAGCCAGTCCGATTGGTGGTTGCGGCTCTTATTCTGCGCGGGGTTGCGGAGGAAGGCGGCCGTGGGCTCGAAGTATTAATCTGTCAACGGAAACCGGACCAGCCGATGAGCCTCAAGTGGGAGTTCCCGGGTGGGAAGATTGAGGCCGGCGAGACGTCGGAGGACGCGCTGGCTCGTGAATTGAACGAAGAATTAGGGATTACCGCTGTGATTGGCCGGCGGGTGGCGCGGGTCAGGCACAAATATCGTAACGGCGGCTCGATCGATCTTCAGTTCTTCGTGGTGCGGGAGTTCGATGGCCCGTTGGAGAACCGAATCTTCAATGACATGCGGTGGGCTCCTTTGACGGAGCTGCCGGGCTATGACTTTCTGGCGGCGGATCTTGGGTTGATTCGGGATCTGTCTGAAGGCAAACTGCTGTAGGAGTAGCAAGTGTCTAGCCGTGAAGTGTATTCCAGACAAGGATGAACGAGAGTGATGTGACGATGATGACGGTCGTCCATGCGATGGCGTTGAACCAGGGCTTGTTGGTGTAGCTGCCCATGAGATCGTGCTTGTTGATGAGCTTCAACATGAAGACCAAAACCAGCGGCAAAAGAATGCCGTTCAGCACCTGCGAAAGGATGCTGAACTTCACCAAGGGAAAATTCGGTATGAGCACGATGGCCGCGCCCGCGAAGAGCAGCACGCTATAGAGCCAGTAGAAGAACTTTGCTTCGTTGAAGCTCTTATCCAGGCCGCTTTCGAAGCCGAGTCCTTCGCAGACGGTGTAGGCGGTCGATAGCGGCAGGATCGATGCCGCAAACAGGGATGCATTGAAGAGCCCGGCAGCAAAGAGGATGAAGGCGTATTGCCCGGCCAAAGGTTTCATCGCACCAGCGGCATCTGAGGGGTCGGTGATGTGGCGGATGCCGTGGGTGTAGAGGGTGGCGGCGCACGCTACTACGATGAACCAGGCCACAATGTCGGTGAAGATAGAGCCTACGATGACGTCCAGCCGTGAGGTTTTGTACTTGCGGATGCTGACACCCTTTTCAACGATGGAGGACTGCAGGTAAAACTGCATCCATGGAGTGATGGTGGTGCCGATGACTGCGACGGTTGTGTAAACGTAGTCTTTGTCTGACCAGACGTTGCGTGGAGGTAGCTTGACTGTCTCGACCATCGCAAGGTGCCAGTCAGGGCCGCTGAGGACGCCGGTGATGATGTAGGCGATGTAGAAGACGCTGGCTATGAGGAAGATCTTTTCGACGCTCTTGTAGTCGCCCTTGACCACAAGCGCCCACACGATGGCCGCACAGATAGGGACGCTGATGTATTTACTGACGTGAAAGAGCTGCATACTGCCTGCGATGCCGGAGAACTCGGTGACCACATTGGTAAAGTTGACCGCCACCAGAAGGATCATGATGACGAAGGTGATGCGGAGGCCGAACTCTTCGCGGATGAGGTCGCTGAGGCCTTTGCCAGTGACTACGCCCATGCGGGCGCACATCTCCTGCACAACGATGAGCGCGAGGGTAATGGGGATCATCGTCCACAGAAGCGTATAGCCGAACTGCGCGCCTGCGGCGGAGTAGGTGAGGATGCCGCCGGCGTCGTTGTCCACATTGGCCGTGATAAAGCCCGGGCCGAGCACCGCGAAGATGAGAATGAGTCGGGTTCTCCAGGTGCGCCAGGGGCTCATTGCTTATCCTTGTGGGTGGACGAGTGGGGTGAATTTGTGCGTTTGGGGAGAACTTATCGGTTCGCCTCTAACAGGCTAACTCATCTTCCTGCCTTGGCATAGCAAGAGCAGGCGATACT
>CAZZZG010000220.1:0-2017 GCA_964658525.1 uncultured Edaphobacter sp.
TGCGGAGATACAGACAACGGTTGGCCGAAGTTCGGCTGTTGTCGAAAGCATTTCACCAATTGGCCCGATAGGAACGCTATGGCTGCTCAACCCGCTTCTTTCGATGCACTGCGTCAAAAGCAGGCCAACAAGTTCGTCCGCCTCATCTCGTGCTGGTATGCAAACAACGCAACTCGCTGAACTGTCTGTTAGGCACGGGGTTTCGGCGACGTTGATCACTGAGGTGTCACTCAACTCTTCGATCAACTCACGTGTGCTCTGCATAATAAAACTTAGTGTGGCATCATCCAATTCGTTGCGATGCCGGTCCTGTTCGACGAGGCTGAGAGCCGGAATTAGAACTTCGCTGTAGAGCTCATCGAGGGACTTGGTCTGAAGATACTGTTCTAAGACAAGCTTGGCCTCGCCTTGATCTGAAGCTAGCAGACGCTGGTAGTAAAGATCGCCTCGCGATAGCTCCGATTCGTCGCCCAAGAGAATCTTAAGGAAACTTAGACTTGGGATGTACCGTCCCATAACGACCAAGGAGACGGTTAGCGGCGTAGACAATATTAAGCCAGGAAAACCCCATATCAGAGTCCAAAACACGGCTGCGACGAGAATCGCCAGAGCGGAGAGACCAACCTGTGACCCATACAGAAGAGGCTCAACAAAGTTCGCTACGATGAGTTCTAGCGCAACGAAAGAGGCCATGGTGCCCCACGCGTGTCCCCATCCGGGAAACACAGCGAGCGATAGAAGTATTGGAATTGCAGCAGATGCGGGGGCACCAATGTAGGGCATGAAGCGAAGGATCGCCGCAAGGAGACCCCACAGCCAAGCCTCAGGTATCCCGATTAGGTACAAACCCACCCCGACGATCAAACCGTAAGCGGCATTTACAGCCGACTGCAAAAACAGATAGCGCTGGATGCGACGTGTTGCCTCGTCGAGAGCCTGAGTCATTACATGCAGCCGGCCACCGCTCGACAGATGGATGAATCTATTGCGAAGGTCTTCTTGCCCCATGAGGACAAAAATTGTAAAGACAACAACAAGGCCCGCTGCCCCCATTGAGCCCAGTACGTTTTCGACATAGGCAATCGTGTTCGACTGAGGTACGACCTCTACTGCCAGTGGCCGATCGGGCGGGGATCCTTGAGGCGGCTTCTTGGTATGACCTTGCTCTGGGGACTCTGAACCGGCCTTAGCTAAGTCTTTCTCAAGATCTCCAAAGGTCTCTGACACTTTGCTGAAGTTCGAGTTGCGTAATCCACTTAGCACATGGATCTTCTCTTCCAATATCGTCTTGTAGCCAGGCAGTTGACCAGCCAAATCTGTCAGTTCAACGGACAGCTTCCAGGCGAACCCAAAAGCTAACGTACTCAGACAGAGGGCTATCAGGAGGATTGAAGCCACACGCGGTAACCGGAGTCGACCGAGAGAAGTCATCACCGGCGCCAGAAGCAGGGAAAGTAATAACGCGAGGGCCAGCGGGATAAACACGCTGCGACCGAAGTAGAGCGAGGCGACTACGACGACGAAGGTGACAATGCGCAGAAGCCTCGCCGTTTCGGTCAAATTAGATTTCTTATTCATTTGGTCACAGTTTCAGCTCAACAGACTATCTGATCCCAAGTACGTCAAGACGTTCGTATCATAAGGATCCCAAAAACGTATCCAACCGAAGTTGTCGAGTACGCGGATCTATCGGCTAATCCAATTCACGACAAGAGTATATTTGCTTCTCCTGGCGGTAATTCATTCGATCACTGCATCGAAAGATGTAGATGAAGAGCTAACCGCTCAGGGCCCTGCTGCACCTGCAGAAGACTTTGACGTCGCCAAGGGTGGCGATTTCCCTGCCGCCCAAATGGAATAGACGTGAGTGAATTCTGCACCAAAGAAAAATATCTGCGCGGAGTAGTACACCCAGATAACCATTGCGACGAGGGATCCTGCTGCTCCATAGGCCGATCCGGGCTTGCTTTCCCAAGGTAGAGGGCCAGTAACGATTTCCCTAGCGTAAAGAGAAGAG